>MGST01000381.1 GCA_001798605.1 Deltaproteobacteria bacterium RIFOXYA12_FULL_58_15 | reverse complement strand
GGGCTTTTTTCGAGCTGCATTGCCACTGTTCGGCGCCTTCGCCCCGGTTGAGATTTGGGTGCAAAGGCCCTGCCTCGATGTTGCGCGGAACCTATTGCGTGAACAGCGTGAGCAGCGCCTCATCTAACCACGGGAGGCCGCTGGCAGGGCGCGACAAATGGGCAGCTCGTCTCGCGAGGTTTGCACGTCGACGTCGTCCGCGACCATCGAATTGAGAGCACGGAAGGCATGCGCTGCGGTTATGCTGTTGGAAGGAGCGTACCGTTGTGCTAGGTACGTGGCCAGTCCCAGTTTTGAAATTAGGCGGAACCATGGCGAAAATGAGTGCGGGAACGTTCTCTGACTTCAAGGACCTCAATGAGAGTATCGCCGGATATCCTCGCAAGGCGTGTTTTGAAGAAATCGCCAAGCACTTTGTTTCGTCGATCTACTCGAGCTACGCGGAGTCAGTTGTCCTGGCACGGTTGTTCGCCACTGTTCCGTACGGCGAGCTTCCAGTTCCCAACAGAGTCGTCGTAGACGCTCTGACCCAATCCAAAGGAGTGAAACATCTTCTCAAAGAAGAGACCCCTGTCCTTTCTCTCGTGGCGACCAACGGCGCTCAACTCGAATGGAATGACCGCCGCCGGTCGAAAGGCCATGTGGGTATACCGTTGGTGTCGGCAGCCTTCATCGAAGCGATCCCCATGATGTCCCGTCTTCTCAAGCAGCTGGGAAATGACCTGTCATGGATCGACAGCAACGATACGAGTCTAGTGACCAAGACCGTGGGAAACTTGAGTGGCGTCTTCTACGTTGCGGATGCCAAGAAGGAAGTCGACCAGAAAGGTCGCAAGGTCATTGCCGCGCAGGACTTTGTCGCGGCGAACAAGGTAGAGACCGTTTTTGGATTTGGTGGCGGGTACATCGGCCAGCGCGTTTTCTTCGTGACGATCTTGTTCCTCAATGAACGGCTGTCGCGGGCCAAAGCGGAGGAGTTTGCTGCAGCGCTGTCAAGCTTCAAAACGGTTTCCTCTGAATCGATCCGAAAAGGTGTCTTCGCGTAAGTTGACAGGCAGCTGATCGGGCTGACTCTTGATCACATCGTCTCCTTGTTGACTCTGGGGTCGCTGTAGTTTCTGGGCATTATCCGGCCTTCACGTCACAGTCGCACTGAGGCAAGCGGGACTCGGGGATGATGGTGCGGGGGTCAGAGGCCGAGGTCGTTGAGCACGATTCGGAGGTTCTTGAGCTCACGAACTGCCCGTCGTGCACGAGCCTTCTGCGTTTTTGTGAGCGTTGCGGCGTCGCGTTTGATCTGCCGAACGGTGTCGGCAATGGTCTCGGCTGCGGTTCGGTCGTCGAACTGGGCCGTGGGTGGTGCCTCGGGGACTTTGCCGTACCGCTGGCGCGCTTTGGCGTTTGCGGCCAGGTAGTCCTGCCGGAGTCGGTCTGGAGTGAGGCTGACGTACCGCATCGTCATGTTCATGCTGCGATGACCGAGTAACTGCCGGATTGCAGCAAGGCTGATTCCGCCGCTCAGCAATTCTGTGGCGAATGTGTGGCGCAGCCGATGGGTGGTGATTCGAATACCGTCCGGTGTTTCGATGCCGTCGCGAAGCGCTCGCATGGTCTCGTGGTACCGAGTGGTACCGAAGGGCTTCTTTGTCCGTGGGCTTTCGATCAACACCTTCCGGCCGGCCCGGCCTCGCCCCTGCAGCTCGAAAACGAGCGCCAGGGCCTCGTCGCTGAGCGGCACAAGTCGTTCATTCTTCAGCTTGCCGAGAGGCACCTTGAGGTAGCGGTTGCGGAGATGGTCCTCGTGCACGCAGTCGAACATCAGGCTCGCAAGCTCACCGACACGCAGGCCCGTGTGTCGCATGAGCAATAGTCCGCGGCATCGGATATCCGACGCTTCCGCCAATCGCGCGCGGATTTCGGCATCGATAGCGGGCTGTAGGGCTCGCGGGAGAAGGCTCGGCGGTTTTGGGAAGTCAGCTGGTCGAATCAGCTTCATCGGGTTGCCATTCAGCAGACCCTCATCGGCCAGATAGAACAGGTAGCGCCGAAGCTTGGCGAGGTATTGGCTACGAGTCTGCGCCGCGAGTCCTTGGCTGTGCATCACACTGCAGTAGGCAACCACATTCGAGCGCGTCAACTCCCGTGTGTCGATGTCGTGGACCTCCGCCCACTGAAACCAACTTCGCAGGGCGCACTCGTAGAACTTGACCGAGCCCGAGCTCAAGGTGGTCCTCAGTTCTTGGATGAGCAACTGGGCCGCCTCCGGCAAGGCAGGCACAGCCTTCTTCGTCTTCTTCTTTGTCGGTCGAGCATAGCCGCGGGTGCCGAGCCACCAAACGTAGCGATAGAGATGCCGGTCGTACAGTTTCTTGGTCGATTCGGCTAGCTTGCGCGCCCACGGGAGCTGCATGAACTCGTCGACCAGGTCGGTGTCGATGTCCGACGTGTCGAGGGCGTTCGCCTTGAGCCAAGTATGAAATCGACCCACGAGGTGGCGCACCTTACGCTTGTCGTAGGGAAAGATAGCGGCGTACTCGGCAGCAACCGGTGGCAGCTGATGGCGGAAGGTCATGGTTTGTATCGCTCGCGCACATGGGCCGATGCCCGTTGGAACTCCTCGGCGATGTCTTCGAGCGAGAGATTGATGTACCGAAGGGTCATCTCGATGTCGCTGTGCCCCATCAACTGCTGGAGCACCGGCATACCAACACCAGCTCGAGCCATGTCTGTGCCATAGGTGTGACGGAAGCGATGCGGGTTAGCATTGTGCAGCCGAGCCATTCGCTGGCGACGGCTGCGAAACAAGCTGCGTAACCCCGCCAAGGTCATGGGGCAGCCGCGTTTGCTCCCGCGCAGAACCACGAAAATGCGATCGGTCAGGCAATGCCGCGGCCGTTCGCAACGGAGGTAGCCGCCGAGGGTGGTGCACGCGATGGGAGCGAGCGGCACCACACGCTGCTTGTTACCCTTGCCGTTGATTAGGAGCGATTGGTTGTCCGCATCAATGTCGTTGATGCACAAACGCAAGGCCTCATGCGACCGGAGGCCACAGAAGAGCATCAGGTACACCAACGCGAGGTCGCGATACCGGTCGAGGGTCTGGAGAAACGCTTGGACCTGGTCGGCACGGAGAGGCTCTACCAGTTTCTTCGGCGTTTTGACTCGGACGGCGCGACGCGGGGCCGGACCGATTCGATGAGCTCCCGTGTACCTGTCGTATCCACGACCCCGGTAGTTGGGGGTGGCCGTCGAGACACCTTTGCCTCGGGGGAGTTCACGGCCGGTGACGAACAGGAAGAAAGCCTCGAAGGTGGTCAGTCTGCGGTTGATGGAGCGGGGGTGGCTGTTGCGTGCCTGCTCGTTACGGATGAACGCTAACAGGTCCGCCTGCTCGAGCTGGTCGAACGCCCGGCTTATCTTGCACAGCCAACGCAGCACGATGACCAAATCGAAGGCGTAAGCACGCAGAGTCATCGCGGCGAGGCCCCGGGTGGCGACCGCCTCCAAGAACGAGTTGGCCTGCGTGACCAACGGTGTGCTCGCCCCTTGGAGCTCGAAGCATTGGGCGGTTGTCGTCTGCTCGACATGCAGCCCCATTGTGAGCTCAGTCATTGGCACCCAGGCTGCCGCGAATGAGCCCGCGAATGGTGGCCGGGTCGCACTCCTCCAGGGATGCCTCGTCGGTCAACGGGCCGCACGGTGTCGGCGGTTTGTCGGGCAGCTCGAGCATCTGGAATCGCGTGCCGTCGAACGCGATGAGGTCTTTCTCGATGAGACTGTTGCGGGCGGAGAGGTACCGCTCGACCGGCCATCGAAGCAGGTCGCATAGCGAGTCGTAGTGGTAAAAGCTGAGGCCGCGGCGGTTGCCCACCACGACGAGCAAGAAGTAGAGCAGCAGCTCGTCAGCCTGGAGCGCGGCGAAAAAGCCGTCGTTCAAGAATCGATTCGGGATGAAGGCGAAGCCGTCCTTGCCGATCTTGCGGACCCGGTCAGCGACAATGGGGTTGTTTCGTTGGGATTGCTTGTTCGTCATGACCCCGGCCATAGCCGACGCACGCGAGAACGCCTATGGGGTCGATATTTGCGAATGCCTGGAATCCATAGCAATTACAGATAGCTGGACCGAAATCGCGTCTCTATTTGCACCACCAAGAGGGACCAGGCGGTACATCCCCGAAAGGACAGATGAATCGTCCGGATTCGCGTCTCTATTTGCACTCGGGCCTGGCGATGGGTCTGCAGAGGTCGGAGTGCCGGACGGGCCGCCGTGCTGGCGGCGACGTCGATACTCGCGGTAGTAGGCCGCGGTGCCGCCTTGCTTCTCCAACCACGCCGCCGTGCTCTGCGCCTGGTTGAGACGGTAGTCTGGGTCATTTGCGTACTTGGCGCGCCGCCAGGCTTTCTTGCGAGCTCGTTGGCAAGCGGCTTCGCCGCAGTAGCGTTGTTCAGCAGACCGACGAGACTTGAGCTCACCGCAACACCGGCATCGGAAGCGCGCATTGTCCATGGCGATCTTTTCGCCACAGTGTGTGCACTTGGCTCCGGTCAACCGTACGTCGAACCAGATGACCCATATGATCCAAACGCCATCCCCAACCAGATGGGTCGGCTACACCGACCCCACCCCATGACACACTGTTACCCACCAAGGCCGGATATTCGTGCAGTTACTACAGGGACCCCAAATAAGGCCCACGCTGCTTCTGCTGCTGGAGCTCCCTCTGCTGCTCCTGCTTCCGGGTCTGCGCAAGCTCCTGCATGCGCACGAGCCTGTGAGGCGCGTAAGTCTCCTTGGCTTTGACCAGTTCCGGCCTAGCCTCACCGAGCGCCTTGCTTACAGCCAAGACCTCGGGGTCCTGTCTTGCTTGGCCGAGCTTCTTCTCGGCGGCGGCCAACTCTTCCCTGGCATCCTGTGTCTTGCGGTCGAGCTTCTTCGCGCCGCCGAGCTTGGCTTTTAGCGAGTGGGCCTGCTTGTACCTCTGCGCCGCATATTCCCGAGCCTTCACGGTCTCGGTGAGCCTCTTCACCTCGCGCTCAAGCAGCGGCACGGGGCTTTCTACACGCTCCCAGCGCTCTAGCTTGTTGACCTTGGCGATCAATTCGTCGACCTTCGCCGATGCCTCCAGTTCGTGGACCCGATATCGATTGTGGGCGGCCTTAGCCTGGGCAACATCCTGTTTGGCCGCCAGGGCGTCCTCAGGAGGCGCATTGCTTGGCATGGCGGCCACCCTCTCCATGGCGGCCAGATATCGATCATGAGCCTCCTGGCGCGTCTCGATGCGTTGTTTTTGGACGGGAAACGCTTCCTTCCTGGCCTTCTCAATCTCGGCTTGGGTGATGACCGGCACCTTGGCCTCTGGTTGCTTGCGTGAGCGTTGGGCCATCTCACCGAGTTGCGCATTGAGCTGAGGCGCTTTCTCGTAGGGTATGACTTCGTCCTGTTGTGGTTTTCTGCGCTGTTCTTGATCCTGGCATGCCTTCAAATACTTCTGTTTGGCCGCGTCGAGCTCGGCCCGGGCGGCCTTCTCAGCGTTGCCGAGCCTGAACATCTCCTTGATGTTCACCCCCAACGGGTTCCTTGTATCGAATTTCTCCCAAGCCTTCTCGGCCGCAACGTGCCGTTTCTCAGCCTCTATGACCTCCGCCTCGAGCACAGCCAGCCGCTCCGCCTGCTTGGGCCTCGGGGCTTCCCGAGCCAACTTCGCAACCTCGCGCTCCTGGTCGGCGAAGTCTTGGA
>MGST01000380.1 GCA_001798605.1 Deltaproteobacteria bacterium RIFOXYA12_FULL_58_15 | reverse complement strand
TGTCTTCTGTTCGTGGTCCTCGGCCAACTCGCGTGCGGCAGTCCAACAGTCGTGCAGGTGCCGGGAGACTCCGATGGTGACGGTTTCATCGACAACGACGAGTGCGCCGGTGATGGCATCGGTCACAATTGTGACGCGAACGCCACCTGCATAAACACGCTGGGAAGCTTCACGTGTACCTGCAACCCAGGATTTGCGGGGGACGGCACGCTTTGCACGGATTTTGACGCCTGCGCCAACAATCCCTGCGATGAGGCCGACGACACAAACGCGCAGTGCAATGACGAGATGCCACCGAGCACCGGATACACCTGCTCATGCGATAGCGGGTTTGCCGACGACGGTGTGACCTGCAACGACATTGACGAATGCGCCATAGACAACGGCGGCTGCGGCGATGCCACCTACTGGCAGTGCGTCAACAACACGGGCGCGGCACCCACCTGCAACGACATTGACGAATGCGCCGTAGTCAACGGCGGCTGCGGCGATGCCACCTACTGGCAGTGCGTCAACAACACGGGCGCGGCACCCACCTGCAACGACATTGACGAATGCGCCATAGTCAACGGCGGCTGCGGCGATGTCACCTTCTGGCAGTGCGTCAACAACACGGGCGCGGCACCCACCTGCAACGACATTGACGAATGCACCGTAGACAACGGCGGCTGCGGCGATGTGATCTACTGGCAGTGCGTCAACAACACGGGCGCGGCACCCACCTGCAACGACATTGACGAATGCGCCCGCTGCATTGATGCCAACACGCTAGAGTACTGCGACGGGGAGAACCTGCCAGTCACAACAGTCTGTGAATTCGGGTGCGACGATTCCACGGGGACGGCCGAATGTCGGCCGTGCGTTGATACCTGTGCTGCAGAGAATCTGGCTACAACGAGATGTTTCGGTGAAGTTGTCCAGACCTGCCAGACAAGTCCCTTGGGTTGCTACGAGTTTCTGGATACCCAAGATTGCTCGTCCGGCGGCGAGTTCTGCGTCTGGAATGGAGCAACCGCTTCGTGTGAGACCACCGCCCCTGCACCCAGCGCGGGGCCCACATGTTCTGATGCCGCTTTGGCTCCCATACGAGTTCCATCGGATTTTTCCGACGATGGGTACGGAACTCTACGCTACGCGGTGACTGCGTCGAATTGCGGTGGTGGCAATGATTACTCCGATACCTGCCTAGGAGTCCGCGACGAAGGCGAAGATATTATTTTCCATCTGAGCTTGGTTGAGGAGACCACGCTGACTATCAACGCACACAAGGTCAACTCTCCCACGGCAAAGATGGCACTCGACAGTACATGCATCGGCAATGGGAGCACCTGTGTGAAATCATTGTCGGATATCTCAATGGTCGGTATGGACTTATACTATAATTCATATTTTTACTGTCGCACACTCGAGGCTGGCACCCATACGATCATCCTAGATGGCGGCTCTATCAACACCTGCGTCTCTGGTTTCGGCTTCTTTGTGGAGATATGCGATTGAGGACGGTGCGGGGCTTGCTGGATGAGAAATGCATCAATGACTCGCACTGCGCATGTGAAACTGGGGCACCACCCTGTGACCCGCCTGGTGGATGCGTCCCTTACGACGCACTCGCAAATATTGCGTCCAACAAACCGTCGCTTGGTATCTTGGCGTCCTCATGCGCCAGCAAGGAGCAGCTTGGCCAGAGCGACATAGGCTTCGTCCGCCAGACCACGGGCGCGGGCCAAACCCAACGCCCTCCCAGACATCACGCGATAAACCTCTTGCGTCTCTTCACTGAGCGCCTCGAGGTGCCGCTTGACTGTCGCCACGTCGCCGCGAGCAATTGGCCCAGTCAAAGCCGCAAGCGCGCCGCGTTCGGCAACGTTCTCCGCTGCCACAATGGCAAGGCCAGTGAGCAACCTGTTGGCGTCATGGACACCCGCTGCTTCGGCCTCACGGACTGCATCAGCGAGCAGGGCAACCACAAGATTTGAGGCCAGAACCGCGGCAGCGTGGTAACGCGGCTTCCCGACGGAGCTCACCTCGATGGCTCGCCCCTCGAGGAGCTCAACCACACCTTTGAGCACGCCCATCGCCACCGCGTCGCCCTCAATGGCGAAGGTAGCACCCGGCAATCGTGCGGCGGCGGCCACGGCGTCGGGCATGGTGACCAACGGGTGAATGCTGCCGAGATGAGCCCCTTCGATCTTGCCGAGATCGGTGGAGGGCAAACAACCGGAGGTATGCGCGACGACGGTCCCTGGTCGCACCCAACCACTCGCCGCGAGCAGGGCCCCTACCTCGGACAATCCACTGTCTGACACACAAAGGAGAACGAGATCAGCGCGTTCTATTTGGCGAGGCAACTCGCCTGTAACAACCGGGCAACCGAAGTCGTCGCCGAGTTCTTCAACCCGTGCTTGTCCCCGATTCCATAATCCAATGACGTTGACGCCATGGGAATTCATCGCCCGCGCAAAACCCACTCCCACCGCACCGCCACCGAGGATGTAGACGGCTTTGGGCTTGTTCTTGAGCATGTCTACGGCCATCGCCATCCACCCACACGTCGCCACACGCCCTCAACTCGCCCTGCCCCTGCGTCGACTGCGTAACAACAGCTATAGGCCGCAGCTGTCATGCATGAGTGGTTGGGCAAAATCCGAACTCTTGAGCCAATGGGAATTCGCTCGAAGGGAACGGTGGTATCACTGACGATGAATCCATGTTCTTGATCTACTTCCCCCACTCTCAGGTCCGCTATCCTTTCTCCGGACAAAGCATCCACCACCCAGCCAAATCCGCCATCTTTGAAGAAGCGATTGGCGCTCTTGTCCTTGGAGAGCGCAATGCCGCCGGCGTCAACAATGAGGTGGTTATGGGCACGGGAGTGACCGATGACGGTGGCCAATACCGACGCCGCGATGTCGTCAAGTCCACAAACCCCCAACCCGTGTTGGAAGAGGTCGAAATAGACAAAATTGCCGGGACGCATCTCCGTGATTCCCTCGAGAGACTCGGCACACACTGCTGTCGGCGTCGACCCTGCACTCACCACGTCACAGACGAAACCTGCCTGGCGCAAACGCTCTGCCGCCAAAACGATACCGCGCCGCTCCTCTTCAGCCACTTTCGCGACCTCTGCTCGGCTCTTGCACTCGTAGGCCTGTCCCGCGTGGGTCAGAACACCACGGAGCTCAAGGTTGTCTGCCGCAGAGATTGTCTTGCCCAGCTCGATCAGCTCCTCTGCGCAGGGGTCGACCCCTGTGCGGTGATCACCTGTGTCGATCTCGATGAGAGTTGCGAAACGCGCCGTTTCTCGCGCGGCTGCCGCGGCCACCGCGCGCGACGTTTCGACATTGTCGAGCAACAATGTCAGTTGCGCGTCATAACGCCGTTGCACATCCGCTGCCTCGGCAATCTTGTCGGCTGCCATAACTACGGCATAGGTGATGTCGAGAAAACCATGTTCTGCGAAAAACGCGGCCTCCGCCAGTGTCGAAACAGTGATGGCCCCGACCCCCGCATCAGTTGCGAGCTGGCCTACCTCTACCGTCTTCGCTGTCTTCATGTGTGGCCGCAACAAAACACCATGCGCGGCCATCCGATTTTTCATGTTGCGGCAATTGCGAGTGACACCTGCGACGTCGACGACCAACGCGGGGGTGGGAAGATTGTCGAGGTAATTCTCCATCGCCCCATCAACCCACGAGATCGGCCGCGCGTCCCTGGCTGACCAACCCCCGCGCCACTGCGTCTTCGATCACAGCATCAAAATCGACGCTGAGATCCTGCTGACACACAGCCTGGCATGCTAACTGCGCCACGTCGCCGCGAACGAGATCGAGGCCATACAACGCAATAGCAAGTTCACACGAGTGTGCGATGGGGACCACGAGACCGTTGTATTGGTCATAGTGCTCTCGTGGCACGTCGCGCTCAAGGCGAATGAAGATTCGCCGCACCGAGCCGAGGGTGCTGGGCAATGTATCCATGAGCGTGCGAATGCAACCCAGGTCATCCTCCGCAACTCCAGCTTTGCGCAACGACCTCTCGGCGGCCGCACCCACCAGATCTTTGTGGATGATACGCGAATAGAGAAAGAATGCTTCCGCGTCCGTCTCGGCATTGTCTCCAAAAAGGTACTCATGGCACATTGGCCGCGGGCCACGGCCCGTCAACAGCGCGGTCACCTTGAACCCAACCTGCTCGCGCAACCGCCCGGGTCGCAAGCTGCGAAACGTGCCAAGCCAATCCTTGAAGATGATGCCGTCGTGCTCAACCCCATCGAGGAGCATCTTGCGCTCGAGGACTCTGCGCATCTGCGGCGGGCTCGCGGTGACAAAATAGAGCGGCACACACTGAAAGCCAGCGCCTGACCCACGCCGGAGCCCGCGCAAGATCTCCGGCATCCCGGCGATAGATCGCTTATCGATGGCAAACTCCACAGGAATGCGCATCAAACCTTCCAAGGAAGAGAAATGCGTCGACAAATACGTCTTGTCGATGTCCCACACGTGAACATCGCCGTCGAAGTCATCGGTGTAGGTGCGTTGGTTGTCGACCACCAACGGATAGTTATTCTTGCGCGTCCACATCATTCAAATCGCAACGTCGCGAGCTCACCACCCACGGGGATAGTCATGAGTTGGTCGAATGCCTGCCTCGCACTGAGTTTTTCATACAAGAGCTTATAGACAGCAGAGACAATGGGAAGCTCGCTGTTTTGGCTGCGCAGAAACTCATAAACCGCCTTGGTCGTCGGAACGCCCTCAGCCACATGAGTCATCGACGCGATAATCGCGTCAAGCGTCTCACCTTTGCCGATGCGCTCTCCAACTTGATGGTTGCGGCTCAGCGGCGATCCACAGGTGGCCATCAAGTCGCCAATACCCGCGAGACCACCAAAGGTGAAGACGTCGGCGCCCATGACCACGCCGAGGCGAGCCATTTCGCTGAGCCCGCGAGTCACCAACAATGCTTTTGTGTTGTCGCCCAGGCCGAGACCGTCCGCAACGCCAGCGGCCAGCGCGATAATGTTCTTGAAGGTACCACCTACCTCGGTGCCGACAACATCCCGGCCACCGTAGGTGCGCAGCATGCCGCCCTTAAACAAGCTCTGCATGGCATCAACCACAGCATCGAAACGGGATGCTATGAGTGCCCCGGCCGGCTGCCCAGCAACCAACTCCCGCGCGAGGTTGGGTCCAGACAGAACACCTATCTGTATTGCGCATGTCTCCTCACGCAGAATCTCACTCATGCGCATGAAGGTGCCGTTCTCCATGCCTTTGGTCGCATGAACGACAATCTGATCCCCAGTGACGTACTCTCCGAGCTCCTTGGCTGTGTCACGAAAAGCTTTTGAGGGAACGACCACGAGAATGGCCGGAGATCCTCGCACTCCCTCTTCGAGGTTGGTCGTCGCCACCAAGGATGGCGAAAGATTCAGCCCTTCGAGGTATCGACTGTTCGTGTGCCTCGAATTGATCTCGACGGCGAGTTCCTCGCGGCGCACCCACAATCGGACCCTTCGCCCCAGTCCCGTTAGAATGTTTGCCAAGGCGGTGCCAAAGCTGCCGCCCCCTACCACCAACACGTCTAGATCGCGACTCATGACACCCTCTCAATGCCTGGAAGACCGAGTTTGTCGAGACGGTTCTGATAATAGAGGAGAAGGTTGCGATCCTCGTGAAACAAACGATCCCCGCGTCGAACGACCGCTGGCTTGCGATGATAGCTCGCCAGGTGCGCCAATGCCTCATTGACGATGGCCACGGTGTCGCGGTGGCTCAAAGACTCGTCAAGGCGCACTTTCCCCTCGTTTGCTAACCGCCGTAGGGTGGCGAGCTCTCGGTCAACACGCTCGTAGACCTCGGTGACCGCGAGGCTCTCGTCGCGCCCGCCGGTGCGCAGCAGTCGATAGAGGTCGTGATCTGGACTGCGTTCGCGCAGCATCCCAAACACGACATGAGTGAGCAGGTGCGTCGAGCTCAGCACCGTTTCACGAACATATGCATCTACCACTGAGCGCGAGAGCTCTCGAGTGTACTCCTGGTCGCGTTGTTTGTCGTGAACTGGTTTGCCGTCCTGAAAAACGTATCGCTTGCGGTCGACTGGGCGACCACGATGGTCATGGGAAACACCGTTGGCATCAACCTCATTGCCAAACACGTCGAGGGGTTTGCCAACGATGATGTGAATGGTTGACTCGAGAGAAAGCAGCTTTTGGACAAAGTCGACAATCTTTCGTACCTGCGAAAATTCATCGTCCTCGATGATGTAACGACTCTTCCCCACCTCTTTGAGATGGTCTTCGATGAGCGTCTGCGCCTCTAAGACCAACTGATAATTGATCGTGGCAGGCACCACGAACACGTCGGGTTTGGGTTTGCCGGTGCTGAGATTGTGAATGTAGGCATCGAGCCCCATTCCCATGAGACCGAGCTTGAGTTTCTTCTCCACCGCGCCACTGCGACTGCGAGTACCGCCGGGAAAGAACAGGTTGTTATAACCCATCTCAATGCTGCATCCGGCATAGGTCTTCAATACATCTTTGTAAACCGCCGCCTTCTTGCGCCTATCGACCTTGTAGGCGCCAACGTTGTGCATGAAAAAGCTCATCAGCTTGTTCGTGAACAGGTTGAGGCCTGCGCCATAGGTATAGGGCGGCAACCCCATGCGATAGAGGGCAAGGCCAATGATGATGCTGTCAAAGTTGCTCAGATGAGTTGGTACCACCACCGTGGTTCCTATCTGTGCAGCCTTCTGCACAGCCTCGACTTCGCCACCCACCTGAAGGTGCTCGTCCAACGAGAAGGATCCATGCTTCGCCGCCTCCAGAAGTCGCAAGGGGCTGAGCGCATTGAGCAGGACACCCAACGCCGACGGCAGGACGCCCGTCGCTATCGAATAGACACGTGGGTCAAAATTCCCGGTGACTTCTTCGGCGAAAGCCCGCACCATCTCCCGCAACAGCTCACGTTGTCGGTCGGGCGCGGCACGCCGGGCCTCGCGGTAGACCCGGTCGTAGAACTCCGCCTGCGCTTTGGCCAGCTTCTTGTTCTTCTCAGTGTCCAGCCGCCGCCGTTCTTCGTAGATGGTGTCGAAAACAGCCTGCTCGATGGCGATCGGGTCACTTCCGAAGTGTTCGAGCACGCGGTGGGTGACTTCGATTTTGATTCGTTCTTTGTCCTCTTGGCGCAAGACGAGCCTCCCCCTTAGCGATCGAGCTTGAGTTCCTCGACCAGAGCCAAAGTGCTCAACCAGGTCGTGCTATCATCGATGTCGCACGCCCCCGGCCAGATCTCCATCTCGACAATTCGCCCCGGTGAAAACTCGTAGGCAACATTTCTCGGGCCACCGTCGAAATGTGCGCCACGAACACAGAGCAAATAGTTGTCGTTCCTTCGCACCACGTGAAAACTAGCAAGAGTGCCGCTCTTTGACGACGAACCGAAGCACTCGCTTTCTTGAGGTGAAGATTGCCCGCTCGCCGGTTCCCGCATGCGTGCGCCACCACAATTCCCGTCCTGTCCGTTCGTCTTCGCAGATCGTTTGAATGCGGTGGTGATCTCGGTCACTTCGGCTGTTGCGAAGGCACTGGGTGGTGGCAGGCAATAGAGGCCGCGCTCTTGGTCGCCAGTTGCATCGGCACATCCATCGTCCTTGACAACCGCCTCAAGACACACTCCGAGGCCTACGGTGTGCAACCCGAGCACACGCGCCTGCGGGCAGGTCCCGGCCTGCGACACGATTACATCACCGATTTTTTCGATGTGACCGGCATAGTCAACTCCAAAGATTTGCGCACCAGCGCTCGGGGTAACGCATGACCAGGAAGTCAACGTGGCACTGGTGACACTCACCTCCCGACCGGATGCACATGTTCCCTCAACGTCGAGGCCAACTCCGACATTCGCAAACGCTGGCCGATTGTCGCAATCGTCGGCGTGGAGCTCGTCGACCCAAAATGGATCCGTCAGTCCAGAGAAAGCGGCACGACAGGCAAGCTCTCGCAGGGGCGAGAGCTTGATTGCATCAGCACCGAGCGCGGCGAGTTGCGCTGCCACGACCATCCGATGCCCGCGTTCCCAAGCCCAATGCAGCTCGATGGCTAACTCCTCGACCAGTCGAGCCTCCTCGGCGAGGTCAACCGTTTGCACATAACCGAAACTCGAGATCTCTGAGGCGACCAACGAAAAGGCACCAGCGACATCGATGACCCGAACAGGACGCCTGCCCTCGAGGCGCAGACCGCTTCGGGCGTGGGGGTTCGGCGCGTCGTAGAGTTCAGCCCCGCTCTGGGAAACGTATCGCGTTGGGCCGGCAGGGATTTGGGTCGCCAGGCAATCGTCCTCGACAACGCCGATGACGGCATTCTGTTCCATCAGTTCGTAGCCGCGAATCCGATGCCAGGCACGAAACGTAAGGGGTGTTGTGCCGTCGTCATGATGGATCACACACGGGCTCCCCACCCGCACAACCATTTTCTCGGTTTGACAACCAACAAAGAGCAAGGCAATCAAACAGGTGCACCTCGTCACGATACCCCCTGGTCCCGAAGATCGAGTCAGCCATGACGGCGAGCGAGCCCCCGAGTGGGCTGCATCATACCGAGAAATTTCGTCCGACGCCCGCTCAATTTCACACAGCCTGAATATTTGTCGTTTTGCCAAGTCAACAGCCTGTTCGCACAAACCCATCATGCTATAACTTTTTCGCAATGATAGATGTTCTGGTTGTTGGCGGTGGCATCTCTGGCCTTGCATTCGCATGGAAAGCGGCGACAGCGGGACGCCAAGTCGTATTGTTGGAGAGCAGCCCGCGGGTTGGGGGTTGTATCTACAGCCATTCAAGTAAGGATGGCTTCTGGTTCGAGATGGGGGCGCACACAGTTTACAACAGTTACGGTGGCTTTCTCGAGATGGGTAACGCCACCGGTGCCTGTGAGACTCTGGTGCAACGAGGTCCCGCGAGGTCACAGTTTGGCCTATTGCGGGATGGTGCGGTTGCTTGGCTGACACCACCGAAGGTGTTGCTGCATCTTGGCTGGCTTGAGGCCGCAGCACGTTTTCCTTTCAATGTGTTTCGAAGCAAGGAAGGTCAGACCGTTGCCTCACATTTCTCACGCTTGCTCGGTCCTAAGAACTTTGCGCAGATTCTGTCGCCATTCTTCGCTGCGGTCCCGTCGCAAAGTGCTGACCTGTTTCCGGCCGCAGGCCCCGGGTCGTTGTTTAAGAAACGCCCGCGTCGCAAAGAGATTCCACGCAGCTTTGGTTTTCACGGCGGGCTCCAGACGGTCTGCACGGCCACGTCAAAAGTAACCCATCTCTCAGTCCACACCGACTCGGCGGCAATGACTGTTGCCCGTAACTCCGACGGTTGGCAGGTCAGAACCCATGACGGTCGCGTTTATTCCGCACCGCTGTTGGCAATCGCAACCCCCGCAAGCGTAACACCTGCCCTGGTGGATGGAGCACTGCCCGGGCTCGCCAATGCCATTCGCAAGGTCGAGACGGTCGCCGTCGAAAGCGTCGGTGTGGTGTTGCCGCGTGACCGCTGTTGGATGCCTGAATGTGCGTTTGTGGTCCCTACCGATGATCTGTTCTTCTCAATGGTTACCCGAGATCCCTTTCCCGATCCCGACCGCCGCGCCTTTACCTTCCACTTTCGGCCAGGAATCTCCCGCGAGAAAAAACGCAAGCGCATCGTCGAGGTGCTTCGACTGCGCCACGAGGACTTGCCATCGACACTGGAGAACGCGGTCACGCTCCCCTCCGCAACCGTCGACCACGCCCACAAGGTGGCAGAGATCGAAAAGCACATTCCAGATTCTCTGGCACTGGTCGGCAACTACTTCGAGGGCCTCGCCATCGAAGACTGCGTGGGTCGCGCCTTTGCCGAGTGGAACCGCGTCGGGTCGACGGTGCCACTTCTTGAAGATTGATGTCCATTCTCTCTGTCACTGATGTTAGCGTGTCCATTGTCAGCAAGAGACGTGTTCGCTGCATTCACCCAATTGAAAGGGATTACAATGCGCACAGATCTGCTTGTTACCGCGTCAGCTGTTCTACTGTTCGGTTGCTCGGACAATGCCGGTCCACATGACTCCGGTCTCTATGGTTCCGGCGACCCCAACTACGCCAGTGGCGATACGACTGGCGGCGACACCTCAGAGACCGACGATGACGCCAGCACCTGCTGTGTGGACTTCACGTTCTCAGGCGGTGCCGCCATGAAATTCTGCGAGGGACCGAGTGTGTACGGTGGCCCAACAACGGCTGCGCCGAGCATTGGGGCAGTGGACGTTGTGGCAAACAACACGGCGATGGTAATCTCCGCCGGCTTGAGCCGCTCCCAGGCGCAAACCAACGCCCTTGCTGTGAGTGCTTACCACGCGACTCCTGGGGCAGGCACGTACCAATACCCGCAGGTCGATTATTATAACGCAGCCGGTGACTGGCACCAGAACAACGCCTCCAACGGCGCGATCACGGTCGACGCATGGTCTGCTGTGGGCGCGATGGTCACCGGCACATTCGAAGGTCAGGTCGTCAACATGAATGGCACAGGATCAGACCTGCAAACCATAAGCGGCACCTTCTGCGCAATCAGGTCATCCGACCGCTGACACCAAACCGAACCCCCAAACACCCCACGAAGGCTGGAACCCCTTGCGGCGTTGCCATATGCCGGGGCGGTTATTTGACCCTCACTGAGGCCCCCGAGAGGGAGCGCAATGATGAAGGACATCGTCGCGAAGATCGCTGCCATGTTGCACAACGACGCTCCTGAGAAACGCATTGCCGCTGCAATTGTGCTTGGCGAAATCGGCGTCAAGAATGCCGCCGTGACCAAGGGCCTGGTGACAATGCTGAATTCGGACGACCCACCGCTGCAGAAACGTACACTCGACGCTCTTGTGAAGATTGGCGTCGGCCAATCGATGGATGCCGTGTTTGATCTATTGGACTCCCATGATCCGGATGTTCGCGAAGCATCGGCTTGGGCCCTGGCATCAATGGGAAGTGCGGTGCTCCCTGAGGTGAAGCGACGCCTCGTTGATGCCACAGGGAACATCAAGCGCGGAGTCGATCGCGCGAGAACCATCCGTTCAGCGCTCGCACCCCACGCAGCATCACTGACAAAATCGCAGCACGCAGACCTTCTCCAATCCGCGGTGGATGCGTTGGCCAAAGGCGAACGAGGCTTGGAAGCACCACTGCAGATCTTGCGAGATGCCAGCCCCAAAGCCCTCGCTGAGGGCCTCCGGGGCGTAGCGACAAGACTCATCAAAGGTAGAAAACTCGACCAGGCCACGACAGTTGCACGGTTGTTGTGTCGATCTGACCAAACCACTGGCGACGACCGCTATCTCTTGGCAAAATTGGAACTGCTCGCTGGCCGGCACGACACCCATCCGGCGGCGCGATCGAGGGACAATGCACTGCGAGCCTTGGAACAACTGGCCAAGAGCGGGTTCGATGTCTCCAAGGCACTGTTGGGCGATCAGCTCATCGATCTCGAGACGAAATACTACATCGGCTTCCACTTCGTCGAAGAGGGCCATCCGCTCGGCGAAGATCTTCTAGCTGATGTGAGCAAAAAGGCTGCCCGCAGCAAGATCGGCAAGATGGCCAAAAACAAACTGGCATTGGCCGCCAACGACTAGAGAGACCGCCGACCCCTCGACGACTAGATCGCCCGCCAGCCCGAGGCAATCACGTCGCCGCTGCGATCATCAATCCGAACCCACCGATGGGAGTCAGGAGTTGGGCCTGCGGCGGAAACCCGCCACTCCGCAGGGCCAAAAAGTCTTCGGGTCTTGACCACATCCACATCGCCTGCGAGTTGCCAACCCTCGTAGCGGGCGGTGAAGTCAGCAATTTCTACGATTTCGTTAACTGTCATGTGTGTGTCCTCCCCATCTACAGAGGTGCCGGTTGAACAAGAATCTGCCTTGGCTTAGCGCCGTCAGCGGGTCCGACGATTCCTTGTGATTCCATGTGCTCGACCAATCGAGCTGCACGGTTGTAGCCGATGCGCAGGCGACGCTGGATCATCGATATCGAAGCCTGCTGACTCTCAGAAACGATTGCGACCGCTTGGTCGTACATCTCGTCTATGTTTTCGTCGTCCACAGGGTCGGCACCCATGTCGTCGCGGGGCGCTAGAATCGATTCGTCATAGGTGGGTTTTCCCTGCGCTTTGACGAATGCCACGGTGCGCTCAATCTCCTCGTCGCTGACAAATGCACCATGGACACGCTTGAGACCACCCACCCCAGGGGACAGATAGAGCATATCCCCACGTCCGAGCAGATGCTCCGCGCCGTTGCCATCGATGATGGTGCGAGAGTCGTGCTTGGATGCGACCTGGAAGGCGATGCGAGTGGGGAAGTTGGCCTTGATGACTCCGGTGAGCACGTCCACCGACGGACGCTGGGTTGCCAAGATCAAGTGGATACCCGCCGCGCGCGCCATTTGCGCGAGACGCATGATGGAAGACTCCACCTCCCGCGAGGCAACCATCATGAGGTCTGCAAGCTCGTCAACGATGACGACAATGTACGGCATCGATTCGCAAACTTGCTCCTCTTCGGTGTCCTTGTTCGTGATCACGAAAGGCCGCCCTGACTCCTCGCCCTTACGAATCTTCTTGTTATAGCTGTCGATGCTGCGAACACCGACCTCGCTCAGTAGCTGATAACGCCGCTCCATCTCGTCGACTGCCCAGCGAAGCGCCAATGCCGCCTTTTTGGGATCGGTGACCACCGGCAAGAGCAAATGCGGAATGTCTTCGTAGACCTTCAGCTCCAGGCGCTTCGGGTCAACCATGATCAAGCGCACCTCTTCTGGTGTTGACTTGAAAAGGATCGACATGATCATCGCGTTGATGCCAACACTCTTGCCGGCACCGGTGGCACCGGCGACGAGCAAATGGGGCATGCGCGCGAGGTCCGCTACGCAAGGGTTGCCTTCAATATCCTTGCCCAAAGACAGCGCAATATGTGACTTGGATTTGCGGAAACTGTCGTGGGCGATGATCTCTTTTAGGAATACCGTCTCACGCGATTCATTGGGGATCTCGATGCCGACGGCACCCTTGCCGGGAATTGGCGCGACAATGCGCACTCGCATCGCCTCCATGCTCATGGCGAGGTCATCTGCGAGGCCAGCTATCTTCGATAGCTTGATTCCAGGAGCTGGAACAAACTCATACATCGTGACAACAGGCCCAGGACGAATTTCCCGCACGTGGCCGTCGATGCCGTAGTCTTTTAGGGTCTTGGTGAGCCGCTGGGCGTTATCACGCATCTTCTCGGGATCAATAGGCTCACGTATCGCCGCCTCGTAATCGAGCAAAGAAGTCGACGGCAAATCGAAGGACCGATGTTCCACTTCCGGCTCGGCAATACGGTCGAGAGCTTCGAGGTCTACCTCGGGTCGAACGTCGACGATCTCCGGTTCAGAGACGCCACCCGCTTTTTTGCCCAAACGTTTGCGCTTTGGTGCTGACACCGATGGCTCGGGCTCAGTCGCAATCACCAGTGGCTCTGGCAGCGGCGGCTCGTGGACCTCTGGCTCAGCGGCGCGAATCGACACCACATCGGCGTCTCGCTCGGGCGGGACCCAGGGTTCGGGCTCAGCAATGGGTACCGGCTGGGTGACCAGCTCTTCTAGGAGCGGTAACACGCCGAGCTCGAAACCTTCCTCGGCTGGCATGTCCACGGTGCTGTCCACCAAAACGGGCTCTGAAACATCGCGCAACGCGCGCCTCTCGGCGAGCTCTCGCTCTCGGGCAACCTGCGACTCGGCAAGTTCCTGGCCACGGACACGCGCCTGCTCCAACCGCTCCCTCTGCACTTGCCTGCGTGTTTTTGGAACGTCTATCTCCCCCAACGTCCAATGGTCAGAGGGCTCTGATTGTGCCACCTGCGGGTCAGCCTTCATCTCGCGCACTCGCTGTTGGCGCGCCCGATGCACGACCCATAGAGCGCGAGCACGGAACCAGAGCTCATTGAAAGCCACGAGGCCACGCAGGCCAAGTCCCGCGAGCACGCCATCAGCAGTGAGGGCAAGAGCTGACAGCACCAACGCGCCAGAAAGAATGTAGCTACCGACCACCGCGAAATTCTCAAACAATGCGCGAGCGAGAATCGCCCCAACCACTCCACCTGGCGGATAGGGGCGGGGAGTGCCGTCCAAGAGAAGATGACAGAAGGCACCAAGACTGATGACCAGAAGTGCCGTTCCGGCCCCCTCGCGAAAACCTGGACGGACCCGCTTGCCGGTCAAGGCCCGCCAACCAGCAAGCAGCATTCCAAATCCCAGGGCGTATGCGCCGACCCCCAGGGCCTGAAAAAGCAGATCTGACCAATAGGCACCCGCGGGTCCCACCCAATTGGAAACATCGGCAGAGCCAGATGCATTCAGTGATGCGTCACCGGCGTTGTGACTGGCCAAAGCAAGGACAGTCAATACGCCCAGGCACCACAGACAAATGGCTATGACCTCGTTCCAGGTGCCCGAACGCACCTTTGCGACAGCCTTGGTGCCTGGCTCCGCACCGGACTTACCAGCCTTAGCTCTAGACTCCAGAACCTTAGCCTTATCCTCCAGATGCGGTTGGGTCGTCGCGGTCTTTCTGGTGCGACGATTAACCTTACTCAGGGTTCTCAAAATCCGTAAGCCACCCGTGTCAGGCTTCTTCTGCTTTTTTGCGGGGGCACGCCGATTCGCCATGAATGGCCCTCCGAGCCGAGTTTGTCTCGCCGGTTTCCCGCGCAGGAAAACGACTTCGCAATCGTAAGGTGCGCAAGCGAAACCGTCAAAAATCTGGCGGAGAAAGAAGCTGCCAAGTGGCGCACCACGGCTCAGGAGAATCAGAATGACCGATCGTGGGAGTCAGTCGGAGTGAGTCCGCACAAAACGAACGTGGAGAGCCTAAGCCTGTTGGTGGCGTTGTCGCATCTGCTCGATGAGACGGTTGTACTCGACCTCCCACTCAGAGGTACCCTCGCGAAGATTCTTGAGCCTGCCACGAACCTCGCGATCGAGCTCCTCGTCGACGCCGAGATACTTCTTCATCGACTCGCTGACCAGGGCACGAATTTCATGGTCCTCAACGAACACTTCTTCGATGTTCTTTGAGTTGAACAGCCCCTTGATCATGCGATCGATGACAAAGTCCAAGGCCTCTGCCCCAACGATGATCTTCCTGGTGTCGGCGATGGTCTTCTTGATGCGGGGAGTCATTTCGACCGGCAGGTTATGCCGCACCATGGTTTCCTTGGCATCCGTGGCGATCCGATCGAGATCGTTGAGGTAACCAACGAGCACCCCGGCCACATCGAGCTCTGCCTCGTCGCGGTGCCCGTCCTCAACTTCAATCGCACGGTTGGCGAGAAGCGATCGCACCACGTCTTTGGCAATCTTTGGGATGACTTTTCGGTATATCTTCATGGCTTATAGCCCCCTTCCGAGGCGCCTAGCATTTTCCGGGCCATATATGTCGACCCAAGTTCTGTCAACCTCTCACGAGCCCCTGGCGGCTCTTTGTTGAAACTACAGATAACACACGCAGCGACCCAGCCAATCAAAAAGGCTGGTTTTTTGACCGAAGGATTGCGCCCCCATAATGTTCGCCCCTGAGCGGAGGTACCATGGTTGGCCGTAATATGATTGCATTTCCAATACTTTTCTTGAGCATCCTGGTTGGCTGCGGGGAGACCTTCGACGAATCGCAGGCCTACCTACCGGAGGAATCGCCCAAGACAGACCTCGTCGACCATCCTACCGTCGTCCTGACCATCCCGATGCACGATGATGCCGTGGAACCAACCGCAATTCTCAGGGTCATATTCTCTGCTCCCATGGACATGGTGGCCGCCGCTGCCGCACTGCACGTCGGTTGCAGCGGAGCCGAAGTTCGTGGGAACCTCGCATGGGACACCACCACGGAGGTGCTCGCCTTTGCCCCTTTCGCCCTCTTACCCACCGGCGAATGCCAACTGGAAATTGCCACAACCGCCAAGAGCCGAGATGGCGTGAGCCTTGCCGAGCCCTATGGACAGTGCTTCGTGGTTGTCGATCCGGCGGTCGACTGCAAACCGGAGGGTTGTTAGCCGAGATTCTGGGGTGTGGCCACGGGCAAACGAATTCTGAAGGTTGCTCCGGCATCGGGCTCTGATTCGGCGATGAGCTCGCCACCGTGCTCCGCGACAATACCGTAACTCACCGAAAGGCCTAGGCCGGTTCCCTTGCCCTCGCCTTTGGTTGTGAAGAATGGGTCGAAAATTTTGGGGAGGACATCGGCAGGAATTCCAGGTCCATTGTCGCGTACCACAATCTCAACGCGACCGTCGTCAAGCGTTGCCGTCGACACCCAAATCTCGCCTTTCTGACCTACAGCATGCTCCGCGTTGAGCAGCAAGTTGAGTAGCACCTGGTGAATCTGCCGCGCCGCAACGCACACCGGCGGTGCCTCACCGAGCTCACGATGCAATCGCACTTGCGATGTCGACAGCTGATGCGCAACGAGCTTGAGTCCATCTGCGACCACATCATTGACCGCCACCACGGCCCGCTTGCCCGGATCTTTGCGGGCAAACTTGAGAAAATTCTGAACAATTTCTAGGCAGCGCTCAGTTTCCTTCTCAATGATCTGAAACGACTCGCGGGTCTGGTTGGCATCGTTGATCGCGCGCAAGCCGAGCTGGGCAAACCCACGGATGGATCCCAGTGGGTTTTTGATCTCGTGGGTGATCCCCGCACCGAGCTGCCCGAATGCTGCAAGCTTGGCTGATTGCGCCAATCGCACCTGTCCAGCGCGAATCTCCCGCCCCATTTCACGAAAGTCATCGGCGAGATCCTCGATTTCATCGCCGGAGTGCACATCGGGGTCTATGTCGTAGTTGCCACGTGCAAGCTCTGCTGCGGCGACGCTCAGCTTGCGAATGGGGGTGGTCAAACGGCGAGCAACGACGATGGTCACGAATATCGCAGCCAGCACGACAGCCACGGCAAACAAGATGGACAAACGCACCAATCGGTATGCCGCTGCAAGAGCCTCGTCGCGATCAGCCTCGGTGATGACGGAAAGGCGACCAACGCCAACGTGCGCCCACGATCCCAACAGGGCCCGACCATCGCCGCTGTCATACTCGAGGGCGCCGCTACGCGTCCCATGGGAACCGAGCGCCGCACGCACCACCGGAGTCGACGCCAAGCTCTCCCTCCCTACCACCTTTTGAACATCAGGATGAGCCACCGCCCGGCCCTCGAAATCAACGAGATACGCGGCGTACAATGACGAACCGGCAAACACTCCAAGCAACTTCTCTGGTACCACATCGGCACAAACCACCCAGGGCGGTACCCCATCTGTTCGGGGCGCGACCGCAACAGTCAACAAGGACGCTGAAGGCGGCAACGACCGATTCGCAACCAACAACTGCTCTCGACCGATTGACGCCAAGGGCAGCGGACGGCTGCGATCGAGCTCTGCCAGATCCACGGCGGTGATCTCCAGAGGCAACAATCGCTCTTCGGCGACTCGGGTTACCACCGGCACGAGCTCTCCAGAAGCGTTCTGGAGGTAGAGCTGGATCCTCAGCAAATCGTTCTCAGAGAGGAGCATGCGCTCAGCGAGGTCGTTCTTGGCTGCAATCGAACGTTCGACCACCGCCATGTTGCCATAGAGCCGCAACCGCTCCGCCGTGCTCTCGATGGTTCCACGCACCTGCGCAGAAAAAACACTCACGAGCTTCTGGTTGAGGTCAAATGCGTAGGTCAGTCGGTCGTCGGCGATCAGCTTGGTCGCGAGACTGAGATAGACCGCCATCGTTCCGAGCAGCACTATCGCCATCATTCCCAGCAACCGCAAACGAATGGGAATTCTAAGACCCTTTTTTGCTCTGCTCATAGGTCGAATCGATATCCAATCGCTGAGGTCAAACCGCCGCCGTCGAGCTCGAAGAATTCATCAGCGCTACGCAACCAACTGTAGCGCAACTCCACGAAGGCAGATCCCGGTCCGATATCATACCTGGCCCCGATTCCCGCCTCACCGCCAACACCGATCATGGTTCGCTGCAAGGAAGGCCCAGCTCCATCTATCCTGCCAAACAAAACCCCGACGAGAACGCCTGCCCAACCATAGGTCGGGATCACCACGGGTGGCAACTCGACTCTGGCCCCGAACGCCATCGGCAACACCTGTTGGGTCGCCGTAACTCTGGAACCCGCACCCGCTTCAACATTGTAATGATATTCGAGGCGAACTGCTGCGACCACGCGACCATCAACCAGCGGCAGGCGATAGCCAAACTCAGCCGCCAGCGCGGGAGACACGGCGCTCGCAAAATTGGTTGTGAAACCAGCCCCCACTCCGATCTGGAAGGTCGAATCGAACAAAGGAGAGCGGCTCATCACTTCCGGGTCCGGTTGGGACGTTTCGACAACGGGCACCTCAATGGGCGGCAGAGCAACGCGAGAGAATGCTCGCATGGTGGGCTCAGATGTATTGCCACCGGCACTCTGAGCACGAACGGACACTTCATAGCTCCCCGCAGGCAACCCCGGCAAACCTAGCCGTTCACTGGCCACCGTCTTGCTCACGACCTCTTTGCCTTCCTCCGCAATGACGAGGTGATAGCCGTTGGCCCCGGGCACCGGATCCCAGGCAAACCAAGTCTCGCTCTCGGGCGAACGAAAATGAAGCTCGGCGTCGGGAGCCGGCTCGGTGAGTCGCGGCGAGGTCAGGGTCACTACAATCTTGCGCGGAGGACTCCAGGCCGACCCCATTTTGCCGCTGACACTGCGTGAACGCCAATGATAGGTCCCCGCAGCCACCGGTTGCCACTGCCAACTGGTTGATTGCACGGAGTAGTTCTCCCCAACCCCCGCGGGTTGGTTGGCGGCGAAGATCTCTATCGTGTAGTCGGAAGCGGTTGCCACCTTTTCAATAACGAAGTCGATAACCGGTGGCGGCTCGGTCAATGCCACCTGGAGCTCGGGAGCGGGAGAGACCACCTCGGGGGGCTGCAACGCCATCGTAAGTTTTCGCACCGAAGAGAACGGGGTAAAAGAACCCGCGGCATCTGCGGCACGCACCCGCCAATAATACGGACCCGCTGACTTGGCCGACCAAGTCAACGATGGAAGCCGTGTGCGCTCAGTTGCAACGACCGCTTTGAACCCAGGATCACCTGCAATGACCCACTCGTAGGTCGACGCCAAAAGTTGGGTATCCCAGGAGAACGACACCGGTGGCACATGGGCAGCAATCGAAAAGACCGCGTCATGAGCCGGCGCCGCCAAACTCGGTTTGGTCAACACCGCTCCAAACGACCTTGGAGCGCTCGGCGGCCCCTTGCGACCGTTGCCGTCGACGCTGATAACCCGCCACCAATAACTGCGCTTGGAAATCTTCTGCCAACGAAAATAGCTGGCGCTCACCTCTTGCCGGACAACGACACGGCTGAACGCTTCATCCTCCGCAATCTCAATTACGTAACTCGAGACACCATCGACCGCCTCCCACCGTAGAACGATGGCAGCAGAAGCATCGCTCGCCGCATGTGCCACGCCGCCCACCAAACACCAGAGTATGGCCAACATTTTTTCGCCGACCTCTACCGTGAGTCCCCCGGTCTCGCCGCCTGGATCCGCCGGTGCCGCCTTCGTTGGTTCCGATTCCGTTCTTGTGTCATCAGGATTGGCAGCCGGCACCTTCTCGGCTTCCGCAGTGTCGTCAGGGCCCATGTCGGGGCCCGTATCGGTACCCGGGTCGATCTCTACCTCGGAACCTATGAGATTGGGTGCCCGCGGCAAAGCATCGAACGCGAGCATGAAAAAGCTGATCGCGGAATAGGGCGAGTCCTTGCGCTCAACGGCCAATGACCGCACCCTCCAGAAATACAGCGCCTCGTCGAGTGGCTCTTCGATCTGCAACTGTGTGCCGTCGACCTCACGGGCAATGGTAATATTTTGAAACGATCTGTCTTTGCCCATCTCGAAACGATAGCGTTCAACACCGGTGACGACAGTCCAAACGAAGGTGAGCGGCCGCCGCGCCCGGCCGACATTGATGATCTCGCCCTGAAGGGGCCGAACAACCACAGGAGCGGCGTCACGCTCGACAACCAGAGAGCGGGTCGGGCTGAGGACCTCCCCGTCGACGGTGCGCAACCGCCAAACGTAAGCCCCAGAGTTGAGACCACCGATCTCTTTGCGGTTTCCGCGAACTCTCTCGGTGCGAATGATGCGGGAGAACGCTGCATCATCGGCGAGATCGAGCGCAACCTCATCGGGACCACCGCGCCACACAAAGTTCACGACCGCCGTATTACTCTGGTAAAAAATGGAGGTGCCGAGCGGGGGCTCGACGAGCTCGATCGGCAACTCGACGGGTGATGAGACATGACGGCCAACAATGACTGCCTGGTGATGCTCGCCGAGCTCCACTGACTTGCCCTCGCCGTGGATGATGGCGTCACCCTTTTCCACGGACACCTCGACCCGGTCGGTGCCACCGTCGACTACGCTTGCAACACTCGCCTTGCCAATATCGACGACACCGTCCCCCACGGCGATACGCAATCCTCTCTCACCGGCCTGGCCGGCAACGCTGCCGTGACGAACCGCAACATGGGGACTCTCGTCGCGTCGGTTGGGCAGCTCTACGACCACCAGCGAGCTCTCTGAAACCATGAGGCGACTGCCATCAGCGAAGTCGAGGGCAACGGAGGAGTCCTCGGTGACAAACACGCCATCACCCTGTCGGATTGCACGGCCAGCCGCCAAAGCCTCCCAGGACAACGACGACACGGAACGTCGTTTTGCGGTACCCAATACCTGACCAACCTGCCCGATTTGCGCAGCGTCTTCCGCGAGGGTCGCGGGTGGCTTGATCTCGGCGCGAATGAGAAAGATGGTGCCCGCAAGAGCGATGAGGGTTGCCAGTGCCACGCCCAAATCGATACGCAGGCCCGAGTCGACCCGCTCTACCGATATTGAGGCTTCTCTCGAAGGGTCAACCAAACCGATATCCTCTGGTGTGCTCCCAACCAAGACACCAGCTCGTAGCATAACACGACCTGGTGGGTGATCCATGTGAAGACACCTGCGATTCCTATGAATATGGCCATCCAGACGGCACCTGACCGCGAGCGGCAGCCACCGCAGTTTCCACACTGCACCAACACGCTTGGGCAAAAGCATCGGAATCGGGATAGTCCGTTGGTAACAGCGGTGCCTCGACCACCACAAATATTTCGGCGTTGCGATGAAACGGTAAGGATTGCCCATCGAGAGCACGTCGAGTACCAGCGTGACCGATGGGCACAACGCTGAGGCCCTCTTGATGCGCCCGACGCAATAGATTGAGGTGGGGTTCGCGCAAGCGGCCATCGCTGTGGCCGAAGGTCCCTTCGGGAAAGACGATCACCGACATGGCGCGCTTGGCCATCTCCAGTGTCTGCTCGAGAGCCCCGGATCGCCCTCGTCTCGAGCCCCTGTCAAAGCCAATACTGCCAGCGAGATAGGTGCCCCAACCGATGGGGGTCACCAACACGCTCCGCTTCATCAGGAATGCGCGTCGCACCACATCCGTCAACACCAGGATATCGACGATGGACTCGTGGTTGGCAACGTAGAGGTACCCTGTGTGGGAGCTCGGCAAATGGCACCGGCCAACAACCCGCACCTTCGGCGCCAACAACAGGCGGGAGTACCAGACCCATGGTGCCGGGCCCAACTGAAATGCCAAACGTTCCCGATGATATTTGGGTAAGACGAACAACCACGAGACCAACACAGCGTGCACCAAGCATACGAGGAGATAAAGGATGATGATTGGCCACTGCATGGGTATCAGGAGACAACGATATGCATTTTCTGAGAGGGGGAAAAGGCGGCGTAACGACACGACATGTATCTTTTCTCGGGACGGAAAATGCGTATTGTGTCTCAACGATTTATTGGGAAGGTAATGCCATGCCAGAATGGTTGTCGATGTTGTCGTTCGTGGGCTTGGGCGTCGCTGTCGGAGTGGGTGCCTCATTTTCTGGATTGGGGGGCGGGTTCCTCATGGTGCCCGTGCTCTTGCTTCTCGGCTACAGCGCACAGAAGGCGGTCGGCACTTCTTTTCTCGCCATCCTCATCATCTCTGGATCGGCACTTGTGGCTCACGGCAGACTTTCACACGTTGACTACAAAGTTGGCGCGCTCCTTGGCATCGGCGGAATCGTAGGAGCACAGGTCGGAGCGAGACTCGTCGATCACGTTTCAACCGGAGAGTTCAAGAAGATATTTGCGGTCATTTTGGTCGGCCTCGCCGGTTACATGTTCTTCAAGGCCTGAAAACATGCTGTCATGACAAGAGGTTAGTTCAGGCCCGTCGACCCTGCGGTGCCAAAATCTTTCACGCCCGAGATTCCCAAGAAATTCACCTTTTTTCTGCGGATTGAGCTAACCTCGCAGGCAATGAAGCTCACCAAAGGCCATCTACTTACCAGCGACTCAATGTTGACGACCGGCCAAGCGGCCAAGATGTTGGCGGTGCATATCACCACAGTGATCGATTGGTTTGACCGCGGCTTGCTCACGGGTCCGCTCACTCAAGGTGGCCACCGTCGTATGCGTGCGGCGGACCTCGTAACTTTTCTGGTCACGCGAAAGATGCCAATGCCCGCCGAGCTGGAGTCGGTATCGCGGCGGCGGCTCCTGTTGATCAGCAGCAACGAAGGGGACCTGCGCGCCGCACAACAGAGTATTCAGAAGTTCGCCGATCATGCGATCCTCGAGATCGCAGGCAATGCCATCGATGGTCTGCTGGCAGTCGGCCATTTCCAGCCACACATCATTTTGCTCGACGTCATCATGCCAGGCCTCGACAGTGTCGAGGTATGTCGCCGATTACGAGCGAACCCAGCAACGAAGACGGTCAATATCATGTTGGTTGCGGCTCATCTCACCGACCAACTCGAGTCTGACGCCCGCAAAGCCGGTGTTGATTACTGCAGGAAAAAGCCCATCGACTTTGCCGAAGTGATGAAACTGCTTGGCGTCGAAAACAACGAAGAATAACTCGTTGCTCGACTGCGGCCGCAGTTGGGGCAGTTGAGCGGCGTTCTTGAAATCAACACCACGCCTGACATATTGCCGACGGTTGCGCGTACTGCCCTAGTACGCTCGAGCATATATATGGTGAACACGGACAGAGCTGCAGAGGCTGAGCTGGTATCGCGGGCAAAGACTGGCGACAGTGCGGCGTTCTCTGCGCTTGTCTGTCGCTACCAACGTCCTATCTTCAGCCTTTGCGTGCGTTACCTGCCTCGCACGGACGCCGAAGATATTGCCCAGGAGACCTTTGTGCGGGCGTTCGTCAATCGCGAGAAGATAGATCCAACGCGGCCGCCGTTGCCATGGCTGTTTACGATTGCCCGCCGCCTGTGCCTCGATCGCCTGCGCAAGAAGTCACCGAGTCTCGATGAAGCCCCAGAGCTCGGTGCCGACACTGCGGCACAACCCGATGCCGTTCTAGCTGCCCATGAAGAGCTCGGACTGTTGCAGCAGGGTTTGGCGAGCCTTCCCGAAGGGCAACGGGAAGCCGTGGTGCTCTACCATCTCGAGGACATGTCCTACCAGGAAGTCGCCGCGAGTCTCGCTGTGCCGGTCGGTACTGTCATGACCTGGTTGCACCGTGGCCGCGCCAAGCTCCGAGCTCTCGTCGATGAAACCTCGCGTGAACAGAAAGGAGACCAAGGATGAGTCATCTGCCACCTGAACGTCTCTTGCATCTGGGGCTCGACTGCGAGGAGCAGTTGACCACCGATGAGGCAAGT
>MGST01000379.1 GCA_001798605.1 Deltaproteobacteria bacterium RIFOXYA12_FULL_58_15 | reverse complement strand
GCCCGACCAGCTAAGTGCCGGTCGGGCTTAATGTTTTTGGTAGCGGGGTATGGATTTGAACCATAGACCTTCGGGTTATGAGCCCGACGAGCTACCAAACTGCTCCACCCCGCATCAAGGTGGCGGACTGTAATGATCTGATTGGGGGAAGTCAAGCAACATCACGCAATTGTGCAGCGTCACTCAATCGCGGAGCATCACACGAACTGCGTCACTCAATCGTGGAGTATCACACAACCTGCGTTGCGATACCACAAATGGGGCCAACGGTGCCAACCGTGCCAACGATGCCAACGATGCCAACGATGCCAACGATGACTCGGGTGCGGATTTGGGTTAGGACACACCCGTGAACAAAGAACACAGTGAGAGTATACCCATGAAGAAAGATACCGTGGCCGGATTGTTTTGTATTCTGATGATTGGCTGCGCCGGTCCCCAATCAGGAACGACAACAGTGTCAGGCCCCAACGCAGAGGCAACCATGTCGACAACCATGTCAGACAATCCATTTTTCGCCGAGACGTGGGACACGCCCTATGGGGCGCCACCGTTTGAAAGAATCAAAGACGAACACTATGCCCCCGCGTTCGTGCGAGGAATGGCGGAGCATTTGCGCGAGGTTGAGGCGATCGCCAATGCAACTGCGGAGCCGACATTCGACAACACCATCGTCGCCCTGGAGCGCTCAGGTGAGATGTTGTCGAGAGTGGCGTTGGTGTTTTTCAATCTCGCCAGCGCCGACCGGACGGACGCCCTCGGGGCTCTCGAGACTGAGTTTGCCCCCAAGCTCTCACAACACCAAGACGCCATCGTCCTCAACGAACAGCTGTTTGAGCGGGTGAAGAAGGTTTACGACACCCGCGAAGGGCCGAACCTCAACCCCGAACTCAACCCCGAACTCAACCCCGAACAAAAAAAGCTTGTCGAAGATTACCATCGTGACTTCGTCCGGGCGGGGGCGACGGTGAAGAGCGAAGACAAAGAACGGCTCAAGGCCATTAATACTGAATTGGCCACGCTCTACACCGAATTCTCTAACCGCCTCCTGGAGGAAAACAAATACCTGCTCATTCTCGATGACGAAACGCAGCTCGCGGGTCTGCCACAGCAATTGCGTTCCGCCGGTGCCGCACTCGCCAACGAGCGCGGCCACGAGGGCAAGTGGGCCTACGGTCTGGTGCGCTCCTCCTATGAACCCTTCATGAGTTATTCCACCGATCGAAAGCTCAGGGAGCAACTGTGGCGTGCGTTTCATGACCGCGGCAGTCACGACGGGGACCATGATACTCGAGGTCTCGTCCTTGCGATCGCCACCCTGCGAGCGGAGCGGGCCCGTTTGTTTGGGTACGAGACCCATGCTGACTACGCCATCGACGGTAACATGGCGAAAACCCCGCGGGCCGTGTTCGACCTGATGAGCAAGTTGTTCAAGGGTGCCAAGACCCGAATGGACCAAGAACGAGATGCGTTGCAACGACTGCTGGCAGCGGATCTCGGCCGTAAGGCAAAGCTCGAGCCTTGGGATTGGCGCTACTATGCCGAGAAGCAACGCAAGCTACAGTTCGATCTCAGCGATGAGGAGCTCAAGCCCTATTTCCAAGTTGACACGGTTCGGCAGGGTGCCTTTCGAACTGCGGAGAAACTTTTCGGCATCACATTTGAGGAGGTCACTTCTTCGGTCCCCCGTTATCACCCTGATGTCAAAGCCTTCGATGTCAAGAATGCTGACGGCTCGCACGTGGGTTTGCTCTACGTCGACTATTTCCCGCGCCCGAGCAAACGGGGTGGTGCGTGGATGGACCTGTTCCGCGTGCAACGAGACCTCGGTGAACCGCGTCGTCCTATTGTCGTCAATGTGGGCAATTTTCCCGCGCCCACCGATGACACGCCGGCCCTGCTCGGCTGGAGCGAAGTCACCACTTTGTTCCACGAGTTTGGCCACGCTCTTCACGGCCTGCTGTCAGATGTCACCTATCCGCGCCTCGCTGGCACGTCCGTGAAGCGGGACTATGTCGAGTTTCCGTCTCAACTGATGGAGAACTGGGCGAGCGAGCCTGCGGTGCTCAAGGAGTATGCCAAACATTACGTGACAGGGGAGTCGATCCCTGACGACCTCATCGCCAAGATCAGGAACAGCTCCAAATTCAACCAGGGTTTTGAGACAGGCGAGTACGTGGCTGCGGCTTTGCTCGACCTTCAATGGCACACCCGCAACTTCGAACAAATGCGAGCGATCCAAGACGTCAACATCTTCGACCGTGAGACCATGAGGACTGTCGGAATGGCGGCCGAGATCCCTCCCCGCTACTACTCCCCCTATTTCCAGCACATCTTTGCTGACGGTGGTTACGCCGCTGGCTACTACGTGTACGGCTGGGCTCAGGTGCTCGAGGCCGACGCGTTTCATGCGTTCGAGGAAAAGGGCGACGTCTTCGATCCCGAGTTGTCAGCAAAACTCCGCAAACACGTCTTTGCGGCTGGCTCGTCGCAGGACGAGATGGTTCTCTACACCACCTTCCGCGGCGCAAAGCCGTCGGTAGAGCCTCTCCTCAAAAAGCGCGGTCTCGACGGCAAATAGACGGCGCAGCGCAACCAGCAGAGAAAAACGGCACCGCGGGAGACATGCCTACGCTTGGCCTAGGTCAGCGATAGCCCAACGCATCGCGCACCCACGCAGCCTCGGCTTCCCGACTGGCGAAGGCGACGGCGTCGGGGTTGGATGTGGCAACGAGACGGCGCCAAGTATCGTCGGTGGTGTCAATGCAGGGATCGATGATGCGAGCGCACGGGCGGATGGTACCGAGCAGTTCTGGCGACTCTGCGGCCTGCGACCAACTCTGATCGCAGAACACCGGCACCCATTTTCGCAGGGCGTCGATGTAGTCGGCTGGAAGAACGATGTCCGACGGCAAACACACGGCGATATGTCGGATGCGGTGGTTCCCATACCAGCGAGGCAGACGGGTCGCATAGGATGGGGCCCGCTCGGCGAGGGCCCGTTCGAGAATATCTAGAAGATCGAGCGGAAAGGGTGTGCGGGGTCGCAGTATGAGGTCGAGGGTGGCAAAGGGGTCCATGGTAGTACGCGTCTTGATGGCTGCAATGATAGCGTCGCGGTCAACGTAGAGATCGTTACCGTGTACCCAAAGGGCGACGTGTTGACCCCCTGGGCCGGTGGCGGTGGCGATGGCAGCAGCGGAGGTGGCACCCACGAAGGCGCGACTGTCGGTGTCGAAATGAAAAACATCAGGCGCCCGGTTGTCGCTCTTTTCCACCAACAATGGTCGCCACGGCTCATCGAGGTCGCGGCCAAACCGCTCTTCGGCAAAGTCGAAGGCGCGGGCAAATGCGTCAGCATCCATGCCGAGCGTCTGGCGCACCAGGTAGGGCGGCTCGGGCGCGAACGTTACGCCGCGACTCTCAGCCTGGAGACGCAACGGCGTACCCGGTAGGAGCATGAGTGGAAATATCTGTGCGTTGTCACTGAGACCGTGCTCGTGGAGAAAGGTGACTCCGCGGACCACGTCCTCGAAGGTATCACCGGGCAAACCGACAATCAGGTCCACCACCGGGGCGATACCATGGTCCGCCAGCATAGCCGCGGCTGTTGCCACCCGCTCGGGACTGCCACCGCAGCCGACGTCCTTGAGTGTCGTGGCGTTCGTCGACTGCAGTCCAATCTCGACGCTGGCAAAACCGGCCTGGGCCATGTGGCGCACATCGTTCAAGGTGAGACTTCCGGCACGCACCTCGGCATACAATGCGATCTGCCGGTCGCTATTGATCGTGGCCACAGCAGCGCACAGTGCCGCAAAATCCGACCTACCATTGAAGGTCGGATCGAGAAACACGACCTCCCGGGCACCATGAGCGTGCACATAGGCAACGGCCTCAGAAACCTGCGGCAATGGCAACTCTCGCACCTTGGTGCTGCCACGACCGTACCCACAAAAGGCACAACCGGCGCGGCAACCACGGGAGGTTTCGAGATAGACGGCCCGGTCGCTGCACACCGGCAACACCCCAGCCACGTAGGGCGACCGGTAGTGTTGCAACGGAAATGTGGCCGGACCCGATAATACCCAAGGCACGTCACCACATGCCTGTGCTGACCAGAGCCATTTCCCGTGTGTGTCTGTCTTCGCCAACCAGCGGGCAAAGACACCGACCGCGGCTTCTTCCCCCTCCCCCACCACCGCCGCATCAAATAGGGATTCGTCATGCAATAGATGGTTGTCCGCCGCCACCTCGGGACCACCGATGATGATCTTGGTCTCAGGGAGAAGGCGACGCACCTGCCGGGCCAGATGTAGACTACGCTCGATGTTCCATACATAGAGAGACAGGCCGAGGTAATCGGGCCTGGAGGCAATGACGCGCTCGGCGAGGAGTGTGTCGCCCAGGTGCTCAGTGATCTCTGGGGAGAGCACCTCCACCGTGAGTTGTTGATCAAATCCGTGGACCCCGACAGCAACCGCCAAGCATCCAGCGGCCAGAGGTTCATTACCGCTTGCGGCGAAGGGTGAAGGGCGCGGCATGGGTAGCTGCACCAACAACAACCTGGGGGTGGACGCCATCACAACTCCTACGGTGCGTTGAATAACTCAGGGGACCAGCGCGGACACAGATGCAGTTGGCGTCAACAATGGGTGTCAGTAGTGCGGCGGGGGGGGCTCGTCTTTTGGAGACGGTGGATCGCTTGGCGTGAGCAGACGCACCCGCTCCCCAAGACGCCGGAGCTCTTCTGCCAATTCCTGAAGTTGCATTTGCTGTGCGCTGACAAAGTCATTGAGCTCGGCAAGGGTTTGCTCGTTGAAAGCCACGGTGGTTTCTAGTCGGATGATACGTTCTTCCATGTTCGCCTCCTGGTTCTTCGAATGAGCCCTGGCCAACACGCACTGCAGATGATGTACACCCTGACCGTTGGTCCTGTCGACAGCTCCACAGTACTACGGTGTTGCTGTTCGGGCGGCCGCTGATGTTGACCTGGAATCAACCGTCGGCCATGGTGGTTCCACAAGTTCTGCAGCAAATTCTGCAGCGTGCTCTGTGGCGCATCACGACAACCATCGTTTGCACAATGACAATTAACTGGTTTCCCGGTCACATGAACAAAGCGCGACGCGAGCTTGCCACGGCGTTGCTACGCGTTGACGTTGTGATCGAGCTTCTCGACGCCCGACTGCCCGAGTCGAGCAGCAACCCCATGCTGGCGACGTTGCGCGGCGATAAGCCCCGTGTCTTGGTCTTGGCCAAAAGTGATCTTGCCGACCCCGCGGTGACTCGCGCATGGCTGCAGCATCTCGAACGCGCCGATGGATCGCGGAGCCTCGCGTTGGATGGGACTCAACGTGGTACTGCCCGGCAGGTTCTTGAGGCGTGTCGACAGGTAGCACCGAGTCAAACAGGGAGAAAGAAGCCGTTGGGTTGCATGATCGTCGGTATCCCCAACGTCGGCAAATCGACATTGATCAATTCATTGCTGGGCCGCAGCATCGCCAAAGTTGGCAATCAGCCAGCAATCACGCGTCAGCAGAAACGTTATCAGCTCAACACGGATATCGCTGTGTCAGATACACCAGGTGTGTTGTGGCCCAAGCTTGAGGACCAGATGGCGGCGTACCGGCTCGCTGCTTCAGGCGCAATATCGGACGCCGCTTTTGACTATCTGGACGTTGCTGGATTTGCCGCCACCTTTCTTGCGACCCGTTATCCCGATCTGCTGCGAATTCGTTATGGCCTCGAGATACCTGCAAACGAGCTTGTACCACGCGAGCCCATGGAGCTGCTCGAGACCATCGGCCGGGGCCGGGGTTTGCTGCGCCAGGGTGGTATCGTCGACTTGCAGCGCACAGCAGAGACCTTGCTGCGTGAATTGCGATCGGGAAAGATCGGACGAATCAGTTTCGAGGAACCGTTACCGGCTGCCGCTGCCCTAAACAACGGAGACGAACCGTGCAACTGAGCCGTCCTGCTATTGAGGTGATCAAGATGCGTTCGTCATGGCGCACCTACCGGGCAGATCCCATCGAGCCGGAAAAACGTCGCGTGGTGGAACAATGGCTGAGCTCATCTCCCACCGGGCCCTTTGGCACGCCGCTGCGTTTTGAGCTCGTCGCCGCCACCGCGGACGACCAGAACGCCCTGAGAGGGCTCGGCACCTACGGTTTTATCCGTGGCACACCGGGGTTCATCGTTGGTACCGCTCGCCGTGCTGCGCGCGACATGGAGGACTTCGGCTATGCTATGGAGCAGATCATCCTGCTCGCCACCGACCTCGAGCTGGGTACCTGTTGGCTCGGCGGAACTTTCACCAAGAGCACTTTTGCCGAAAAGATTATGTTGCGCGAAGAGGAAACCTTACCAGCCGTGGTGGCCATTGGACACGCGGCCGCCAATCGTGGCGCTGTGGAGAAGTTGATCCGCTGGGGTGCCAAAGCAAAGATGCGACGACCCTGGGAGGGGTTGTTCTTCTCGAGCACGTTCAAGCAGCCATTGAGCATGGAGGCTGCCGGTGACTTCGCCACGGTCTTGGAGATGGTCCGCATTGGACCCTCGGCATCGAATCGACAACCCTGGCGTTTCGTTCGGTCTCAAGATGGGCGTCGCTACCACCTCTTTCTGCGCCGAACTCCGGGCTACGGTAGGGACGCCAAGTACATTCGTGTGGCCGACTTGCAGCGTCTCGATATGGGCATCGCCATGTGTCACTTCTCCCTAACATCCGCTCAGCTTGGTTTGTCCGGCATTTGGAAGGATGCCGAGCCGAACATCGGGGCGTTGCCGGATCACCACGAATATGTCGCGACCTGGGAGATCGAGTAGAGAATTCCTGAGGATGATTGATGCTAGGTTCTAACGACCATGAGCTAGAGTCTTGGTGCCTTCTGGGAAGACGACTTCGATCTTCTGGTCGACACAGACTCGGGTTACCAAGCCAACACCAAACTTAGGGTGCTCAACCAGTTCGTCGTCGGTGAACTGCACCGCCATGCCGTACTTGGTCCCCAGGGTCAAATCGCGCCCTGCGGTAAGCTCATCATAACGACGCTCCAACCCCACCCCCTTGGCACCCAATTTCTTCCGGGTCGCCGGCTCTTTGACGCGATAGGCGTGTGCGTCGTCGCACGCTGAACACTTAACGCTCTTCGGTCGATTGGCGGCGGTCACCGAAATGACAGCGTGCTCAAGTACCTTCTTGCATCCCTTACAATACGCTTTGACACTCTCTCCCAATGCAACAACAGTAGCCATCTTCGAACCTCACTCACTCATTCCGTGTACGAGCAGACCCGTTTCCTTCTCGTGGAGCTTTTCCACCAAAGGAGCGTAGCGACGCTTGTGCGAATTGCTCGTCGGCCGCCCAAAGAACTTGAAGCAACCTAGAAACCCCAACTCAAATGGGTTGTACGGCTTGCGCCTGCAATCCCTTTTGCCCCTGCACAGTCTCAAACTCAACCTTCTGACCTTCTACCAGGGTCTTGAAACCCTCGGAGACGATGGCAGAAAAATGAACAAACACGTCCTCGCCACCATCGGAAGGCGTGATGAAACCAAACCCTTTGCTTTCGTTGAACCACTTGACGATTCCATCTTGTCTACTCATAGCTGTGACCTTTCATCGCTCTTACACAAGAGCTCTCTCCCGACCCCCCGGTCTCACCTTAGCGCTGGGAATCGATTTAGTAAGTATATGTAGAGATTGCTTTACGAGCGTTTCCGCCAGGCGGACCTTCCCCAATAACACATTTGTTAACAAACCGCCGCAATTTAATCAGCTGCAACAGATTTGGCAAGCACAATCGCGCTGGAAGCCAAGAATTCCAAAATCTGTAGCTATCTTCCATGCGTTGATCTAACCCGGGCTACGCATCGCCTGCCGCTCAGCAAGGAGCTCCTCGAGCAATTGTATCACCGTGAAGCTTAGATTGGTTTCCGTCGCCACCGCAAAGACGGGTCGCTCGATTCCAGTTCCGCCATATCCGTCGAGTGTGGCACCGACCTGGGCATCGGTGAGCCCTGACAACAGCATGACTCGAGGAACCTTGCCGATCGGCAAAAGCTCGCCACCGTCATCGCCCTGCAATGCATTGTCAACATTCCATGTTCCCATGGTCGTGGTACAACAAACGACCCGATGCTCGACCAAGACAACCAGGCGCAGAAGCTGCTCAACCTTCACCGCCTCATCGCGAGAAAAACCACACAACAGTATCCCGGCCGGACCAATGAGCTCTTGGTTGGCGTTATCCAGTGCTTTGAAGCTGAAAGCGTCATTGCTTTCTGACATCCCGATCTCCTACACCAGCTTTGGGTCGATCAACAGCTCAACCAGAGTTGGTCGTTCCATTGTGACCCGTCCACACGGGTCTACGGGTCTATCAATGACTCGTATCGCCCCCAGATCTGCCATATAATTGCAGACATGTCTCTGGCACTTGGCATTGATCTCGGAACCACCAATTCCTGCGCAGCCGTCATGGAACATGACGCCCCAATGGTGGTCCCACTGCAGGGCGGCAAACTCACCCTGCCCTCCGTCGTTGCCTTCGCGGAAGACAACCAGCGCCTCGTTGGCGAGGCGGCCAAACGCCAATTTGTGAACAACGTCGCAAGAACGATTTTCGCCGCCAAGCGACTCATCGGCCGCTCCTTCGATGATCCACAGACACGCAAGGCCATGGAGTCGATGAGTTATCGCTGCGTCAAGGGGCCCAATGGCGACGTGTGGGTGGACCTTGGCGATCGCCAGCTCGCCATCCAAGAGATCAGCGCCCATATCCTCTCCGAGATCAAGCGAGCGGCGCGCCATCACTTTGCCCAAGAGATCAACGAGGCGGTGATTACGGTGCCGGCATATTTCAATGACCGGCAGCGGCACGCCACCAAACAGGCAGCGCAAATCGCCGGCCTCGAAGTCCTGCGTATCATCAACGAACCCACCGCCGCAGCCCTTGCCTACGGCATGCACCAGGGTGCCGAGCGATGCGTCGCTGTCTATGATCTCGGCGGTGGCACCTTTGATGTTTCAATCTTGCGCGTGGGCGGCGGTGCCGTGGAGGTCCTCGCTTCCGATGGCGACGCCTTCCTGGGCGGCCACGACTTCGACAATCGCATCTACAAGTGGCTAAGCGATCAGATCAAGAAGCAGCACAACGTCAATGTTCAAGAAGATCTGCGCGCTTCTCAACGCCTGCGCGAAGCTTCCGAGAACGCCAAGATCCGCCTTTCCGACGATGACACTGCCAAGATCGGCCTGCCTTTCCTCGCGACTCTGCCGAACGGTGAGTCGATGCATTTCGAGACAAACCTCAGCCGCGGCGTCTATGAGAGCCTGATCTCCGACCTTGTCGACCGAACTATCGTGACTTTCAAGAGCACCATCGCCGCCGCCGGTCTCACCCCCGATAAGGTCGATGAAGTCCTCCTCGTCGGTGGCATGACCTGCACCCCTATCGTCCGCCAGTCAGTGCAGACCGTGATCGCAAGTCCGCCGGCCACTGGCGTGCACCCTGACCTGGCCGTTGCTGTAGGTGCCGCCGTCCAAGCATCCCTGCTTGACGCCGAATCAAACGCTGCAGTGCTCCTCGACGTCACCCCACACAACCTTGGCATCATGACGGTTGCCGACCTGGCCGAAACGATCATCCCCAAGAACACCAAAGTGCCGGCCTCAGTGAGGCGTCGATTCGTGACCATCAAGGATAACCAGTCGCAGGTGAAAGTGGTGGTGTTCCAGGGGGACGAGCGTCATATCGACAAGAATGAGATCCTCGGCGAATTCCGACTCGAAGGGATACGGGCCGCGCGAGCAGGCGATGTGCAAATCGATGTGACCTTCGCCATCTCCGTGGATGGCATGGTGGAGGTCACAGCCACCGATGTCGAGACCGGCCACAATCAGGTCATTCGCATCTCTGGTGCCGTGGGCATCACCGAGCAAGACCTTGAACGGATGATCGAGGACCACCAGAGTAATCTTCCCGATGATGGATTGGCCCCTTCTCCCACCTGACGCTGTCACCGAGTGTAGCTTCCCGATGAACCGGTTTATGCCTTGCGATTGCGGTAGAGGTTCGGATCGACTGCTTGCGCCATGGCCGTGGGGTCGAGATCACGCCCCAAAAACTTGGCCACAGTGGCAGCGGTGGCGACTGGATCATTGACCGTATCGCGGTAGGCGATTTCGCAAAGCTCGATGATGGCTTTTTTGCGGCACAACAAACGTACTCGGGCGATGTCATTGCGATAGGACTCTTTCATATCCTCGTCAAAGGTGGTGTCCATGGACCCCCGGTGGGCGATCATCTTGTTCTGCGACGTCAGAACCTCATCGAGGTCGCGACGCATGAAGATGATCTGATAGCGATTGTCAGAGGGAAGAAACTGCAACAGAAATGAAATAACCTTGACCGCTTTGCCTCTGGCTTCGCGCAGGTAGGACTTGTCCGTTTCCTTCTCGAGGTTCTTGATGCGCTCTATTTCATAATAGCCTTTGGGATTGTCTACGTCTGCCTCACGCTCACCGTCGGTCATGATCTCGACGCCACCGGCTTCGAGCATTCGCATCATCATCGAAGTGCCGGAGCGGGGAAGACCAGAGACCACGATGACGGGATCACCAAATCGTTTCGCACCGCGCAGAAAACCAAGCATCAAACACCTCGTGCCTCACAACCCCGAGCCATCACTCATTTACCACGCACCACCCATCGGGAACACTTTTGCGCGCTATTTGAGTCATTTGCTGAACGCAAACGGGTAGGTGACATCCATTCAACCGATGGCGAAAGCATGGTTTCGATTCGTCGACCCGACTGCTATGATGTGCAACGACAAACATGGAAGTAGAACCAAAGACAATTTCGGAAAACGCGCCCCGCGCGGTTTGCTATCGCTGCGAAAAGGCAAAGTCCGTTTGTGTGTGCGGCTCCATCGTGCCGGTGAACAACAAGACCGGTATCTACATCATTCAGCATCCGCGTGAACGCGGGCACTCCTTGGGCACCGTGCGCTTCGCCAAGATTGGTTTGACCAACACACGCATCGAGGTTTGTGGCCAACACGAAGTGCCAGACCTGGCGAAGGCTCTGCCACCCAAGACGAGCTTTCTCTTTCCCGGCCCCAACGCCGTTGGCCTCGAAGATCTCGCCCCCCATGAGCGCCCCGACAATATTCTCATGCTCGACGGAACATGGAATCACGCCAAGATCATGCTACGCAATTGGCCGTGGCTGTTCGATTTGCCGCAACTCACCTGCCGCCCGTCTCAACCTTCGCAGTATCGCATTCGCAGGGAGCCTCGCTTCGAATGTGTCTCGAGCATTGAGGCGGTGGTGTATGCCTTGCGGTGTCTCGAGCCTGAGCTCAAGGGGCTAGACCAACTCCTCGAGGGTTTCGCGAAGATGATCGATACCCAGGTTGAGTACGCGCAACACTCCGTTCCACGGCCGCGCAAACCCAAACGCTCTGACTCGCGGCGGGCCATTCCCAGAGCCCTCGAGAGCGATGGGCAAAATGTCGTCATTGTCTATGCGGAGTTTGCCGCGGAAATCGGCAATCGCAATCAGGAGTTGGTCTCCCTCAGCGCCGTTCGTCCTGCTACCGGTGAGGTCTTCCATGAGCTCGTCACCCCCAAGAACCGCTCGCGGGTGGAGCCGTTGTTGCCGCTGATGGGACTGGATGCTGATTTCTTCGTCGTCGCGAGGCCTGCGGCTGAGGTTGAAGCGGCGTGGCAGAGATTCTGCAAAGAGGGTGACGTTGTGTTGGCCTGGGGCAAGGGAACGCTGTCCCTTCTGCAATCACCACCGCCGCAGAACCGGTTTCTCCTCAAGACGATTTACTGCAATCTCAGAAGATTGCGCGCCGGCCATCTCAGCGATGTCATCACCCGCGAGAACATCACCGCTGGGCCAACACCAGTTCCCGGTAGGGCTGGAACGCGCCTCGCCAACGCCATTGCATTGTTCGATTATCTAGTGAAGCTCGCTGCGTGCCCCGCATCCAATCCCCGCGGTCTACAAACTCACGCCAAAGACGCCCTTGAGAGAGTAAGCGGCCACCAGGGATATGATCATGAAGATGACAAGGATCCCCATCTCGCCATCGGGAAGGAAGGGAAAATCTCTTTCGGGATAGGTTAGCTCTGCACTGTAGAACGGCGAATCAGCTGGAATGCCGGCCTCCCCTGGATACAACAACGCCTCAAGACTGCGGGTGCGCTTGATGGGAACCTTGCGGTGCTCACCCCCCACGGCCCAACCCTTGCTCAAGGTCTGCTCACCTGCGCGCAGGATGAGCACGTGGTCACCTGGCGCCAATGCTCTCAAGCGCCAGAACGCTTCACGGTCGGGGGTACGAACTGGCGGAGCATCGAGAAGGACGCCCGGCGGCAGCTCGAGAGTGATGTCGGTAACCTTGGCCTCGGTTCCCTCGGTGAGCGTGACCCGAAGGGTGTTGACAGTGCCTACCGGCGATGGTGCGTGGGAGAAGTTTGCTTCGAGCTGAAACAGGACCACCATCATCGGCGGTCCGAGAACAAACATGGGCACCAGATTGAACGCGATGTAGATGGCATTGTTGCCGAGAATCCGCGCCATCGAGGCAAACACCAAGCCGAGATCGTGGCGCCACAGACGGATCTCCATCAAGTGCATCTTGATCTTGTCTTTGGTCCGAGCGATTCCCTCTTGATTGCTCACGCGTTTGTAGACGACCAACGCCAACACCGCAGCCAGAATTGACCACAACGACAGATCGACGAGGGGCACTCCATGACCCCAGGGCGCCATGAGCACGTCAAAGATGGCGCTGGTGATGTGGTTTAGGGCGTTCATGTCGCTCGAAATCTGCTAACGCTCAGGAGATATAGCCCAGGCCCTTGAGCTTCTCGCGAATTGCGCCATCATCACCGCCGGCCTCCTCAAAACGCAGAAGCTCTTTCTCGAGGACATGCTCGACGAACTCCTCGGTGGTAGCGTAACCTGCGACGTCCGCAATCTTGCGCAGGCGATCGAAAACGTCACGATCCACTTTGACCTTCACTGATTTACCGAACATTCGCACGACCCTCCTGGAGAAACGAGTGGCCAACCATTTGCTTTGGTTTGCCGATACCAAAATGTTCCAAGATCGACACCGTTACATCGGTGAGATTGTGCTCACCTGCGGCAAGCTTGCGATTGGAGAGGAGGACGCCTGGCACCAAATCGGGTGCCATCAAGTGATTGCCCGACCAACGGGACTCGTTGTCCTCAATCTGCGGCTCGTTGATCTCGCCGAGTGTGTTACTGTCGGATCCACCGTAGGAGATGTTGTAACCGACAATGATGTCTGGGGCCTCGGCCTTGCGTGGCCCAGAATAGACTTCACTGGTGTAGTCCACTCGATGCACCACCTGCACGCCATCTTGGGGATCGAGAAGTGCTCGGAGCTTCTCACCCACCTCACGCTGCAACGCCTCTTTGTCGCTCGCGGCCACAATGCCCTGGGCTTCCCGTCCGGCGAGGTTGAGGTACAAACCATTGAACCCGAGTGCATAGGCCCTGGTCTTTGACCAATCAACATCACCACCAGCGATCGAGCCGGTCTTCTTGCCATCCTTGAGCACCAAGTACCCCTGGTCACGCAGCCAAGCATTGAGATGTACCTTGCGCGCGTATCGGGCAAATCCGTGGTCGCTCATGACAATTAGAATATTGTCCTCACCCAACGCCGCACGGGTTTTTCCCAACAGTCTGTCGACATTCTCATAGAGCATCTCAATGGCGTGCTCGTGTCCGTGCGCGGCATGCGGCTCGAAGGCGGGATGCACAGAGGCATTGGGGTCCTTGGGATCCCCATGACGCCAGAGCATGTGACACTGCAAATCGAGGTCGCTTACATACATGAAGGTGAAATCCCCCGGCGAAAAGCGTTTGAGGGCGAGCTCCAACATCGACTCCGTATCATGCTGCACCAGGGCCACCTGCGACAGATAGTCATCATCGTCGAAGGTGCCGTCCTTGAGGGCGTCGGTCTGCTCGGGCAAGCCCTTGGTGAAATAGTGACCCAGACTTTCATAGAGCTCCACAGCAAAATTTTCTGGACTGCTGATGGGCTGCGACGGGTCGGCCGGAGAGATATTCACCGGTGAGGCGTAGATTTGCAGGTTCGGCCGCACCTCTTTGACGTAAAAACGTACAATGCCGGCGAAGGAGTAGAGTCCCATGGGTAGCGCGTCGAAATTGACCTCCACCCAATCGCTCCATTCTCCTCGGGCAAGAACCAAATTGTCGTCATCAATGCGAACGAGAACCGTGTCGTGCTCCGGGTCAATATTGAAGACCACCCGCACCGTCAGGTAGTCGGTCGGTCCAGGTGCCTGGCCAGGCTCGAGATGGAAAAGGTCGGGGGGACCCTTGAGCACACCCGACGCCGTATCGGGGGTGCCATCGAGATCAAAGTCATCGACGGTGACAACCTGGATGTCGCCCTTGGGATCATCTCTGTCGATGGGCTTGGACGTATACCAGGTATAGGTGCCGTAGCCGCCACGCATGTCGACGGTACCCATTCCCGCGAGCACCTTGGCGTCGGAGACTGGAGAGGGAAAGTTCGCGGGGATGCGATAGACCTCGGTGTCGATGTTGTGCTCCACCAGGATGTCCCAAAACGGCACCGCTCCGCGGTTGTTCTCGGGCACATCACCTCCCAACGGAATGACATAACCGAAGAAGCGAACAAAGGACGGCTCGGACTCGACCGGTTTCGTCGCCGACGAGATCGGCTGATACGTCTTCGGATCGCGGTGAACAAAATCAAAGATGCCATGGCCGCCAGGATTGGTTCCCGTCACAAAGCTCGACCAGGCCACGGGGCTCTGTGGCGGCGTCGACGTCCCGAGCCGTTGATAGGTTCCTTCGCGGGCCAAGCGGGCGAACTCGGGCATACGTCCTTCGCCGATCATACGATCGAGGATCACCGGGTCCATGCCATCCACACCGAGAATGAAGACCCCGGAGTTTGTTCCGGCGTCTACCCCCGATTTGGCACCTGTTTCTGCCGCACCTGTTTCTGCCCTACCTGTTTCTGCCCTACCTGTTTCTGCCCCACCTGTTTCTGCCGGACTCGTGAAGAGGGCGAGACTCAAGGCAACTGCGATCATCCCCTTGCCCATCATGACGCGACGCTCTCGTTCTCGTTGCCGGCCCAATCAACATGGGCCATTGTGCCCTGGACGGCACCGCGTTGATCGAGCTGGTCGATGGGAATAACGCCAAAGACCTCGGCCATTTTCTCTCCATCGGCAAAAATCATCCTGCCCTGCATATAGCCGGGAGGTTCTTGGCCGAAGAGCTTCATGATCGAGAAGGGCATATCGACGAGTCGAGGCTTGTCAGTGACGATCGGACGGTTGCAGAACAGCACCCCGGGAACGATCTCTGGGTCGACGCAGTGGTCACCGCTCCAGCTCTTGGTGTTGTCGACAAAGGCCTCTTGGGTGACTGCACCCTTGGCGCAGTCCCAGCTACTGCGATAACCAACGTCGTAGCCAACCATCAAATCGGGAGCGTCAAATCGATAGGGGCCATCGAAGAAGCTCTCGGCGATGTCGACACTGCGAATCGCCGATTCACCCGTTTTGGGATCTTTGAGTGCCTCGAGTTTCTCTTGTATCTCGGTAACAAGCGTTCGGTACTCTTCGCCCTCGGCGACGATGCCACACTTCTCTCGGCCCTTACGATTGATGAAGATGCCGGCGAGCCCCAATGAGAAGGCCCGCGTCTTCGCCCAATCGACATTCTCCAGCCAATCACCAGAGGTGGTACCTTCTTTGAGAACCAGGTAACCCTCGTCACGCATCCAAGCGTTCAAGTTCACGCCACGACGGAAGTTGGTGAAGCCATGATCGCTGATCACACACAAGGTCGTATCGGTGCCCCCAATGGCAGCGAGGGTCTTGCCGACAAGCTCATCAGCCTGAACATAGGCTTGGGCAATGGCATCGCGATGCTCGGTGGTGTCCTTGCCCTCATTCGCCGGATGGGTTGGGTCGAGATAGCGGTAGAACATGTGCTGCACACGGTCGGTGGTATCAAACACCGTCGTCACCAAGCCGCGCTTGGTCTTTTGTAGTGCGTCCCAAAACATCTTCTCCCGCTCTTCGTAGAGAAGATTCGCCTGTTGCAAAAAAGCCTGTTCGTCAATGACGCGCTCGTTGAGGGCCCATGTGTCCTCGGCGAGTCCGAGAGTACCGAAGAGCCCGATCTTCTTGGCGAGATAGATCGAGTACGCCTTGGGGTGGCTGATGGGCATGGCCGGATTTTCCGGATCGATTTGAATGGGCGTGAGATAAAGGCTGATCTCCTCGCCAACCTCGACGAGATAGAAGCGCGCGATGCCATGCACCTTGACGCCGGGCATGGCGCGAAAGCTGAGTCGTTTCCAAAAGGAGTAGACTCTTGGCTTGAGACTAAACGAGTCGAGGCCATCAACCTCAACCAGGACCGAGCCGCTGTCCTCGGCGACCGTGAGGGTCATGGGCAAGGTCATTCGACCGCCCGTCTTCAACATCGTGTTTTCGGGACCGACGATACGGGTGCGAAACCGCTCGCCTTGACCTTTGCCGCTCTTGCCAATGCCTTTGTTCTTATCGGTGCGACGCAGAAGGGTTTGTTCTCCCCCCTCAAACGCCGTGCCGCCATCCTCGCTACGGGTGGTGAAGAACGAAAAGGTACCTTGGCTGCCGCGCATGTCTGGCACGCACATGCCGCTCAGCATGAGCCCGTTGAACGGCTTGGGTGGAAAGGTGATGGGCACCCGCTGAATGATGGAGGCGATGTGCTTGTCACCCAGGTGTTTCCAAAACCACTCGCTCCTTTGCAATAGCTTGATGCGGGGTTGGTCGATGGGGATGACGTATCGCCCCAATCGCAAAGATCTCTTGGCGGCGCGAATGTCCGTCGACGAGAGTATCGGCGCACACGTACAGGGATCACGGGTGATGAAGTCGAAGATGCGATGCCGCGAGGCGTCTACCCCAGTCGCAAAGGTGGACCACGCCACCGGGCTCATCGAGGGTGTGGTGGTCTCGAGGGTGCGAAACACACCTTGCTCGGCGAGCCTTTTCAAATTCGGCAATCGCCCCTCTTGAATGAGCCTGAACGCCATCTTCGGGTCCATGCCATCAAAACCGATGACAACGACACGGCGAGTCTTGGCATTCTTGTAGGGATTGCCCACTCTCATGAGTCGATAGAGAAGGGTTATGGGCCAGGTGAGAATGGTAACCCCAGCCAGGAGAACTGTGGCAACAAGTACCAACAGAGATCCGGCAAAGGCAAAACCGGCTCCCGGACCGATGTAGGCAGACGCGGGAGCGGGAAAGAGCACCGCCACACTAAAAAGCGCGGTCACCCAAAGAATTCGCGTACGAGACTTCACTGCAACAACCATCCGCGCAGCGATCCGGCCGAGGTCTGGATGTGCCGTCCGAGCGCGGTTATTATGTAAGGCACTTTTGCCGAGGAGGAAAGGTATGGCCTCAAAACGACTGGTGATTCTCCTTCCCCTGCTGGTCGCCTCACTTCACGGGTGCGCAGACAAACCCGCGTCCTTGTTGGAGAACGCCAAGACCGCACTTGCCGGCAACGATTTTGCTGGAGCTGAAAAGTACGCGTCAGATGGATTGGCGCTTGCGCCGCAAGATGCTCGCATCCAATGGCAGCTCGAGCTCACTCTCCTCGAGGCTCGTGCCAGAAGCGGCAACGTGGAGGCAACTCTGACGCAGTTGCAAGGTCTGGTGCAGAACAACAATCCACAGGTGAAAGCTGCCCACTTCGTAACTGCCGCCGACAGGATGCGTAGCTCCGGCAACAAAGAAGGTTCGATTAAGATCCTCGACGCCGGTGCCAAGAGCTACCCCCAAGACCCGGCGATCACCAAAGCCATTGAGCAGGCGAAAAGCAGTGCCGATGAAACCGAGCAGAACGCTCTGCGGAGTCTCGGCTACCTCGACTGAGCGGTCGACTCCATTTGCAGTTCCGGTTGGGGGATCTCACTCTTTTTGTTTTTTGGTGGCTTCGATTTCCTCGACGAGAGCGCGCGCTTTCTGATGATGCGGTGCCCGACGCAACACCCGTTCGAGGTGTATCCGGGCGCGATCTCCCATGCCTCTGGAAGCCAACAATCGCGCGACCTCGATGTTGGCCGCGATATTCCCGGGGTCGATGCGCAGTGCCTCCTTGAGAAAGGAAAACGCCTCGCGATAGCCGGCAGCCGGATCCTTTTGATGCAGCAATATGACAGCTTGGGCCATGGCAACTCTGTAGGTGGGCTCCGCCGGGTTGCCCTTCAGTGCCGCTTCAAACTGCACCCGCGCACCTCGCGCATCGAGAAGATCGAGAAGTCGCACGCCCTCCTTGTAGGATTGCTCAGCCTCATAAAAGGCCTCGCGTCTCTGTGGGGTCGGCCCGGACTCGCCAACACTTGGCGCCGACAGCGACAGCGACGCATCGTAGGCACAGCGCCCGTCCGGATCGACGAGGGCAGCGCGAGCCTGGGTCAGAAGATCACCGATGTCGCGGGTTCGCTTGATGGCATCATGGGGAAGTCCAGGCCGTCTGCCATCTGACTTGACTGTGTCGATTGCATCTTTGTATGCGGCTTCGATCTCGTCGGTAGAGGCAGACCGCGAGATCTTCAAAATCTCGTAGTGGTCTTTGCCTTTGATGCGCAGTAGTTCTTGGGCAATGCGCTCGGAGATTTCCATGAGGGTGCGATAGTCCACCGGCTCCGCTTCGCGCGAGGCCTGCTTACGCTCGACGATTGGCGCGGGATCCCCAGGAGTGACAGACGGTCGGATCATGTCCGTAACCATAAGAACATAAAGAGCCTGGGCGATCTCGATGGCGCGACTGTCATCACTGCTTAGGGCATCGAAGAAAGTGGTTTTGCCGTTGAGCAGACTGACCACAGAGAGCTCGCGCAGATGGGCACCAAACTGTTCGAACTGCACCGCGAAGAGATCGGCCGTTACAATATATCGATCCCGAAGGCGCGAGAAGAACGTCATCAACGCGCCGAGCTCATAGTGCTCATGGACGCCGCGCCAGATCACCGGTAGAGGCGATACTTCATTGAGCAGATCCTCTTCGCCAAAGGCGGTGTCATCGCAGAACTCAAACTTGCCCTCCCGCCATGCAAAGGTATTGACGATCTTCTCCTCCGTTTGCGCCGCCAACGCCTCAAGAAGCTCACTGCTTTGCAAAGCCCCCATCTCCACCAGTGCCTCACCCAAGCGGAGCTGGTGCTCAAGTGCGTGGTTCTGACCCTTGTGGTATTGCGCCTCGGTGATGCGCCCTGCCTCTCGCAACAACACCCCGAGACTCTCGGAGAGTTGATCCGAGTCGACCCGCACCGGCACTCCACCCCAGAAATAGACTGTTCGAGACAGTCCTTTGCGTTTGAGGCAGAGCTTGCCCGAGTAGGTGCCCACATAGAGCTCGAACATCAATCGTGGCAATGGCGTCTCTGCCAAGGAGCCAAAACGAGGAATGCTGGGTGGCAAACCACCACTTCCAGGGATGCGGCGCGGCTTCGCACGAACCGCCCTTTTGTCGTCAACCTCGATCTCCACCGCGGCTTGTAACCCGTCGGCTGCGGGAAGCGGAAGTGGAAGCGGAAGTGGTATCGGCGCCGTGTCGGTGATCGCTGCGGGTCGGACCCTTTCCCCGTCTGGCGATCGCACGAGCGCTGGTACCATTGGCTGCGGTGGTTGGGTGGGTACGTCGACCTTGAGCGTGGCCGCCAAGCCTCTTGCACCAAGCGGGGATGGAGCCCCGGCACCCAACTCAAGAGAGGCAAAGGAGAGCTCTTCGTCGCTCCCCAGGATCGCCGACGGCGGCGGCACGGAAAAATCCGTTGGGTCCGTCGCCGTATCGCTACTCCCACCAGCCACCGCTAGGTTCCAACCGACGAGCAGCTCTTCGAGGGCGCCGTAACTAAACGGACGCTCCAACACGCCATCACAACGGAGTCCGTCGAGCTCTGTGACAGCGGCGGCATTGGGACGAAACATGACCAGGCGCACGTCGGTGCTGTGCTCACGGATTTGTCGACACAACTGACAACCACTCAGACCGGAGAGCTCGGTGTCACAAACAACCACCTCGGGAGTCGTTTCGAAAAACCGAGCAAGAGCGTCACCACCATCGTTTGTCGCCTCGACGACAAACCCGTGCCGGGTGAGCACTGTGGTCATCAACTGGAGCGACGGTATGTCGCTGTCTGCCAGAAGGATACGGCAAGCCATCCGGTTGCCTATCCTAGTTCATCTCAGCACCCGAGCCTAGGAACCTTGAGAGAGATATAGAGCAGCCAGAGCGCAGCGCAAACAGCGCCGAACGATCCCTTGCTGCCATCTGGGAAATGGGTTTGTATCCTGGCCATGCCTCCGAGCTCTTCGCCAGATTTTGTGGTGCTCAGTGACCTTCACCTCGGGGAGGGACTCAGCAGCTCTCCGCGGCGCTTCTCGCCCATGGAGGATTTTTTCTATGATGGCGAGCTTTGCCGACTCTTGCAGCACCTGCAACGGGAGTACCTGCCCACGGAGCTTGTGCTCGTCCTCAATGGCGATGTCTTTGATTTCCTGACGGTCACACGCACACCCAGTCCCAGGCGCGCAGAAGAGCTGGGTTTCAACGTATCCAATGCCGAGCGGCGCTTCGGGCTCAATCCCACCGCGAGCAAATCAGTATACAAGCTCGACCACATCATCGATGGCCACTTGGAGTTCTTCTCCGGTTTCGCCAAGTTCCTCGCGGCAGGTTACACCGTCGTGTTGTTGCGTGGAAATCACGACCTTGAGCTGCACTTTGAGGAGGTTCGTGGGCGTCTGTATGAACGACTCTCTGCCATAGAGGGTGGCCCCACCCCCGACCAACTACGGGAGCGTTTGCGCTACCACGAATGGTTCTTCCTGGTGCCAGGGCGCGTCTACATTGAGCACGGCAACCAATACGAGGCATCCAACAGCATTCGCTATCCTTTGCGGCCAATCTTGCCCGAACGGCGCAATCGCAGGGAAGGAGAGCCGATTCTCGATTATCCACTGGGCTCGTTCTTCGTTCGATACTTCTACAACTCGATCCATCGCATCAACCCTCACACTCCCAAGGTCATCTCCTTCGAGCAGTATCTCGAGTTTTTACGCCGCCACAACGTCCTCGATCTGTTGCGCATCGCCCACGACCACGGACCGTTTTTCACCCGAGCCATCAGTCCAGGGCCACAAACAGGCACCTCCGGCCCATCATCTGAAAACGACGCGCGTCAGGAAGTGGCTTTCGACGAGCTCGAAAAGGAATCTGACGAGCACGATTTTCACCGCGAGCTCAATGAGCTCAAGATTCACCCGCTCGCGGCCTCTAAGGCGGCACTGGCCAAACAGATGGCCAAACCGGTGCTGCGTCGCATCGCGTGGATCTCAGGCCTCACCTTGTTGACTCTCTATGCCTGGCTGTTGATCTTCAACCTCATCCAAACGCCCTGGATCGCCGAAAGCGTGTTCGCCAAAGCCAGCCTCCTGGTGGTGTTTGCCATGGCCACCTTTGTCGGGTTGTTCTGGTTTGGTAATCACGTCGCCCGAAGCATGCACCGCCGAACGGACGAGACCGTGGAGCTCTGCGCCGATCGGGCTGGTAAGATCGCCGAGCTCACCGGCGTCAAGCTGGTACTTATGGGGCACACCCACGTCGTCGACATCAGAGAGCTTGCCGACGGCAAAGCCATTTACGCCAACGGTGGCACCTGGACCGCAGTCGACAACCCCTGGGACCGCCTGCACCCCGCCGCCAGGCGTTTCACTTTTCTGCGCGTGCGAGGCAACGACGTCGATGTCTGCCGATGGAACGACGACGCCGGTCGCATCGACCCGGTGCCCCTCTTCAATCTACCCGAGGACCGCGACCTCGTCCCGGGCGCACTGGGTGAACTCACTTCGAAAACAATCCCGCAGAAAAGCCTGCCACCGAACTAGAAATAACGCCGCGGGACCGAGCGTTGGACTCTTGGCTCGCCACCGCCTTACCTGTAAAGTGCGCACCATGAAAATCACAGCCACACTGATTCCTTTGTTCCTCATCGCCTGCGCCACCACGGAGAGCGACGACAACGCGAACGAGAACAAATCCCAATCCACCTCAGCAAATGTATCCACGCCAGCGAAGGCGGCGACGCCTGCCCAGCCTGCAGCCGATCCGGCCGCCGAAGCGGAGGCTGCGCGCATGGCCGCTGAGATAGCCAATCCACCTGGCGACGCGAAAACCACCGACTCGGGCTTGGTCTATCATGTCGTCGCGGCGGGCACTGGCACCGAACATCCCAAAGCCACTGACACCGTCGAGGTGCATTATTCCGGTTGGACTCTCGATGGCAAAATGTTCGACAGCTCGGTCAAGCGGGGCACCCCTGCAACGTTCCCACTTACGGGCGTCATTCGCGGCTGGACCGAGGGTGTGCAGTTGATGGTCGAAGGCGAAAAGGCACGCTTCTGGATCCCAGCCGAGCTCGCTTACGGCGAAACGGCCCGGCGCCCAGGAGCCCCCTCAGGCAAGCTCGTCTTCGACATCGAATTGCTACGCGTCATCCGGCCTCCGGAGACGCCCAAAGATGTTGCCGCAGCACCGAAGAACGCCAAGAAGACGGCCTCGGGACTCGCCTACCGCGTGCTGCAGCCTGGCAAGGGCGAGCGCAAACCGAAAGCCACTGAAACTGTCGAAGTGCACTACTCGGGTTGGACCAAGGACGGAAAAATGTTTGACAGCTCGGTACAGCGCGGCCGCCCAGCCAAGTTCCCCCTCAATGGTGTCATCAAAGGTTGGACTGAAGGGGTGCAGCTCATGGCCGAAGGCGAAAAAACTCGCTTCTGGATCCCAGCCGAGCTCGCCTACGGCGAAACGCCACAACGCCCCGGTGCCCCATCGGGTATGCTCGTGTTCGACATCGAGCTCCTCAGCATCCAATAGGTCAAACACCATCCATCGTGTGCAACCGCAAACCCACAGCCGGTGTGGCCATAGCCGCCGACGACTTGGCCAAGAGCTTCTTCTCCCTCACCCCCGAGAGCGTCCTCGATGCCGTCGAACAGTCGGGACACCGCACCACAGGTTTGTGTTACGCCCTCAATTCCCTGGAGAACCGCGTCTATGAAGTCGAGCTCGACGGTGGCGAACGCAGGGTCGGCAAATTCTATCGACCGGGCCGCTGGAGCAAGAAGGCCATAGGTGAAGAGCACGCCCTTCTCGCCGCGCTTGCGGCCGACGAGATCCCAGCGGTTGCACCCATTCCATTTCCCGATGGAGAAACATTGCACGCCACCGGAGATGGCATTCTCTTCACGCTGTTTCCCCGTTGCGCCGGCCGCAACCCCGATGAGCTCGGCGACGAGGATTACCGCGCCATCGGACGTTACTTGGCGCGGGTCCACAACATTGCGGCGAAGCGTGGCAGCGAGCACCGATCTCACATCCTCCCGTCCACCTATGGCACCGAGGCGTTGGGTTTGATCCTCGAGCGTGGAGTCATCCCATCGACACTGGAGCAGAGCTACACGAGCGTGGTGCAGCAGATCGTTACGATCGGTGAGCAGCTGTTCGCCGGTGTGGAAAAGATTCCCATTCATGGCGATTGTCACAAGGGCAATCTATTGCGGCGACCCGAGGGTTTCTTCATTCTCGACTTTGACGACATGGGCATCGGCGTGCCGGTGCAAGACCTGTGGTTGCTTCTTCCCGGGCGTCGTGACACCAGCAAGGAAGAGATCGACGCTTTCATCGAAGGCTATGAGATTTTTCGTTCCTTTGACTCGAGCAGCTTGCGTCTCATCGAGGTGCTGCGCGCCCTGAGGTACGTCCGCTACGCTGCCTGGATCACCTGCCGCTGGGATGACCCATCGTTTCCCCGTGCCTTCCCGCACTTCGGCAGCGAGCAGTACTGGCACGGTCAAATTATGGACCTGCACGAACAGCTCGAGCTCATACAAAAGTCACAAACACCGGTGTGGTGATTGCTCGCTGATGGCGAACCTGGTCATCACCAACGGCTGCAACTTGAGCTGCCCATTTTGTTTCGCAACGGAGTACCGCTGCCACCCCGCTCATGCGACAACGCTATCATTGTGCGATCTGCAACAACGAATGGCGTTCGTCGGCACAGACACCACGCGGTTCTGCGGCGGCGAGCCCACCCTACACCCTGAATTCTCCGAGATGCTCGAGCTCGCAATCGATCGCCCCGGAGGACGGGCCTTTGTCATGACCAACGGCCTATGGCCGGCAGCGGTGCGCGACTGTTTGCTTGGTTTGTCACGGACGGCGCGACAGCGCATTACTTTCCTGTTCAACGTCCTTGCCCCCTCCATGTACACCACGGCACAGAGGTCAATCCTCGAGGATTCCCTCACCGCCGTTCTTCCTGAAACCGTGACTCTCGGCATTACCCTGTACCAACACGACACTGACTGCACCTATCTTCTCGAGCTCGCAGAGCGATTCAACATCGGTAGCTTGCGCTACAGCGTCGCCGCCCCCAATATCACCGATCCCACCACCTGGTTGCTCGAGCCACAAAGAGACTTTCCCCTCTTGGCGCAAACCGTCACGCGATTGTTGCACGACGCTCGAAACCTCGGCATTCGCGTCCAGTCCGACTGCGGCTACCTGCCACCCTGCGTATTCGACGCAGAGCAGCTCGAAGAGATAGGCCACCATGAGGCCGTCACCTTCCGTTGCCACGGACCACTCGACATCGGTCCCGATGGTTGGGCATGGCGTTGTTACGGCCTCTTCGCCCTCACGCGAGCTCACATCGCCGACTACGCAACAATCGACCAATTACAGACCGACATGGACGCTCGCACCGAGTTCTTGGGGAACCACGACCTGTTCATCGAGTGCAATGCCTGCGCCCATCGACGGGACGGCAACTGCGGCGGCGGCTGCTATGCCTTCCGAGTTGTCGGCTCTATGATCCGGCGTGCCCACCGTCGTGGCTTCGACATCACCGACGACAAACAACTCTCGGCCTCCAGGGCCCACATCGATCGGGACACCTTGGCCTTCTTCGAACACGATGGCCGCGCCAAATGGATGCTGAAGGAAGACGACACCTGGACTCGCCTGCACTTGACCGCCATCGAAGAGCAGGTTCTCGCAGCATGCAATGGTTCGCAAACGGTCGCCGAAGTCGCCGCATCGCTCACAACCTCCCGAACCTCCGGAGCGTCCCGAACCTCCGGAGAGTCCCGAATACCCTCAACGTCCCGAACGTCCGGAGAGTCCCGAATACCCTCAACGTCCCGAACGTCCCGAACGGCGTCGACAGACTTGACCAATCCGGTCTTCGGCGCTGTGCGGAAACTCTTTGCCCTGGGGGCCATCGAGCTCGTCCTTTAGCTCGCTCTAGCTCGCTCTAGCTCGCTCTAGCTCCAAAAAGGCCTTGATCCGTGACCTGATTACATGCGACAATAGGGTCACAAAATGACCCGTTAATCTCAACTGTCGGGTTACAAAGAACAGATGGTCAAATACGTTTGGCAGCACAAGGCATGGCCTGATTTTACTTGGGATAGCGAT
>MGST01000378.1 GCA_001798605.1 Deltaproteobacteria bacterium RIFOXYA12_FULL_58_15 | reverse complement strand
GGCAAAGATCTCTCCGGTGGCGAATTCCTACAGTACGTTTTGAACGACACCGAGTATTTTGCCAGCGAACGCCCACAGGGGGGTCTGCCGGGATACAAACAGGTGGACATCTACGGAAAAGTGGGCGGCGTTCTTGGATTCAGGGTTGGTGGGAACGTTGGAATCACCAAGGAGGAACTCACCCAACTCGGCAAGGACATGGACGCGAGAGGCGATGAACTCGACCATTTGTTCCAGACGGCGTTGGCGAACCTCAAAGATCCGGGAATGGACAAAGAAGAAGTCTTGAAGAAGTTTTGGAATGATTTTTCAAGCATCGCTGGCGATACGTTCAAGGAGGCCAAAAACAAGGGATACATAAAAGATGGTCATGCAGAGCTCATCTTAGACACCAGAGGCATTGCCGATCAGTTCTTCGGAATCAGCGGCGAGTACGTAAAATTCGACAAGGTGCTCGAAGGCCTCGCCAACACCACCAGGGGCGGCCTCAAGGTTTCGGCGGATATGTTCGAAGGCGAGGGGTCATTCAAGGACAAGTTCATGCAGGGCAATTTTGGCATGAGCTTCGACAAATTCGTGGACGACTACAAATCCCGTGCGGCAAGGATGGCCATCGGAATCGCCTACACCCAATCCACCGTCTTCGACAAAATGCTCGAGACCTATGGCAGGCGCAACGAGGACGGGGATGGCGGCGGCGTGGTCTTTGCGTACGATGACCAGAAGGATTTTTTGAAGGCCGCCATGACCTTCACCAAGGTAGGAAACATCAAACCCTTTGGGTTCGTGTCTGTTCACGTGGATCCGAAGACCCACGAAGCCACGGTCTTTGTTCCTTTGACCAAGACCGCGCAAGACGTTCTCTCCATAGGCGGTGCGACCAAACAGCGTGTCCATGCAGAGTTTGGTGGTGGGTTGATGATGACCCTCCCCGCAAAAGATCTGCCGAAATTTCTCAAGCAGGTGACCGTGGGACTCGGTTTGAGCGGACAGGTGGTGAGCCACAACAGTGTGGCAGCGGTGGTTGCTGATCCCAGCAAGGGCGAATACATCACCCTCGGAACAGAAGAAGACATCCAACGTTTTTTCACCTCAGTGAGCAAAAACAAGGAGACTGCGCCCGAGGATTTCCAAGGTGCCATGGATGAGATCGGAAAAGTTCGAATCATTCCGGGAGCCTCCTTTGCGGTCCACGTATTGGGCGATTTCGGCAACATCGAAGCGCTCAAGAACTTCGAATGGCAGGCACAGGCCACGGTTATGGGTGAGCCTGGGTTGACCTTGAAGAGCGGTTTCACGATTCCCCCCGTGCTTGCCGGCAGGATCAACTTGGGCCTTAACTACAACCTTCGGGGGGGCACCAAGGTGGGTCTCTCCTTCGAGCGCAATGGGATCTTGGGTGAGCCCGGCGCAGGGAAGAGTACCTTTGTGAACGTGGCCGCCAGCGTGCCTGTCGATACCATAACGAAGGGCGTCAAGACGGGCATCAACAAGCTCAAGGGAGGTTGATCAATCCTGCCATTGGATGGGCTTTGTACCTTGTACCAGGTTTCCGATTTCGGACTTTACGACTTCTAGATCTCGTTGCGACAATGGTTGTCACACTCGATCCATCGTCCCGAGCGCGACTGACCCCGCGAACCAAACCGCGATTTGTCACGGGCAGCCTCTTCGACACCCTTGCCCGGACCGTATGCGACGCCGACTGCCTGCCGCGAAAGGAGTTCTACGAGGCTTGGGAAGTGGCGCGCCGTGCTCGCCGACGCATGCGTGGGGGCCGGGTTGTAGAGCTCGCGGCAGGACACGGCCTATTGGCGATGATTCTGCTCATCCTCGACGATACCTCACCGACCGCACTGTGTGTTGATCGCAAAAAGCCGCAGAGCTTCGAACGACTCTTGCCAAAGATTACCGCAGCCTGGCCCCGCCTCACGGGCCGCATAACCTTCATCGAGGGCGACCTACACAACACGATCGTTGGCACCGACGACTTGGTCGTCTCGGTGCACGCGTGCGGTCGCCTGTCCGATGCCGTCATTGACTGCGCTGTGGCGGCGCGCTCGCGATTGGTGCTGATGCCCTGTTGCCATGACCTTCGCAGCTGTAATACCGGAGGCCTCGACACCTGGATGCCAGGCCCGCTGGCCATCGACGCAATGCGAGCGGCCCGCTTAAGGCAACTCGGATACGAGACCATCGCTGTCACAATTCCTGCAGACATCACCCCCATGAACCGACTGCTTCTGGCAAGCCCTTGTGTAGCAAATCCGGGCGCGGGAAACCCTGGCCATTGAGCCTAGGTTGCCCCTCCGCACTCACTTTCTCCTGCGTCAATACAGTTTTCGTTTGAGTCGCAGTCGTCGAGATTGCTCAAAAACGATCGGCGCGGGTGTTAAGCAGCAACTCCATATCGTCCTCGTTGAGCTCCTCGAGGGCTTCTTCGACAGCGCATTTTTCGCCACAGGACCTGCAGCGCAATTGAATGCCACGTCAGCTCGGATGTAGAACCAAGATACCGCCGCATCGCTTGCATGTTGGGGGAGCTCGCCGACGGTTTTTGCTCGTTGTCACGGTCAACAGACTAGCGTTTCTTCACAAACCTCGCCATTCAAATGTCGGTTCAGGAAGGGGAGAGCCCAGGAGCTGGCTGACGACGAGCTGATTTGAGCAGGATCCCGTGACAAATAGGGACAATAAATCTGTGCTGGATCGGTGAGATCATATTGACAACAGCTCATGGCTGAGTAAGATGCCCGGCCTCGTTGAGGAAAACGGGACAAATGGCGACTCGGGCGCATCGACCCGAGAGAGGCGGAAGCTAAAATGAAGCGGACCTATCAGCCGCATAAGAGACGACGCTTGAAAGTGCATGGCTTTCGCAAGCGCATGACCACGAGCGGTGGTCGCAAGGTGTTGAAGTTGCGCCGCGCTAAGGGTCGCAAACGCTTGTGTACGGAGACGAGCTCCAAATAGGAATTAGCCTTTCTTCATTGGCGAGCCCAATCGGGCGACGCGTGACCGGGCAATCGGCAAAACAATTTCCCAAGCTGCCGGTATTACAGACCCGGAAGGAATTCCTGCGGGTCCAGGGCCATGGTCGCAAGTTCCGCGGCAAACACCTGCTGCTCCTCATCGCCAATGGTCCAAATCGGATCGGTCTCACGGTGAGTCGCAAGGTTGGCAATGCCGTGATCCGCAATCGAGTTCGTCGTCGTCTTCGGGAGATACTGCGCACCCATCCAGATTTGTTGTGTTCTGGTTACGATCATGTGGTAGTAGCTCTGCCGTCGGCGGCGGGTGCCGAATACTTTACTATGACCGAGGAGCTCACATGCCTGCTCGAACGAGCGCGGGATTGGGTGTCGCACAAGCGATCCTCCTCGGACTAATCCATCTCTACCGTCACACTCTTGGATATTTCATCGGTGGGCGGTGTCGTTTTTTCCCTTCGTGCTCCGCCTACGGTCTGCAGGCAATTCGCCAACGCGGTGCGTGGACGGGGTTCAAATTGACCGGAGCGCGGTTGTTGCGTTGTCATCCCTGGCATCCCGGGGGACTCGACCCAGTTCCAAAGGCGGAAGTTAGGCAATGAAAGAGCAACAACGCATATTCTTGGCAGTCGCGTTGTGTCTCGGCATCATGCTACTGTGGCCGTTCATCTTCCCTTCCAAGAAGGCGCCACCTCCAGCAGAGCCGACCAAGACCGAAGGTCAGTCCACAATCGTGCGCGAGGGTGACAAGCAGCCCGCCGAGTCCGATGACGGCGCTGCCGCAAAGACTGAGCGTGTCGAGGCTGCATCGGACACCGCGAAGCCTGGAGAGCCCAGCACTGTGGGCGCAAACGAGGGAGCGACTGACCTGCCCAAGGTCATCCCCGAGACCACCAAGCCGTTTGAGACCGCCCGGATCCGTGGCGAGCTCTCCAACAAAGGTGGCTCACTAACAATGCTGGAGATCACCGAGTACAACGAGCGGCTCACAGAAGACGAAGCAGAAGCGAAAGCAGAGCCGCAGCCTGTATCTCTCGCCACCGCAGAGATCGAAGGCAAGAAGCGCCAAGCGACCGTGTCGTGGGATTTAGGTCCCTTCGATGCGCCACCGCTCGATTGGGCAGTACCAGAATCAGGGAAAGGTTTTGCGTTGCGAGGTGATTCGACAGACATCGCCACCAGTATCGACATTGTGCCGCGCGAGGACGTCTATGCGATCGACTATCATCTGTCGCTCGAAAACCGCAGCAAAAGAAGCGTGCCCGTCCAAGCGAAGGTCACTCTGGCTCTCAACCCAGGCCCGAAGCTCGAGTCGAGTTTCTTCGCGCCACCAGCGAACCAAATGCATGGTATTTGCGCGATGCCAGGGGACATTGAACGAAGGCTCGACAGTGAGCTCTCTGAGGACGGTGACTGGACGGCACCAACCGAGGCGCTGTGGGGCGGCATCGACCGACAATACTTCGTGGTTGCACTGCTGCCCGAAAAGGCCCATGCCGCGGGCTGCCGGATGTCGGTGAACAAGGAAGGCATCGTCTCGGTGGAGATCGACTTCGGTCACCAGTCGCTCGCGGCGGGCAAAGAATGGCAACAGGACTTCGTTCTGTTTGTCGGCCCGAAACGGGGTGATGCGCTCATCGCGGTATCACCAGCCCTCGAAGAGGTTATTGATTATTCCATCTGGGGCATTCCGCTGGGTTTCATGGCCCGTCCGATGGTGTTTCTGATGAGCAGCTTCCACGGTTGGACCGGAAGCTGGGGCGTCGCGATCTTGCTGTTGACCTTGGTGGTCAAGACCTTGTTATTCCCGGTCACCTATAAGAGCAGCATTTCCATGCGGAAGATGCAGCTCCTCAAGCCGGAGCTCGACAAACTCAAGAAACAATTCGACGGCGATCGCGAACGGCAGCAACAAGAGCAGATGCGCCTTTTCAAGGAAAAGGGCGTCAATCCGCTCGGCGGTTGTCTGCCCATGCTTCTGCAGATGCCGGTGTGGTTCGCCCTCTATCGCACTCTTTGGACCGCGGTAGATCTGTATCAGCAACCGTTCTTATGGCTTGCCGATTTGACCGCCAAGGAACCATTCCCACTTCTGGCCTTGGTCCTTGGCGGCTTGATGTTCGTGCAACAGAGGCTCATGCCAACGTCGGCCGATTCACAGCAAGCCAAGATGATGTTGTACATCATGCCGGTCATGTTCACCGTGTTCATGCTAGCTTTGCCGAGTGGATTGGTCCTTTATATTCTGTTCAACACCATCTTGACGATTGGCCAGCAGCTCGTTATCAACAAGCGTCTCACTAACTTGGCACCGGCGGAGGCGCAGATTGTGTCCTCAAAAGTCGCTCGCCAAGGGGGAAAAAAACGGGCTGGTTAATTTTTACCTGCCCCAACGAAAGGCCGCACACTCCTCCGCTGGCCGACAACTGGAATTACCAGCGGAGCTTGCTCCGGAGCATATCATGAGTCGACAATTTAAAGGCAGAACTGCGGCCGAAGCCGCAATCAAAGCATGTGAAGAGTTGGGCGTAACCCGCGCTGCCCTGCGCTACGAAATCGTATCAGAGACAGGTGACGACCTTGCCACCAGGCGGGTGGTCATCTCTGTCGAGGTCGACGAAAAGGCAGCGGCCCAAGCTGAAGAACGCTACCAGCGTGATGATCAACCTCGCGACGAGCGCGGCGATCGGGGCGACCGAGACTCCCGCGGCGGCAGCCGTGGTCGCAGCGGTCCTCCCCGTGGTCGCCGTGACAGTCATGAGAGCCGTGGTGGCGGCCGTGACCGTGGTCCCCGCAGCGCTCCTCCCCGTGGTCCCCGCAGTGGTCCTCCCCGTGGTGGTAGAGGCCGCGATGATCGTAGCGGTGGCGGTGGTGGTGGTGGCAACCGAGGTCGTGGCGGCCATCGCCCAGAGCGTCGCCCCACCGCCGACGATGGCAACATCGATAGCCTCCTCAAACTCGAATTGGTGCCGGAAGAAGCCACAAACAAGCGACCCTTGTTTGAGGGCGATCCCAGTGAGCGCGCCGCCGCCGCTCAACAGGTGCTCAACGATATAGTGGAGCTCGCAGGTTTTAACGTTGAGCCACGCCTGGTCCAAGACGACGACGAGGTTCATTTCGATCTCAGTGGCGAAGACGCCGTGCGTGTCATTGGTGACAAGGGCGAGGCGCTCTTGGCGCTGCAGTTTCTGATCAACCGCATTGTTGCCCGCAAGGCTGAAGGCTCCGCGCACTTGGTCCTCGACGCTGCCGACTACCGTAATCGTCGTCGCGAAGCGCTCGCGGCGCTCGCGCGACAGCTCGCCGACAAGGCGCTCACCGAAGGCAAGGTCGTCCGCCTGAGCCCGATGTCAGCTCATGACCGTCGCATCTTCCATATCACTCTGGAGGAAGACGACACCGTCACGACGCGCTCGGAGGGCGACGGCCTCTACCGACCCCTACTCATCATCCCGGAGCGCCAACCTAACCGGAATGAGCAAGAAGACGAGGGCTAAAAGCCTGTCGGAAACAATATGTGGCGAACGAGCACATCCGTGTGCACCTTAAGCCCATGTATTGGCTCATCATCGGCAAGGTTGAAATCACTGCGCTCTCGCGGTGAAGGAGGACGTCATGTTGGAGAAACTCTTTCCCGCCAATGAACACAAAGTTGAGCGTGCCATCCGCGTGGTCGTCGGTCTTGGACTTTTGAGCCTAGTATTTGTGGGCCCGCAGACCCTATGGGGCCTGTTGGGTATCGTACCTTTGGTCACCGGATCTGTTGGTAGTTGCCCCATCTATACATTGTTTGGGTTGAGCACCTGCCGCACACGAACCAAAGTGTCACCCGCGCGGACTTGAGACAGCGCGGACTTGAGAGAACCTGTCGAGTCCAACTAATTGCAATAGCCGTTCAGCTCCACGTAACCGCGACCGGTGGCGTCACCGCTCACTGTGACGGCGCCCTCCCAATAGGTGGGCGCGAAACTCACAACTTCCTGGTCATCGAGCACCGCGTCCAGATGGATTTCCATGCCGTCGATGAGCAGGGTCCAATTTTGCGGATAGAGGCATCCCGTATGCGGACTCTGCCAGGTGCCGTGGGATTCGACCTCGACCTCCTCGGCTGGGATCTCGCGCGTGTGGCAATCGCTGTCGGTGATGGAGCCCCCGACCATGACATCGGCACCTTCATTGCGAGCAATAAATACCATGATCTCAACGTTGTCATCGAGTTGCACAGCAAACCAGTCCCAACCGCGGTTGACCACAGAGCCCATCTCACCCCATTGGTGATCAAACCAACCTTCACCGCTGAGTTCGACGGTGTCACCGCCAATCTGCAGCGTGGCCGTGGCCGCCATGCGCTCGCGAGAATAGTAGTAGGTGTTGCCACCAAAGCTGTAGTCGGTGTAGCCGTCTTCGTGTTGCAAGACCGGCTTCTTCATTCCCCTTAGGTCCACATCCAAAACATAGTTATCCACTTGCCCGTGCAATACGTCGTGCCCGTCCACTCCATGGGCGGATTGCTCACGGATGAGAAAGTCAAAACCACGCTTTGGCTGATCGGCGAGGTCAGATCCATAGTGGACGACGTAGTGAAACGACTGATCTTCGATGTCAGTGATGGCGAAATGGACCATGCTCGCCAACAACTCCGGCGTTTGGAGATGAAAGAACGTCTGCTCAAAGCCAAACCAACGCCCTTCGACATCTTGCAAGTGGCCGGTCCAGTACCACCACTCCATCGGTGCATTGGGATGGACGGCTTCATCTTTGGCGAAATCGATTCGTCCCTCGGGTAGACCGTCGCAGGGTCCGAGAGGTGTTGGCTCGGCGTCACAGGAGGTAACGAGCAGCAAACCCAGTAGGATCCCAGCGGACTCGGACGATACCGTGAACATTCGCTGAAGGTTGCACACAGGCACCGCCTGCGGTCAAGAACCGCCGCGCCAATTGCGCCAATTGCCGGCACGGGCAGACTAGCTAACCCTTCCAAATAATCGGCCCTCCGGGTTGACGTTGCCAGTTCGAGCACCAGCTTGGCTGCGGAGGTGTGTCCTGATGGAGAAGAGCACTAGATTCAATCTCACCTACGCAATGATTGCAATTTTTGGCGTCATGCTGTTGCAGAGCCTATGGTCAAGCTACCAATCTGTATCTCCCATTCCCTACAGCGAGTTTCAGTCTTTGGCACGGGACGGAAGAATCAAGAACGCGGTGATAACCGCCAACGACATTCGTGGTGAGCTCAAAGAACCCCAGGACCGAGAAAAACGCTATTTCAAGACAACTCGGGTAGACACGGAACTCGCCGAAGAGCTCAGCAAGTACGACATCGAGTATTCGGGACACATCGAAAGCCAGTTTCTGCCTATCATACTCTCGTGGGTCGTCCCCATTGGGCTGTTCTTCTTGGTTTGGTTCTTCTTGATGAAACGGATGTCGGGACGTTTGGGCTCGGGCGGAGGACTCATGTCCATTGGCAAAAGCAAAGCCAAGGTCTATGTCGAGACCGACACTTCAACTCGATTCAAGGACGTCGCGGGTGTCGAGGAGGCGCAAGCCGAGCTGGCTGAGACCGTTTCCTTCCTCAAGGATCCGGGACAATACGGCCGACTCGGTGCACGAATGCCCAAAGGCATCCTCTTGGTAGGTCCTCCTGGAACTGGCAAGACCTTGTTGGCGCGGGCGGTGGCTGGTGAGGCCGGCGTGCCCTTTTTCTCCATTTCCGGGTCGGACTTTGTCGAGATGTTTGTCGGTGTCGGAGCCGCACGTGTGCGCGACCTGTTCGAGCAGGCGCGGGCAAAGTCCCCAGCGATTATTTTCATTGACGAGCTCGATGCTCTCGGCAGAGCTCGCGGGCCATCTGGGTTCTCCGGCGGTCATGATGAAAAGGAACAAACCCTCAATCAGTTGTTGGTCGAAATGGATGGTTTCGATCCCACCGGTGGCATTGTTCTGCTGGCAGCCACCAATCGTCCCGAGGTTCTCGATCCGGCACTTCTGCGAGCTGGCCGTTTTGACCGCCAAATCCTTGTTGACCGTCCTGACAAACGCGGACGTGCGGAGATCCTCGGGGTGCACGTGCGGCAGGTGAAGTTAGCCGAGGATGTAGAGCTCGAGCAGGTGGCCGCATTGACGCCTGGATTTACGGGTGCCGATTTGGCGAACCTCGTCAACGAGGCCGCGTTGTCAGCCACTCGGCGCGCTGCCGAATCTGTCACGATGCATGATTTCAACATGGGCGTCGAACGGATCGTCGCCGGACTCGAGCGCAAGAACCGTCTTCTCAATGCGAAGGAGCGGGAGATCGTCGCCTACCACGAGATGGGGCACGCTATTGTTGCCTCCGCAATCGCGGGATCCGACCCCGTGCACAAGGTCTCAATCATTCCTCGGGGTATCGGCGCTCTGGGTTACACCATCCAGAGGCCAACCGACGATCGCTACTTGATGACCAAAGACGAGCTTTCGGGAAAGATGGCGGTGCTCATGGGCGGGCGCGCTGCCGAAAGCATTATCTTCGACCATCTCTCGACCGGCGCAGCTGACGACCTCGGGAAAATAACCGACATCGCCCGCAGCATGGTGACCCGCTACGCCATGGAGCCGGCCCTGGGACACGTGGCTTTTGAACAGGACAAAGAGACCTTCCTCGGACCCGGCGGCCAGCCAATGCAACAACGCTCCTACAGTGAGGACACCGCACGGGAGATTGATTGCGTGGTACGCAAATATGTGGCTACTGCCTTCGAGAGAGCACGAGCAATCTTGCAGGAGAACCGCGAGATCCTCAAAGCGAGCGCCGTGCAACTCTTGGAGCGGGAAACCCTCGACACGATTGACCTCAAGGAGCTTTTTCGCTCCCTCGCACCAGCCTCGTCGAAGTTCACCCCCGTTGAAACTCCATGTGGCGACGCCGTCGGGGCGTAACAGAAAGAGAGAAGAAAAGGAACGACCACGGGAACCTTGGAACCTTTCGCGGCTTTTGGCACTTCATGGCTGTATGCTTCAAGCAGCCACAACCATACGGACCGTATCCAACATGACCGTCGATTCGTCAGATAGGCTGGACGCGGCCATGGATGGCTTCAAACAAGGAGATCCTGACTGTTTTCAGGAGATGGTAGAGCATCATCAGCAAAGCATAGCAACGTTCTGTCTGCGCTACGTCGGATCTGCTGATGCGGCTTGCGACCTCACCCAGGAGGTATTCTTGACCCTGTGGAGGGAGCGCAAACGGTACCGGCATCGTGGCAAGCTCAAATCATTTCTATTGACCATCGCTCGCAATCGCTGCTTGGCGCACTTGAAGCGGGAGCGCAAGGTCGTTCCACTGCGACCAGAAATGGATCGAAGAACCGCCGAGTCCGACTCCGAGCTGTTGGGGAGGGATTTGCGCCACAGTATTCACCGGCTGCAACCAGACTTCGCCGAGGTTTTGATCCTTCGCTACCTGGAGGACATGGATCTCCAAGAGATAGCCGAGCTGACCGAACAACCGTTGGGAACCGTCAAGTCGAGGCTGCATCGGGCCTTAGAACAACTGCGGAGGGATTGGCATGACTGAGCATGATGATCTGCAAGCCCTCGACAAGGCCATCAAAGAGCGCATCGCCAAAGGCGAGAACCGATGCGAGCAGAGCGCGGATGAGAAGTTGGCCGCTGCCTTTTCTTCGTTGAGACAAGAGACCGCAAATCAAGGGGCCAAAATCAACATAGCTTCCCAGGTAACAGCACGAGTGCAAAGAAGGCGAGGGATCTTGGTCCCAATGCGACGTTGGATACCCGTGGCAGCGGCGGCAATGGCCGTGTTGTTTTTTGGGCAGCAAGCCCTTTGGGCCAAGAACATCAAGATTCATGCACCAGGTGGCGCTCAAATTTGGACGGATGGTGGCTGGGAATCGGTCAAAGGCGATCTGCAAGTGGACACACCTTTGCGGCTGAGATCTGACCGTGATCCAGTATCGATCTCCGCGCCCGAGTGGAGCGGCAGTATCGCGAGTCGTTCGGTTGTCGGAATAGCGAACGAGAAAGCACTCGACTTGGAGCGGGGGCAGATACGCATCAACACAGAAAGTCCAATCAGTCTGGAACTCGGGGCCATACGGGCAACCGTCCAAGGCGATATGGGTGTGGGATCAAACGGAGAAATAGCAATGACCAACAAAGTCCGGGCAATGACCGCTGGCATCGGTGTGGTGGCGATTGTCGCAATTTACAGCGGATACGTCGTGTTTTCGGGTGAAGCAAAATCCATGCGGATTGATGCTCCTGCCGGTGCAATCGTTGATGCATCAGGTGAAGTCAAACGAACGGATCTGGGTAGTGCTGAGGGTCAATTGGCAGGTTCTCGATCAGAGCCAAAAGGTGTGGGCCGCTTAGTCGGGCTGACGAAGGCGGTGGCCGAGATGGAGGAAGGCCCGACAGGTGGCTTCTGGGATGAGGATGCCCAAACCGTACGTTTCTCATTGGGGGGCGAAGTGTTTGACGCGCAAACCGGCGTGCCCATCGAAGATTTTGACGTTGACCTCTCAGGTTTGGCGGTGCGCAGTTTTGATGCTCCCCAAGATCGTTCCGTGCATATTGCTGACGCAAAAGATGGCCAGTTTCGTTTGTCGGGATTGGGCCTGGGGAGATGGAGTCTGCTCGTGCGTGCCGACGGGTATGCACCATCACGACAAGAGGTAACACTTGATGCTGTTACCGCAGATCCCTATTTGGTCGTGCCATTGTCCCAGGGTGGACGGGTGAGCGGCACTGTCACCGACTGGAAAGGCAAGGGGCTCCAGGATGCGACTGTGATACTCGGTGACTGCAACGGTAAGGGCAAGGAACGCTGCCCCACGGCGAAAACGGACGCCAAGGGCACCTTCATCCTAGTGGGGGCTCCTGAGGAACGTCCTTTCTCGATACAGGCTCACCATCCACGTTACGGATTTGCTGATCATCACAATCTGCAGCTGGGAGAGGGAGAGACCAAGCATGTCACGATCCAATTGAGCGGTATTCTCAAAGTCATGGGATACGTCTACCAAGGCAAAGACAAGAAACCCGTGGTCGGAACTGAGGTTCGGGGGGAGGAGCAGAGCACTCGCACTGATGAAGGCGGATACTACGAAATGTTGATTCCGCTGGCCAGACACCCCGAAGTACAAGTTGTAACAGGGACGCAGACACACCCCGTTCGGTTTGGAAGTTATCCAAAGAATCGAAGCGTCGAGCCGATCCAGTGGGTGGAAGCGGATACACACGTTGCCGAGCTGCAAAAGGATTTCCTCTTGGCGCAAGAGAGCGCGGTTCTCACGGGACGAATCAGCTATGCTAACAACACGCCTGCGGCTGAGACCAAGGTCGAAATTTCAAACCACATGGGGTGGGCGCAGCGCGAGCACGAGACCTTTCCAGAGCAGACGGTCACTGACGCGGACGGGACTTACCGGATTGAAGGTATCCCCGCGCACGCCGGCTATATTCTGCGGGTCATTCAAGGCGACGAGAAACGCAAATTGGGTACGGTCGTCATCGACGAACCACGCGAGGTCGTGGCTGACTTCACCATTGGCGGAGGTACAATTCGGGGGCAATTTGTAGATTCGCAGAGTGGGGAGTCCTTTCCACTCAGTCAAGACTCATGCGGTCGTTTTGGGGCAATGAGCCAGAAAGATGATGCCATCTACTGGGCCAGGTGCCTCGATGATGGCAGCTTCGAGTTTCGTGACATGGCCGTCGGTGCCTATCGTCTCGGTCTCATTGGGCCTGAAAAACTCCGCGTTGATGCCCAGTTTGAGGAACAAGTCGTGGAGTTGACCGGAAGCATGCTGGATGGCTTGGAGATCTCTGTGAAAGGAGACAAGACCGCCACTTGGACCGCCAGGATCACAAATGAGTCTGGACGCTTCGTCCCAGGGGTTATGCTTCGTTATCACTACAGCCTTGGTGGTTCTCGAACATCCAGCATGGATCAGGCGGATGACGGCACGGTGAAATTCACTATCACAACCGACCAAACGCAGGTCTATTTCGACGCTCCTGGTTACGTTTCAGCGGAATTGGATCTTTCTAACCGAGATCCGAGCGTTGTTATCGACGTGAAGCTGAGTCTCGCCAAAAAACGGTGAGCCGATCCTTGTCAAACCCAGTTTGACCTGGACGGAAGCGGGCACAATGTGAGTGCTGACAAGTGTTGCTATTTGCCACCGGGGGAAGGATCAAAAGGTGATTGTTCTACCGTCTTCTACTATTATGATTGGGACGGGTAGAGCCTCCATGCGAAAACGCGAGAGGGCTCGGGAGTGCGTGTTTGATCAACGATCCAACCCTGCGCGTTGTACCGCCCTCGAAGAACCTGCGCGAGGAGGACATTGACTCGGCCGTTGCCACAGTCGAGTCCTCGCCGCAAATGGGCAATCTCAAGCTTCGCTCCGACCTGCTGACCGCAGAGGGCCCTCCGGGCCAGATACGCGTTCGGGCTCCCGAGTCGTCCACCTGGTTTTCAATTTACGATATGGAGTGGCGAATCGCCAAGGTGTTGGATGGTACCCGGAGCCTGGCAGAGATTGCGCGGGATATGGCCCGCTTTGGCATGGCAGCTGACCCCAAGCTCGTGCGCTCATTTGCGAGGGAGCTCAAGGGATATGGCTTCTTGGAGGGCGGTGCGGCGACGGTCGAGGGGCCGCTCCCCGAAAACGCGGTTGCAGCCGATGGTGCCAGCATTGAGGCGCAACAATTTTTGAGCACAGCGATGGCCCTGCAAGCGAAAGGAGATCTTCAGGGAGCGAGCAACTATTTCCTCGCTTTTCTCGAGATTGAGCCAACCAACCACAGCGTCCGCGATCTTTTGCGTCAGCTACACCACGACATCGCTGAGGCGGAGACGAATGGCAATCGCCGTCCCACACAGATGCATGACGAGTCATCAGTGCGACGATCGACCCAGACACGCCAATCCGATTTACGGCGGCCGACGATGATGGACGATTTGGAATTGCGGCGTCCCACGATGATGGAAGAGCAGAGGCGGGCAACTCTGACCGAGTCCGCAGAATTCCGCATGCCGACCTTGACAGAACAGGCCGCAGTCATCGTCCCGCAACCGAGTGGGCGTTTGCCGTTGATTGCAGGCATTGCCATCGGTGCCGCCCTCCTGTCTGTGGGGATCGTGGTGAGCCGCTCGTTTTCTGACGCCACATCTGAAAAGCCGAAACCGGAGACATCTACACCGCCAGCCACCAACGGTGGAGCAGCGCCGCTCCCAATCGTCGTTTCAGAAACAGCCGTGGCCGTACAACTCGAGACCGTGATGCTCCCGGCTGCTAAAGCGCCGGCGGCTGGAGTCATCAGCGAGCTTCTGGTGCGCTCCGGCGATATTGTGACATCCGGGCAGAGCATCGCAACCCTTGTGGATGACGATTCCTACGAAAAGATTGAGAAGTTCAAAGCCGCCGTGGAGCGCTTCAAGAAGAAGTCACGGGATCCTGTCATGCGGCACTACAAACAGAAGGCCGAGCAGAACCTCGCCGTCGCGCAGAAGAAGGCCCAACGCCAGTCGATTACCTCCGCCGAATCCGGAACCATCGAGCTCGCTGTCAACGTCGGAGAGGCTGTAGGCGCGGGAGCCCTGATGGGTCACGTCGGCAATCGCGATGAGTTTATCGGCAAGGCGCCGGCAAGATTGCTGCCCAAGGGTTACCAACGAATGGACTGTGAGGCTCGCCTGCCTAAGGGTGCCGATACTTTTGCGTGCTCAGTGACAAAAACATTCGGTTCGTCAGATGCCCAGACAGTGAATATCTCCATCAGCAATGTCAATGGTGCACTGTCCACCGGCGCTTGGGTTGAGGTTTCCTTCATCGAGCGTTGAGCCACAACCTCGGACGTGAAATCCAAAATGAGGTGATCGCCCGTACTGAGCATCGGTAACCCGTCTCTCGCACCTTGCCCAGTGCGGTTCATGATGCTACGCACCGGTGCAATGAGAGCGCTCGGGTGCATTTGTGCGTGGATGGCGGTCGGATGTGTGACAGCACAATCACCGACCACCTCTGATTGCTTGGAGCTCGTTACAGATGACAGTGGCACAATTGCACGCGTGGGTGAAGCATCGATATCCGTTGACCAAATTGCCTCCCGTCTGGAAGAGCAAGGCTCAGGAGCAGTTCGGCGATACAGCGACCGCGAACGATTGCGCGAGTTTGTCGAAGACCAAATCCGATTTGAGCTGTTGGTGCGTGCAGGTCTCGAACGCGGTCTGGCGAGAGACCCAGAGGTCGTGCAAGCCGCTCGCACGGTAATGGTCCGCAAGTTGCTGAAGAAGGACCTGGGGCCCTCGGCATTTGCTGCGGAGCTACCCGAGGAACAGGTGGTAGCCTATTACAACGTTCACAAGAACGAGTACATGCAGCCGGAAATACGCAGGGTCGACCACATTCAATTGCTGCCAACTCAGGACGGCCGTGCCGAAGCAACCAACATTCTGGCGAAACTGCAAAAACGACCAACCGACGAACGTTTTTTTCACGATCTCGTGGTGCGGCACTCGACGGATGTCGAAAGCCGGAGTTCTGATGGGGCGCTTCCTTTCAAGAGCAGGGAGGAGCTAACCGAGGAGTTTGGGCCGAGTTTCGCCAGCGAGGTCTTTCGAATTCCGCCTGGTTCATGGGCCAACGAACCGGTACAAAGTACTCGCGGTTGGCACGTAGTCAAGGTAGCCTCTCGGCGTGAAGAGCTTCACCGTTCGATCAATGACGTGCGCGATGACATTCGTGAACGTCTCCTCGAGGGTAGGCGGTCGATGATTTTCGACAAGTACCTGTCAGAGATCAGGCAGCGATACCCCGTCGCTCTTTACGATGAGCGACTCGACGACGTGTTGTCGAGGGTGATGGGTGCAACGGGGACGGAGAGTCCAGGAAAGTATTTGCGTACGCAGGAGACGGAGAATCCATGAAAGTATTTGCCTGCACCGGACTCGTTATTTGTCTCATGGTCGCATGCCAAGAGAAGCAGCAAGAGCACCGAAGTGTCGTCGCTACAGTTGACGGTGCGCCCCTCTATCTCGATGCCCTGGAGCGGGAACTGCGCCGTAATCGTTTCGATGGAGAAGAAGGTGCGCAACCCTCGCTGGAAAGCCTAAGGGTGCAAACGAGAACACTGTTGGACAACTTGATTGACCGACGGTTGCTGTTACGGGAGGCGGAGCGCTACCATGTCGTCGTCGGTACCGATGAAGTAGAGGCCGCCTATGAGAGGACGCGTGCCGGTTGGTCGGATACCGACATTGATGAGTTGCTACACGCGAAGGACGTCACCCCAGCCGAGCTCAAACGTGAGCTGCGCGAGCTCAGCCTCATCCGCAAGTATCTGCACGACCATGTTTTCGCTCGCATCGCGGTTACTGACGCCGAAATCTCAGATTATATCAAGAACCATCCTGAATTGCAGATTCAACCCGACGAAGTGCATGCGTTGCAAATTGTTGTGCAAACCGAAGAAAAGGCGGAAGCAATTCTACGTGAAATTCAACGAGGAATGCCTTTCGGAGAGGCGGCAGTCAAATACTCATTGAGCCCGGAAGCGAAAAACGGTGGTGATCTCGGCTTTTTCGTTCGCGGATCGATGCCCGACGTTTTCGACAATGTTTGCTTTGATTTGCGCGAAGGTGAAGTCAGCAATGTAGTCGGCAGCGACTTCGGATTTCATCTGTTCAAGATCGTCGAGAAGAGGTCCGAAGGTCTCAGACCCATTGAGAAGGTTCGAGATCAGGTCGAGCGCCTCCTGCGCCACCAAAAAGAGAGCGACGCCCACAACAGCAAGCTTGTTGAGTTGCGCGCGAAAGCAAAGATCGCCATAGATGAGAAGGAGCTGGCACGTGTTCGCTAAAATCATGCTTGTCGCATTCTGCTTTGTAATGGGCACCGCATCTTTTGTTCATGCTGTTGAGCCTGCCCATCCTGGCAACCCCACCAGTGCTGAAGCCCCCAAAAATGCTGACAAATCCGATAAACGTGGGAAACTCAGAAAAGCGGGTCAGCGTGTCGTGGTCGACACAATCGCCGCCGTCATTGAGAACGAGATAATCACTCTGAGCGAGCTCGAGGCCAAGGCTCAGCCATACATGGCTCAGCTCCAAGACGTCTCTGGTGCCGAGCTCGAAAAGCGGCGACATGCCATCATGCAACGCGTGCTTGACATCGAGATTGATGAACGGATTGTCACCACGGAGATCGAGAGAAGCAAAGATCGCCTCGGTGTTACTGACAAAGATGTCGACCGCGCCATCGGGGAAGTCCTGCGTATGAATAATCTCACGCAAGACCAATTGCAGGCAGCTCTGTATACCCAAGGACTCACCTGGTCGGAGTATCGCGACAAGCTGCGATCGCAAATTGAGCGGGCGCGATTGATCCAGTTTCAAGTGCAGGGAAAGGTCCAAATCAAAGATGCCGATGCCCGCCGTCGATGCGAAGAACGTCAGCTAACCGGCACCAAGAACATCAACGTCTGTGCATCGCATATTCTCGCGCAGATTCCTACGGCCGCAACCGCCGCACAGATCGAGAGTTTGCGCGCCCGCATGAGTCAGATGCAGGCCGAGTTATCGTCCGGTGCCGATTTCGCCTCCTACGCACTCAAGCACTCCGACGACAAGGCCGCCCCTGACGGAGACATCGGCTGCTTCGGCCGTGGAGAAATGGTGGAACAGTTCGAAGGGACCGCTTTTCAACTGAAGGTTGGAGAAATCTCTCCTGTCATTCGCACTGAGTTCGGATTCCACATTATCAAGGTTACCGATCGGCGTGCCCCGTCAGCGGGCGACTGCGATGATGAGAAAGCCCTCGACACATTCCGCAACGAACTTTATCAAGAGCAGGTAGACGTACAAATGCAGAGCTGGCTCAAGGAGCTACGCGCTAAAGCGTTTGTCGACGTGAGAATCTGATTCTGTTCGAGCCAATGGATCTTACTCGTCCCCGCACTCGTTTTCTCCGACGTTGGACGGCAAAGGCAGTTGACGGTCTTGGGTGATTGACGTTGGATGCCACAGCATTGACTGGCTTCCATGAACTGGAGCACAACTCGTGAACAACCGTGGCCTTCGTTACCATTTGTATTACGACGAAGACGACTACCGACTCCTCGAGATCGTCAACAAGATCCTCTCGCGCGGCAGAAATCCCGCACTTCTTCGCAGACTGTTTGAGCCCGGCTTGCATCCACGCGGTATCAAAGAGTTAGCTGCTGCGAAGTCGCTGCGCGTCGCGTGCGCCATGATTGACTTGCTCGGGACGTTCGAACGTGGAAGTGCGGGCGAACGATTGGCAGCACTACGCGCAGTGCGAGCAGAGACCCTTCACGAGAGCAGTCATGCTCTTCGCATGAACGTGGCTCGCGTTTTGATGCAAATTATGAAGGAGATCGTCCGTGCAGGGGGCCATGAGAAGAGGCAGTTGGAGCTGGCCCGCGATTTCCGAGAGGCCTCTTCGGGAAAGGCCCGCCTCATCCGCAAGCAACTTCATAAGTATCACCTTTTGGAGATGCCGGAGGCCTGGAACCAACTCGCCTTTGATCATCACGTTCACGACGCAAACACCAAGGGGCGCAAGTCACCCACCCATCTGATTATGGATGCGTGGATCAAAGGTGTCCGCTTTCTAGGTGTCATCTACTACAACGATGTCAAACCCGAGGTGGCGGCTGAGCTTCTCGAAGCCGCCGCTGTCATGGGCGTCGATGTACGTATCGGAGTCGAAGTGAAGGCGCGACTTCGCAACAAATACGTTCAGATCATTTGGTCGCCTCGCGGTTTTCTCGGCCATGAGGACTTCTTGCGTTTCTTGGAGGAGCCTGAGGTTGAGGCATTCTTGGCGCAGGGGCGGGCAGTTGTCGAGTATGAAAGACAACGTGTCCTCGAACTCTTGCGCAGCTTCAATAAGAACCACCTGCCCACGATCAACGAGAAGCTCGGTCTCGCCGTGCTTCCATTGCAGGAGGAGGCGTTCATCTCTTCGGTAGGATGTGGCCAAGCATCGTTGGTCCATCTCGCGGAGTATGCACACCAAATGATCCTACCGCACCTCAAGAAAAGGACCGAGGACCTCTCAGAGGTGTACAAGAATGCATCCGAGACAGAGCGAACTCGCATCGGCGCGTTGGTCAATTCGTTCGATCAGTTGGCTCCAGAGACGCTCGTGGAGGAGTACCTCCGTCCCGAAGCAAATCCGACCGTGTTGGATCCGAGGATTCCGTCTGATGGTGAGGATGTGCCGGAGATGCTGCGTTTTGACACGGCCACGATGATCGCCAAACTGGAACAACTGCCCTGTCGATCGCGGATTACACTCAACCCTTCAAATTTGTCGCCAGCGGATGTGCTGGAGGTGCTCTATGATGGAAAGGGGCGCGTTACCCATATTGAAATTTACAACCTGAAGGATTGGGCACAGGGCCGCACCCAGCATCGACTTCTCATCAACGAGATGAGACTGGTCATCAACAGTGGCAACGTTGTGGAAGCGAAGCGGATGGTACGAGAGATCTTGGCCTCCGTTGAAAATGGCCCGCATGATGAGCGGACCGTCGAAAAGTTGCGCATCATCTTGAGGGATCTCAAGACGCTGCTCGGGTTCTACAAGGGCAGCAGGCTTCGAAGCCGCCTAGGCAGTGACTCGATTGGACATTCTCGACACACCAGGGGCATGGGTCTGGTGGTTACACCGAGTCTGCCTTGGCGCGCTCGTCGAGAAATTCGTCGAGACCCCAGCCGTGTGTTACCGGTGACAACGGTTGCGAGGCGGCAAATCATGGCGGGCCAAAGCGGCAGTCCTCCGATTCGCCAATTGCACGCGCGTCGAGACCTGGCGGCGGACGTTCTCGAACATGAGCAGAAGGTGACCTGGTCGGTTGGACACAACAGTACAACCCTCGCCACCAACGGCAACATCGCTTCGCTTGGGGGCAAGCCCGAGCGGCTGAGCAATGGCCTTTCATTATCAGCCTTGGTGGGTGACGGGACCCAACGTCGGCCGCGTTTGAGCCACTTGAATTCGGGGCTGATGAACATAGCAAAGATTTCTCTCGGTTTTCTCCCAGCATTCTTTACCTTCTACCTGACGAAGGATTGGTGGTTGCTTGCATATTTTGGCGCGTTGATTTGGTTCGGCATCACTGGCCTGAGAAACGTCTTGCAATCCGTGGTGGGCGGAGGAGGAGTTTGGCGGTCATCGCTTCTTAAATGGAAAAAACTGGTCTCGTGGGATCGTGTAGCCGACTCCCTCATGTTCACTGGTTTCTCGGTTCCACTTTTGGACTTCTTGGTCAAAGATGTTGTGCTCGCGCGCAGCTTCGGCATCACCACCACCTCCAGTCCAATCCTTCTCTATTCATTCATGGCGCTTATTAATGGCGTCTACGTCTCGAGCCACAACACCTTTCGGGGGCTGCCGCTCGGAGCAATTATTGGCAATTTTTTTAGGAGCATCCTCTCAATTCCCGTTGCTTTGGGTCTCAACTTCGTCATCTTGCATTTCATTACGACGGCGGGTGTCTCCACGGAGGTTGCTTTGGCGGACATGCAATTGTGGGCCGCAATCATATCAAAGGCGGCCTCTGACACTGTTGCCGCAATCATCGAGGGCGCGGTCGACCGGCAGCATAACTTCTCGCATCGGAAAATCGACTACCAAGAGAAGCTATCGCAAATCTATGACGTGTTCGAGCGGTTGGAAACAACGTTTCCTGAACAGGACGTGTTGGCTTTGCTGGAACGGTCCCATGCCTTCGCGGAGCTCAACGAAAAGAATCCGGATCTTCTTCGCGACATAGTCATCGATTCACTGGACCTTCTCTACTTCTGGATGTACCAGCCACGCGCCAGAGCGACTCTCCTCAAGCAAATGGAACACATGTCTCGGGACGAAAAGCGGTTCCTTCTGCAATCCCAGCAGGTTCTGAAACAGAAGCGAATCGTCTCTGAAATGTTGCTCAATGGATTGGTTGGAAAGCGCTTCGAAGACGCCTTGGCGTTCTATTTGTCCCATGCCGACAGGTATCTACAGAAATTTGCGAGACTGGCGGTAAGGCCCACCCCGCGGTAGGACAATCCAGGCTCTTCTGCCGGAGGATTATGATGACCCAGCAAAACCCCTCTGCTCTTGCCATGTGTCGATACATTGAGCACTCCGAGGGACTGAGAAGGTCTCAGTTATCTATTGCTGTTCCCGGTTTGCCGACACTGCCAGGGCTCAAGCTAATAGCCCGCGACCGACGGAGCAAAGGTCACGAGGTTGTTGATCAATCTGCTGGTGACATTGCCGATGTGGGTGAGCCTCTTGCTGACGAGTTTGTCGCTTTCATCGAAGAAGCGCGCGACGAGCTCATCGCCGCCGGAGTCGTTGAGATGCGCCGCACCCGAGGTGATGCGTATGGTTACTCGGGCAACTATCAGCAGCAGTACCCAGCGGTCACTGATCGGCTGGCGCACAGCTGGGGTATCACCGCGACCAAGACCGTCGCAATCCAGACGATTTCGGGGCGCATCGCCCTCGACATGGCCATGCGCGCATTGATGTCGCGCCATCCAAACGCCCGGGGACAAAGGGCGATCATTCTCGACACACTGGCGTGGTCTGGTTACCAACCGCTGGCTGAAGAGCTCGGCTTGGCCCTTGTCCACGCTGCCGCGCACCCCGAGCACGGTCTGTCCGCCTCTGCCGAAGGCCTCACAGAGGCCATAGAGTTTTGCGAGAGAGAGAACCTCGTACCTGTAGCTGCGATTCCAATCCTGCCATCAAATCCCACCGGCGTCGGCATGGCCCCGGGTGAGCTCGAGCGATACGTCGAAGTTGCCGCTGCCGCCGACCTGCCAGTGCTCGTCGATGCCTTCTACTCACCCCTCGCCCCCGAGGGACACCTCGAAACCGTCGGCCTCAACAGGGCCGAGAGAGGCCTCGCCCCCGAGGTGCTCGGTTATCTCGGCGTGTTGGTCGGTGAAACCAAGGTAACCAGCTCGCAGAACAAGACAGCCACGGTCATGTGGTTCGCCCCCGAAAGACACGATGCGGTTGCGATCCACCTGAAAACTCAGATGATGAAGCGTCTCGCCGCCACCAACACCTATCCCCGTCCACAGGAAGCATTGGTCGCCTACGCTCTACACTCGTTTCCCAAGGGCATCCACGCCGCCATGGGACCGCGATTTGTTGCCCTCGACGACGCTCGTAGCGCTATGGCCGAGGTTTGTGATGACCTGGGCCTGCCCTTCTCCATTGGCGGATCGTTTTATGGCACGGTCGCGCTCGTCGACGACGATGGGCGAAGCCTCATTCGAGACGAATCTGGCAAACCGGCCACCGACGCCAAAGCCGCCAGCGAAATCATGATTCAACGCTACGGACTCGTCGGTGCCCCCGGTGCCATGTTCTCTCCGGCTCCAGAAGCTGCCGTGATGGCACGCCTCACTGCAGCCGTGACTCTTGCAGATGTCGAGAAGGTCCGAGGCATCTTCACACAAATGCTCGAGGCTGCAAAAGGGTCATGATCGATATTGAATGTCCATGAGATAGAAGCGACAAGTTGCTCTGTTTGGCCGCCGCAAAAACGGGCAGACCGCGCGCCCGCTTCATGCAAATGTCCGTGATATGGCGTCCGCCGGATCGAAGTGCGACGATGCTCGTGGTTGGCGCCACGTCCATCAGGAGCGGTACCCCCCATGTTGTTGAGGCCCGTGCTTCCATACTTTCTGACCGTAGCGGTTCTCGGGATCATCGCTTCCCCAACGGCACGCGCCGCTGAAACGAAACTCGCGGTCATGCCGCTCACCGCCAAGCGCGTCCCAGCGTCCACCGTCGAAATTCTCGACGACCTCTTGGTCAATGAGGTGGGTGCTAAATCCGGCAGCATTGTGATCGGGTCTCAGGACATCAATGCCATGCTCGGTCTCGACAAGATGAAAGACGCGCTTGGCTGCACCGACCTGTCCTGCGCTGCGGACATCGGTGGCGCGCTGGGCGTCGACTTTGTGCTAACCGGCAGCGTCAGCAACTTGCGGTCCTCTGAAAACTCAGGGTGATGGCACCGATCGGGTTCTTGGCGACCACGCCGTCCAGGGTGCGACCCAGGTGCAACTTGGGACGCCACCTTTCCTTTTTGCGCGCATTCGGACTCAGGACGACCTTTCCTCAAACGCAATTTTGGCGTCAGCACTCACTGCCTTCAGTCTCTTGTCATGGGTCCACAACTGGGCCTCGGAGAGAAGGGTGGCCGCCAACAGGTGTGTGTCTACCCACCCAACACCACGATCGTCCAACGACCAACGCCGGACAACTTGTGAAGCCTCCTCGTGTGATGCGTGAACAGCTCGTGGCAGCGCCTCGAGGAGATCCAGAATCTCCTCGCGATTCACCAGACCGCTGAGCATGAGCTCTCCGAGCACGAAGGGATGAGTCAAGACGCGATCTTCTTCGAGAAGCTGGGTGAGTACCAGCGACGAAGTCCGCAGGTGATCGATCCACACCGACGTATCTACGAGGATCATCGATCGGTGGCGCCTCTACGCCGCTTCGGCGCCGTTGCTTTCTTCTCGGTGCCACCCAGTCTTGCTAACCGGGCCCGTGCCTCTCGGGCGATGAGTGCCTCGAGGCCGGCATGGACGAGAGCAGTCTTTCCTGTGATCCTACTCAATTTCCGTGCCCGTTGTAGCAACTCAACGTTGATGTCGAGAGTTGTTCTCATGCATCTCAATATGCACCAATCATATGCATTTGACAAGACGACGCCTCGGCACCAGATGGCGTTCTAGCCAATTGTGTGCCACGCGGCACTGACAACAAGTCCGCAAGGGAAGATCAGTCGCGCTCGTCGAGCATGCCTTGCTCAAGCGTCTGTCTTGCTTCGAGCATGCCTTGCTCGAGCATCTGTCTTGCTTGAGTTTTGCTCGGGCCATCAGGTGCGAGTTTGATGTATTCCTCCAGGCTCTGTCGGGCAACATCGGTATGGCCGGCCTTGAGGGCGATGCCCGCCTTGAGTGACCACGCCTGAAAATGATCGGGATGTTTGCGGAGGACTGCGTCAACCTGGCCCAATGCTTCTTGGATGTTGCCGCTGCCGGCGAGTAGCTCTGCGTAAGTTAACAATGCACCGGGATGTTCGGGCTCGAGTTGCAGCGCTCGCTCAATGGCCGGGGCAGCTTCTCCTCGCAACCCCTTGGCCAATAGCAGTTGCGCTGCACGAACCAGCGCCTCGACATCGGCGGGGTTGTCTTGCAGTCGGG
>MGST01000377.1 GCA_001798605.1 Deltaproteobacteria bacterium RIFOXYA12_FULL_58_15 | reverse complement strand
GCCCAAGCCGATCGCCGAATCCTATGCAGAGATGTACACTGGTTTCGGTTCGGGCAAGGTTCGACCCCGCGGCGATCGACTGTTGAAAGGGAAGACCACCCTCGACGAGGTCATCAACACCATCGTCTAGGGATCTGCTGGATCTGAATCTGGATCTGGATCTGGGATCTGGATCTGATCTGCTGGATCTGCTGGACCTTCTGGGTCCTCAATGGTGCCGTCCGCATAGTAGTGCTACCGTAAAGCCGATTACGCCGACAGACCACAGCTGGTGGAGCTGCTCACACGGCGGCAGGAGATTGCTATGAAGTTGGGTATGGTCGGCCTCGGGCGCATGGGTGCCAATATGGCTGAACGATTGCTCCACGGGGCCCACCAGGTGGTTGCCTTCGATCTCTCGCCCACGAACGTCGCCGAGGCGGCGAAGATGGGGGCCGAGGCAGCAAGCAACCTCGAGGAGCTGGTCGAGAAACTCGACAGTCCGCGGGTCGTCTGGTGCATGGTACCAGCGGGGCAACCTACCGAGGCCGTCGTCCAACAACTGGGAAGAGTGCTCGCTGACGGCGACATCATCATCGACGGCGGCAACAGCTACTTCAAAGACGACGTGCGCCGCGCCAGCGAGCTTGCCATCAAGGGCATCCGCTACATTGACGCCGGCACCAGCGGCGGCGTTTGGGGACGCGAGCGTGGTTACTGTTTGATGGTCGGTGGCGACAAGCAGGCAGTCGATCACATCGAGCCCGTGTTGCGCACACTGGCACCGGGTCGGGGAGATATTGCGGCCACCCCCGGCCGTGAGAATCGCCAGACCACAGCCGAAGATGGGTTTCTGCACTGCGGACCCGTGGGTGCTGGTCACTTCGTCAAGATGGTGCACAACGGCATCGAGTATGGCCTCATGCAAGCCTACGCCGAAGGCTTCGACATCATGAAAAACGCGGCGTCGGCAAATCTGGCTGAGGATATCCAGTATAACCTGGATCTTGGCGACATCGCCGAGGTGTGGCGGCGTGGCAGCGTAGTAGGCTCCTGGTTGCTCGATCTCACCGCCATGGTCCTCACCGAGAGTCCGTCCCTCACCGAATACTCAGGCTTTGTCCAGGACTCGGGAGAGGGGCGATGGATGGTACAGGCGGCAGTTGAGGAAGCGGTGCCTGCCGAGGTAATCACAGCCGCTTTGTTTGCGCGCTTCCGTTCCCGTCAGACACACACCTTCGCCGAGAAGGTGCTCTCGGCTATGCGGCACAAATTCGGCGGCCACGTCGAACCGCGCAAGGAGTGAGCGCATGGCAACTTCACGGGCCGGCCTCCAGAAATCGACAAGAATGGCAGATCCCTGCGCTCTGGTGATCTTTGGCGCCAAGGGTGACCTGACCAAGCGCAAGTTGGTTCCGGCGTTGATCAACCTAGCAAGGCAACAACTGCTGCCAGAGGGGTTTGCCGTCATCGGTTTTGGCCGCGGCGACATGACAGCAGAGTCATTTCGCAAACGTTTGCGCGACGAGATGGAGGAGTACACCGGCGGCAATCTCGAAGCTGAGCTGTGGCAATGGATGGAGAAGCGTATCCATTGGGTGAGCGGCAGTTTTGACGAGAAGGAGGCCTACACTGCGCTCCGCACCGTGCTCGTTCACGTTGACGAGAAGCATGGCACTGGCGGCAACGCCATCTTCTACCTCGCCACCGCGCCCTCGTATTTCGCGCCAGTGGTCGAGGGGTTGCACGGGGCCAACTTGATTGCGCAAGACAATGGCTGGCGCCGGGTGGTTGTCGAAAAGCCCTTCGGCAGAGACCTAGATTCGGCGCGGGCACTCAACGAGCGGCTGCGGTGCTTTCTCGACGAAAAGCAAATCTACCGCATCGATCACTATCTCGGCAAAGAGACGGTGCAGAACATTCTTGTCTTCCGCTTTGCCAACGGTATGTTTGAACCTATTTGGAACCGTCGCTACGTCGACCACGTGCAGATCACCGTCGTCGAAACCCTCGGGGTCGAAAAGCGAGGTGGCTACTATGAGACGTCCGGTGCCCTGCGCGACATGGTACCCAATCACATCTTTCAGTTGATCTCCCTGGTCGCCATGGAGCCGCCCATTTCCTTCGACGCCGACGCGGTCCGCGATGAGCAATCAAAGGTGATCAGGGCCATCAGGCCAATGTCACCGACAGAGGTTTTGAGCCGTACTGTCCGCGGGCAATACGGTGCCGGGGTGGCGGGGGGGGTGACTCTGCCGGACTACCGCGCCGAGGAGCGCGTCAGTTCCAACTCGACCACCGAAACCTACGTCGCCATGAAACTCGAGATCGATAACTGGCGCTGGAAGGATGTGCCTTTCTATTTGCGCGTCGGCAAGGCGTTGCCCAAGCGACGCACCGAAATCGTGGTGAAATTCCGCCGCCCACCCCTCTCCCTGTTTAGGGAAACGGAAGTTGATACCCTCAACCGCAACCTTCTGGTGCTCGGTATTCAACCTGACGAGGGAATTCAACTGAGCTTCGGCGCCAAGGTGCCTGGTGCCACCATGCGCATCGGCACCGTCAACATGAGCTTCACCTACAGCGAACATTTTGAAGTGGCCCCCGCGACGGGATACGAACGTCTGCTCTATGAGGCCATGCTTGGCGACCAAACCCTCTTCCAACGAGCAGACATGGTTGAAGCCGGCTGGCGGGTGGTGAGTCCAGTGCTGGAGCAATGGCAAGCCGAGCCACCGCACAGCTTTCCCAACTACGCTGCCGGGAGCTGGGGCCCAAAGCAGGCGGACGAGCTGTTGGCGCAGGACGGGCAATACTGGCACGAGCCCGACAAATGATCGTCGTCGCCAACGACGCCTACGCGAAGACCGCGGCAGGCAAAATCCTAGATGTCGCGGATGCGGCGGTGTCTGCGCACGGCGCGTTTCACGTCGCCCTCGCGGGCGGCTCAACGCCGAAGGCAATCTATCGTCGCCTCGTTGCAGCCGAGCACGACTTTCGCTACTGGCATGTTTACTTCGGGGACGAGCGCTGGGTACCAAGGGAGCACCCCGACAGCAACTATCGCATGGCGAGGGAGGCCTTGCTCGACCACGTGCCCATTCCGGCAGCACAAATCCATGCGGTGCCTACGGACACCGGAGATCCGCAAGGTGCCGCCAAGTTGTACGAGGCCACCCTGCATCTCGCATTGCCCGCAGAAAACGGCGCGCAGCGTCTTGATTTAATTCTGCTCGGCCTCGGGTCGGACGGGCACACCGCATCTTTGTTTCCCGGCAGCACCGCGCTCGATGAGCGCAAACGCTGGGTGGTCGCCAACTGGGTCGAGAAGCTCGCGAGTCAACGCATCACCTTGACCTACCCGGCGATTGCCAGAGCGCGACAGCTATTTTTTCTTGTTACAGGCGTTGGCAAACGCGACATCCTAGCCCAGGTGCGCACGGCAATGGGCACCGATGCGTTCCCAGCAGCAAAGTTTTCCGCCCAACAGGTCGAGTGGATCGTCGATCAGGCCGCCGCGGGCGACCCATGCGGTGTCACCGGTTGAACAGACACAATCGTGCTCAGTCTGGTGGTCGCACACAGTGATCTGGCGTGCCGTCGCGAGTCGCGCTATGGCCCCTTGCCGTGATTGACGTTCGCCAACTCTCGAAGACCTATCGCGTACCCATCAAGGAGCCTGGACTCTCTGGATCTCTGCGGGGACTTTTTGTCCGCCGCTACCGCGACGTACATGCTGTGGCGGACGTATCCTTCAAGATCGAGCAAGGGGAACGGGTCGGTTTTCTCGGACCGAACGGTGCAGGCAAAACCACAACTCTCAAGATGCTCTCGGGCCTATTGCACCCGACCTCGGGCGACATCTCGGTTCTAGGTTTCACTCCGAAGGAGCGGAAGAACGACTTCCTGCGCCAGATCACTTTGGTCATGGGGCAGAAACAGCAGCTGTTGTGGGATATCCCGGCCCGGGAGACCTTCGAGCTCAATCGCGCCATGTATGACCTAGACCGTGCCGACTACCGACGAACGCTAGACGAGTTGGTCGAGATGCTGCGGCTCTCCGACATCCTCGACAAACCGGTGCGCAATCTGTCTCTCGGCGAGCGTATGAAGTGCGAGTTAACCGCAGCAGTTCTGCACCGGCCGCGTGTGTTGTTTCTCGATGAACCGACCATCGGCCTGGATGTTGAGATGCAATTAGAGGTGCGGCGATTCATTGCCGATCTAAACAACAGGTTTGGCGCGACCGTGTTGTTGACCAGCCATTACATGCAAGACATTGCGGCGTTGACCTCACGCATTCTGATCATCGACCACGGGCGTTTGTGTTACGACGGCTCCAGGGAAGAGCTCGCGCAGCGAATCGCTCCGGAGAGGCGGGTCATCGTCCGCCAGCATGTTCCCGCGTTGCTGGCGCTCGGATTTGTCGAGGACCATGGACGCATGGTAACCACCGCCGCCGTTGACCAGGTCAACATGCTCTTGGAGGAGGTCATGAGACGCGCCCCCTCTGCCGAAATAGGCGTGGAGGAGGTTCCGCTCGACGAGATGATGACACGTTACTTTCGCAGCCGAGGCGAACGAAGAGACCCGTCGTGAGTGGACTCTTGATTCACCTTCGTGCTGCACCGACCTTGTTGCGGATCGGGTTTGCAGAGATGGTCGCCTACCGCGCCGAAGTTGCTGTTTGGATTCTGACCGCAACGTTGCCCCTGGTGATGCTCGCTTTGTGGAGCGCTGCTGCCGATGGCGGCACCTTGGGATCCTTCTCGCAGGACGACTTTGTGCGCTATTTCGCGGTGATCCTCGTCGTTCGCCAGGTGACCTCGGCGTGGTTGGTTTGGGAGCTGAACTACAATGTTCGAACCGGCGCGCTGTCACCGATGCTCCTACGCCCCCTCAATCCGTTGTGGTGGAATTTGGCCGAGACCGTGGGTGCCCTACCGCTACGCATCATTGTGTTGAGCCCGATCTTGGCGGTCTTGATTTGGTGGAAACCACAAATCGCCTTGCTTCCCAGTGCTGCGACATTCTTTCTCGGCTGTGTCAGCGTCTTTCTCGCATTCGTGTTGGCATGGCTGGTACAGGCGGTTTTCGGCATGCTCGCATTCTGGTACGAGCAATCCGTTGGCCTCTACAATCTTTGGTTCGTCGCCGTCGCATTGCTGGGGGGCTATGTGATTCCCATGGATCTCCTGCCGTCCAGCATTGTCCCTCTGGCGCGCGTCCTCCCGTTTCACTCGGCACTCGGGGCCCCCGTCGAGGTGTGGCTCGACGCAACTCCAGATCCGTGCCGGACCTTGGCGCTCCAGGCGGTTTGGGTCGCCGTGACTGCAACCGCAGCGTGGTTCATGTGGGGCCGCGGACTGCGCCGATACGGAGCCGTCGGTGCGTGAGCTACGTCTGATCGCCGCGCTCGCCCGGGTGGCCCTGATGAATGCCGCGCAGTATCGTGCGAGCTTTCTCGTCGACCTCGTGACAGGGGCAGTCAGCACGGTGGGCATCGTTCTGCCCTTGGCGCTGGTCTACAACCACACCGAAAGAATTGCCGGGTGGAGCTTTCACGAATCATTGCTCGTGACCGGTTTCTTTTTGCTCTTGCAGGGTGCTGTGGGGCTCGCCGTCGAACCGAATCTCTCGGCGATTGTGGAGGGCGTGCGCAGTGGTGCCCTCGATTACCTCGTACTCAAACCCGTCGACGCGCAGTTGGTCGCCAGCATGCAACGCATCGCCCCCGCGAAGATCTGGCACCTCCTCGCGGGTGTCGGCGTCGTCCTATGGGGGTTGTCGGCTCTGCCATCGCCATCCCTGGTCGCCTCACTCACCGCTGTGGTGCTGTTTGTCGTCGGACTGTTCGCTACCTATGCCCTGTGGGTCCTCGTAATCTGTACGAGCTTCTGGTTCGTGAAGGTGGACAATCTTAGCTATCTCCTGGTGGCAGTTGTCGACGCCGGCCGTTGGCCGGTAACCGTCTACAAAGGTTGGGTGCGGTTGTTTCTGACGGTGGTGATTCCGGTGGCGATGGTCACCAGCTATCCGGCATTGGCGCTCTTGGGCCGGCTGGGGCCGTGGCTCGCCGTGCAGGGAGTCGTCGTCGCAATCGTTCTTCTGGTGATCAGTCGCGTCGCGTGGCTCCTCGCACTCTCTCGCTACACCAGCGCGAGCTCGTGAGTTACAGAGGTCAAGAGCAAAACGGAGAATCTGATCCTCTGCCGAATCTGGACGGCCTCCCTGTGTATGACCCATTCGAATTCTTTCTGCACGTAGCCCACTGGATCCGCCTCCATCGGCAAGGTGGACCAGAGAACGGAACTGGCAGGCATGTGTTTGGATGCGAAGAAACCAAGCGCCGAAGGCCAGCGTGGCTACTTTCTCCAATACCCTGGTCGCCGCTTGAAGTGAGCGAAAGCAATGACCTGGATCTCCTCACCTTTCACCATATACACAACCGAATACGGGAAGCGCTTGAGGAATACGCGCCAAACAGGATCTTTGGCCGTGCTGCCAGGCGCTGGAACTGCCGTGCTGCCATGCGCTGGAACTGCACCGACTGGCGTCTCCCTCAGTCGGTCTAGTGCATCAACGGCTTCAGCATAGAGTTCGTCACCAAGTTTAGGACGACGTTCGTTGTACCAGGCAATGGCGCTGCGGAGTTCTTCTTCTGCCTCAGCCGCTATCCGGATTCGTTTGGGCATCAGCTACGGGCGAAGCCGTTCCTTGACTGCATCCCAATCATCAAACTGTGCTTGCCCAGAACGGACCTTCTGCACACGCCGTTGGATTTCGGCTGCCCACGCCGCCTCAACGTCCTCGTCCGGCTCGCCATCGAGGCTCTCCAGCAAACGTGCGACCAATTCGGCCCGCTGGTCTACGGACAACTCGAGCGCTTGAAAAAGGATCTCCTCGGCCGCATCAGTCATCAACTCGAGAGTAGCCGTTTGTAACGTGTTTGGCCATAGAGGAACACGTTAACCGATTGGGATTGCTTCCAACCCCCTCATTTCCTATCCAGCAACAATAGCACATGCTGAACGATAACTTCAGGCGTGATGCACGCACTCATCGCCCTGTTTGATATCGACGGCACCTTGCTAACCATGGCGGGCGCGGGGAAGGCGGCCTTAGATGCTGCATTCTTGGCCCGGTTGGGTATCCCGGATGCCACCCGAGATGTCAAATTGGCGGGCATGACCGACCCATCCATCGTGCGCGCCACCCTGCAGGCTCGCGGAGTTGAGGATAGCGACACTGTGATGCGGTCGATCCTCGACACCTATCTCTGTCTGCTACCCAACATTGTCGCAAACACCCGCAATGCGGTCGCTAAACCCGGAGCGCACGCGTTGACACAATGGTTGCAGCACAGGGCAGACGTCGCCTTGGGTCTCGGCACGGGCAACATGGAGAGAGGGGCCCGGATCAAGCTTGACAGAGTCGGCCTGGACGGGCGCTTCGCGTTCGGCGGCTATGGCTCTGACCACGAGGACCGTCGCCAGGTCATCGCCGCGGGGATTGAGCGGGGACGTGACCACTTGGGCACCGATAAAGATGGGTGCGAGGTACTGATCATCGGCGACACGCCGTCTGACGTCGCCGCAGCCAGGGCAAATGACGCCCGATGTTTGGCGGTGGCGTCGGGTCCCTATTCTGCCAGAGACCTGAGCGATGCCGGTGCCGATTGGGTCGCACGGGATCTGGCCGATGCTTACGCCCGTGCCGCATTTGCTGAACTCGGTATCACTTGATGATGTTCCCGGTGCCGCCACCGCCACCTTGAGGTAACTATCATCTCCTGCGTTTACACTTCCAGATCCAACGCCTTCAACATCTCGTTCATGTTGGCGAGGTTGCCGCCCATCACCACTCTGTTGCCCTTGAGACGACTGAGCACCTGAATATACCGCTGCCCCAACTCCAGCTTCACAGCATTCTCGCCGCCGGGAGCACTGATGGCTGCACCAATCTTGCGAATCGACTCCGCTGTGGCGCCGCCAATCGCCAACGTCTCTGCTGCGATGCCCTGGGCCTCATTGATGCGGCGCTGTTTTTCACCTTCGGATTGATTGACCATCTCCCGCATTTGACCTTCGGAAGTATTGATGAGCGCCTGCCTCGCACCTACGGCCTTCTGGACGATGGCGCGGCGGTTACGTTCAGCCGTGACCTGCTTTTCCATGGATTGGCGAACCGACTCTGGCGGTACCAGATTCTTGATCTCGAAGCGCAAGATGCGTACGCCCCATTTTGATGCAGCTTCATCCAACACATGAACGACGCGTCCACTGATGGCCTCACGCTCTTCAAAGGTTCGGTCCAACTCCAAGGTACCAATAACAGCCCGCGTCGTTGTCTGCGCGAGCTGCACAGCAGCATATTGATAATTAGTGATGCCATAGCTGGCACGAGCGCTATCGAACACCTGCATGTAGATGACGCCGTCCACCTCAACTCTGATCTCGTCTTTGGTGAAACAGTTCTGCGGCGGCACATCAATGGTTCGCTCTTTGAGATTCTGGGTGTAGGCGACCTTGTCAATAAACGGGAAAAGAATGTGGAAACCCGCCTTGAGAGTCACGAGATAGCGGCCGAATCGCTCCACAATGAATTCCGTTTGCGCCGGAACCAAGCGGATCGATTTGAACAAGGCGACAATCACGTAGAGAAAAAGAAGACCAAGAACACAGGTCAAGAATATCAGGTCTAGCTTCATCGCTCGCCTCCTTGAAACACCGGTGCCTTGTTGTTGCGCAGCTCGTCCACCACACCCATCAACGACGCAAGATTGGCAGGGAAGAGAGAAACCTCATTGCCGTCCATGATGTCGCCGAGCTGAACGATGTATTGTTCGATCAAGCGCATCCTCAGCGCCGCTCTGCCGCCCGGACCATTGGTTGCTTCGGTGATCATGTTTAGGGCCTTCGCCGAGGCCTCTGCTTGCAGGCGTATCGATTCGGCCCGACCTTCTGCTTCGTTCACGCGTTTCTGCTGTTCGCCCTCCGATAGGTTGATGGCCTTTTGCCGTTCGCCCTCGGAGACATTGATGAGCTTTTCCTTCTCCGCGGTAGCGCGCGTTATTTCAGCTCGCTTCTCTCGCTCAGCCTCCATTTGTTTTTCCAAGGTTTCTATGACGTGGTAGGTGGGAGCGATGTCTTTTATCTCGTAGCGCAGAACCTTCACGCCCCAGGGGTCGGAGGCTTTGTCAATTTCGCTGATAATCTTTGCGTTGACCTGTTCACGTTCAGAAAATGTTTCACCCAAGGTTATCTTACCGACTTCTGATCGCATGGTGGTCTGCGCGAGATTGATACTCGCCGCCATGTAGTCGCCGATTCCATAGCTGGCCTTCGCTGAGTCCATAACTTTGAGATAGAGCAAACCATCGATTTCCACCTGGATATTGTCGCTGGTGATGACGCTCTGGGGGGGGATGTCGATGACCTGCTCGCGCATCTCCTGCTTGTAGGCCACCCGGTCGACGAGAGGAATTAGCAGGTGAATGCCCGGCCCTAGGGTTCGAGAGTATTTGCCCAAACGTTCCACGATGTAGTTTTCGCGTTGTGAAACAATGACCAGCATCTTGAAGAACAGGATGGACAAAACGATGATGCCAATAGCTATGCCAGTATACATTTCAATGACTCCGGTTCTGTGAAATCAGTTCAACGATCCACGTAATGTTGTCGCGTCCCACAATGGTGACCTCTGCGCCAACGGGGATTCCCTTCCCATCTCGGCTGACTGCTTTCCACGTTGTATCTGTATGGGCTACCCGGCCAACCCCACCTCCCTCCGGGATTTCCTCTACCACTCTCGTTCGCTTGCCAATCAAATCGTCATCCGCCTCGACGTCCTTTCGTTCGGTGTTGCTCGGATACCAACGCATGACGAGCAGGCGCAGAGAGAAGATGTAGACCAACGACGCTGCAATCCAAGTCATAAACTGCGCGATCAATCCGTCGACTACCTGAAAATGCAACAACAACGCTACAGTGACGGCACCCAGGCCAATGAACACTGACACGAGTCCGGGCAGGAAGAACTCCAACACAATCAGAGTGATCCCCAGAACCCACCAGAAGTTTTCCATGCACCATAAGGAAGTCATGCCCCACCTCTTCTTGCCTCGGCAGTTTCATAACTGTTCAGGCAAAGCCAAGGAAAACCGCCAGTGCCCGATTTACCGTCATCATTGTCTCGTCGTCCAGATGACCAAACACTGCGCCAATCTTCTCTCGTGCGACCGATTGTGGCTTATCCACCATCACCTGCGATGGCTTATCCAGTCCGTTCAATTCACCCGGATCCACCGCGATACGAAACAGTGGCGCGGCGCGCAACTCACCCGTCACGGGCAAGATCGTCACGGAAGGATGCACGTCGAACAAATCGGGCTGGATCACCAGTGCCGGGCGCGGCTTGCCTGAATCTCCTTGCAGGGCCACCGTCACCAGATCGCCACGCCTCATTGCCAGCCCTTACGGTCGGCTGCTGCCTCAAGCCAATCGGCGATGTCTCGCTCATGCGCATCTCCATTCAACTGCATCGACTGGCGACGGCATTCCGCAGCGAAACCGGGACGCCGAGTGTCGGGTACCCAAATCTGCACAGGACGCAACCCTGATTTCCGCAATGCCGCGCGGTGCTTCCGGACCCGCGCTGATACGCTCGTCTTCATAACCACCTCCAGCGCCTGTTGTTACATGTAACATGTTAACGATCTCGTGCGTTACATGCAACGCTATTCACCTTCTCTCGTTGGTTCGGTGCAGTTTGCGCCAACTGCGACGCAAACGGGCGATGAACACCCACCAGCTCATCAGGGCCAGAATGCCAGTGAGGCCTGCCGTGCTGGGGGCGGTGGACATCCGTTCCATGACGGATAGATGGGACTTTTCGACCAATGCAGATCGGCTAGGCCTCTGTGGGTCGACAAGCACTTCTACTTGTTCACCAAGGGTGTAGAAACTCTGGCTGTCACCCTTGATGCGCGCGCTGTTGGAATGTTGCTCCCCACTGTCATCGGTGAACGCGTAGCCTATGTAATAATCGTCGCCCCAACGGGCCGCTTTCCACTTGTGCGTGATGAGGGCGGTAAGCCTCTCGCCGTGCTCAGCGAGCTGTCGCTGCGAATACCAGCCATGTGCCATGAAGTAGAACACCGCATTGGTGAGCAGGAAGAAGGCAACCGCCACCGGAAAGGACGGCGTTGGTACGGCATGGTAGCGTTTGCGAGACTTCAATAGCAATCGTTTCCCGAGGTCAGAAGCTGAACGATAACTCGATGCCGGCGTTCCAGTCATCCTTGGCATCGAATCCTTGGCCATCGTTGGCTGGCACCCATCGCCGGGTGAATCGGCCGACGAGGTACACGTACATCACAAGCTCATAGCGTGCCTCAGCCACCAACAGGGAGCGCTCGTCAAGCACGAAGACATCGCCGAAGTCTTGGATGCCAGCCCGGGTGTAATAGGCCTTGAACTGAATGACTTCGAGCGCTGGAACGGACATGAACGCTGCGAACGTCGGGCCCGGTGAGTTGTCATAATCCTCGTAGACCGCACCGATCTGCACCAAACCGGCAAAACTAAACGCGAGGTCTCCGTAGAAGCCGTTGATGCCCTTGTCGTCGGGGAGGTCACCGACGAACTTGGCCTTGGGAGCCCCCGAGCCAAAGGCGTAGCGCTCGATCTCGTAGAAGGTGGAGAAATAGCTCGGAATGTAATCGGTACGAAAGCGGCGATACTCGAGTCTCGCCGGAATCACCAAATCGAAGCCTATGGGGAAACTGAAGGTGAACAGAGAACCCAGATGCCAGCCCCACCCAGCGTTGCCAATGAAGTTGAGATCGGTGTAGGGCGTGATCTTGAGCATATCCGTATTGATGACTTGTGCCTCGAGATCGAATCCGTAGACCGTTTGTGCCGAATCTTTGTCAATCTTGAAGTTCCCATCAGGATCGAGATCATTGACGAGATCCCCGTCCGCATTTCGAATCCGTGCCACGGCGCGCGGCGCATTGAGATCTGTTGCGACACTGAAACCGACGGCAAACATGTTGAGGAACGACTCGGGGTCGATCAAAGCGTAGGGCTTGAAATAGCCGCGGAAGGCAAAGAGTCGCGATTCGGGCCCTTCGACAAAGCTGCCATAGTCGCTTACCACCGTCTCGACGCCGCCGTAATTGGTGTACACATCGACCTGACTGCCGAGACGGAAGGTGTTGACATCGACGTTGTTCATGTAGCGGGCCATGATAGTGCCATGCCCGAGATCAGCAGCTATCTCGCCCACACGTAGATAGAGGAGATCGTCACTGTGCTTGTGGCCATAGCGTACGTAGCGGACAACCTTGAGAAAGTCCGAGAACTCGTCCCAATCTTCCTCGCGGATGATTCCGCCAAAGTCGTCTTTGTTCTTTGGTTTGTTGTCGATGATCCGTAGGTTGAGTGGTACCTGCACACCCAAGCCAATCTTGCCGAAGTTGAAATCAAGGCGGGGCTGGATTTGAAGAAAGAAATCTTCGCCAATGCCACCAAACATCAAGGCGGCACCGCCAGAGTTCTGCCCTTCCTCAGTCAACCCTGCAAATCTCTCCTCACCTGGGATGGGCCCCATTCCCGCCAACGCTGTCGAGCAAAAGAACAGAATCGACACAAAGGCGACCTTACACATGTGACCTCCTTGACCAACGAAGATCCTAACTCTATCGACGAGCGCCGCAAGAACAAAATTTCCTGGAACCTCCAAGCCATTGCCAATCAAGTCTTGGGGATAACGAGGGTCTACTCAATCACGCAGAGGACCAGACCGCTCTCGACGGTGGCGTCCTTCTGAGCGGTGAGATTTTTCACCACACCCGCACGCGGAGACTTGAGCTCGTTTTCCATCTTCATCGCCTCGACGACGACGAGCCCTTGGCCTTCTTCGACCTGTTGGCCCTCTTCAACCAAGATCGCCACGATCTTGCCGGGCATCGGCGCTGCAATCTCGGCGGGCCCATCGACACCTCCGGTCAAGGTCTTAGCCTGGCGTAGTTGCATCGACCGGAGGTCGAGGACTTCCACGTTGACGACCTCACCGCGGATCGAAAAATTCTCGCCATGGCCGGCAGGGTCGAGCTCAGATTCGATGTTGTAGACCTGACCGTCGATCATCAAAGATAAAGTGGTGTCTGCGACCGCACGAGCATCGACGAACAACTCGCGGCCATCAATGACCACACGAAACTTTCCGTCTTCGAGCTCGGTGAGCTCAACCTGACGCTTCTGTTCACCCACGAGTGCTACGTAGTTCATGCCCGACCTCCTCGACGCCAACCATGACTGCGCCAGAGCGTCCCCGACGACGACTGACTCTGTGGCTCACGTCGCGTGGAACGGGAATCGCGGCGATACCTGTTGACCGCCGCGGCAATCACCCCAGCATCGAGAATCTCATCTGATGGTGCTGCGTCTCCGGCAGCCATCATCTCGGCAATGGAACCCGTATGGTACTTGCCCGCAACGAACTCATTGAGCTCGAGTAGCCTGCGCAAGAACAGTCTGTTGGTGGTGATGCCCTTGACCGCAGTCTCCGAGAGAGCCCGAATCAAACGGCGCCGAGCACCATCGCGATCCTCCGCCCACGCACACATCTTCGCGATCATGGGGTCGTAGTGCTGCGGGACGTCGTAACCTGATGCCACACCGCAATCGACGCGAATGCCAGGACCGTGAGGCAATATCAATTCATCAATGTGTCCCGGCGCTGGCATGAAGTTCTTGCTGGGATCCTCGGCATAGAGGCGCACTTCGATGGCGTGACCGGTGCGGACAATGTCCTCCTGCTTCCACGGCAACGGCTCACCTTGAGCGACGCGCACCTGGCCCTCGACAAGGTCCACGCCGCAACACAACTCGGTGACGGGATGCTCTACCTGAAGCCGGGTGTTCATCTCGAGGAAGTAGAAGTTCATGTCGGAATCTGTGAGGAACTCGATAGTTCCAGCCCCCACATAGTTAACCGCTTCAGCAGCGCGACAGGCAACTTCGCCCATCTTGCAGCGAACCTCTTCGTTGATCGCCAACGAAGGCGTCTCCTCGATGACCTTCTGGTGCCGGCGTTGCATCGAGCACTCGCGCTCGCCGAGCCAGACGGCCTTGCCATCATTGCCACCAAACACTTGGATCTCGACATGGTGCGGATTGATGATGGCTTTCTCGATGTAAACCGTGTCGTCGCCAAAGGCATTCTTCGCCTCGGAGCGGGCGCTGCGAAAGGCGCTGTCCATCTCCGAGACATCATGGACGAGGCGCATGCCCTTGCCGCCGCCGCCCGCAGAGGCCTTGAGCACCACGGGGTAACCCATTTGGTCGGCGACCTTCTTGACCTCTTCGACGTTGTCGATGGCGCCTTCGGATCCGGGAACACAAGGCACGCCGGCGGCCTTCATCTTGTTGCGAGCCGCGGTCTTCGAACCCATCACTCGCATCGCGTTGGCGGAGGGACCAATGAAAATCAGACCCGCAGCTTCGACAGCTTCGACAAACGCGGCATTCTCCGACAAGAAGCCATAGCCGGGATGAATGGCGTCGGCACCTGCTTTCTTCGCGGCCTCAATCACCGCATCGCCTCGAAGATAGCTCTGTGGTGCTGGTGCTGGGCCGATAGGGTACGCCTCGTAACAGGCGCGCACGTGAGGTGCGATGCGGTCGACGTCGGAGTAGACAGCCACAGGAACGATGTCCATCTCCCTGAGCGTTCGAGCCACGCGCACTGCTATCTCACCGCGATTGGCGATGAGAACCTTGTTGATCCGACGAGATGGCTTGCCCATTTGATTCCTATGATTCTCGCTCAAAGCGGAATTTCTGCTCACTCACAAAAGCGGATTTTCTCCCCGCATTCACCAACTCACCAACTCATCAACTCATCAACTCACCAACTCACCAACTCATCAACTCACAGGGGAATGTTGCCGTGCTTGCGCGGCAGATTGGTTTGGCGTTTGTCGCGTAGCATCTCGAGCGACCGAATCAAACGCGGCCGCAACATCTCGGGAGCAATCACCTCATCCACATAACCCAGCTCAGCCGCCTTGTATGGATTGGCAAAGGTCGTGCGGTATTCGTCGATGAGACGTTTGCGTTCGGCTTCGGGGTCCGCTGCCGTTGCAATCTCATTTCTGAAGATGATGTTAACCGCACCCTCGGGCCCCATGACTGCAATTTCGGCACCTGGGAAAGCGAGATTGACGTCGGCGCGGATGTGTTTTGATGCCATCACGCAGTAGGCACCACCGTAAGACTTGCGCGTGATGACAGTAATCTTCGGCACTGTCGCCTCGGCAAAAGCATACAAGAGCTTGGCACCGTGTTTGATGATGCCGCCGAACTCTTGATCGGTTCCAGGCAAGAAGCCCGGAACATCCTCAAGGATGACCAACGGGATGTTGAAGCAGTCACAGAAGCGGACAAAGCGCGCGCCCTTGACCGAGGCACCGATGTCGAGACAACCGGCGAGGTGCGCGGGCTGGTTGGCGACGATACCCACCGATCGACCCGCCATGCGCGCGAAGCCAACCACAATGTTTTGCGCGAAGTGCGACTGCACCTCGAAGAAGTCTCCGTCGTCGGCTATAGCCTTGATGATGATCTTGATATCGTACGGTTTGTTTGGGTTCTCCGGCACAACGTCCTTGAGCTCCGGCGCACGACGATTTGGATCGTCAGTACACTCGACCACCGGTGGATCCTCTGCGTTGTTCGACGGCAAGTATGAGAACAGCTTCTGCACCTCGAGCATGCAGGTCGCGTCATCGGGCGTGAGAAAATGTGCCACACCGCTCTTGGAGTTGTGAGTGCGACCGCCACCGAGCTCTTCCTTCGTCACCTCTTCGTGAGTAACGGTCTTGATGACGTCAGGTCCAGTGATGAACATGTAGCTCGTGCCCTGCACCATGAACACGAAGTCGGTGATCGCCGGCGAGTAGACGGCGCCGCCTGCGCAAGGACCGAGGATGCAAGAGATCTGCGGCACCACACCTGAGGCGAGGGTGTTACGCAAGAAAATTTCTGCATAGCCCGCGAGGGAAGCGACGCCTTCCTGAATGCGGGCACCGCCGGAATCTGCAAGTCCAATCACAGGAGCCCCCACCTCGGTGGCGAGATCCATGATCTTGCATATCTTCTGCGCATGCACCAAACCCAGGGATCCGCCGAAAACGGTGAAATCCTGGGCGTAGACGAACACCTGGCGGCCACCGATGTTGCCGTATCCTGTGACGACTCCATCCCCGAGGAACTTTTTGTCGGTCATGCCAAAATCAGTGCATCGGTGGGTGGCAAATTTGTCGATCTCAACAAAACTGCCTGGATCCAGCAGGACATCGATACGCTCGCGAGCTGTGAGCTTGCCCGCATCGTGCTGCTTTTCGATTCTCTTCGGGCCCCCGCCCTGTTCAGCCATCAGGTTCAAATCGGCCAGTGTGGTTGCTTGTGCGGTCATAGTTGGCGGTCTTGTATGCTGCCCCCGGAAGTGGGTCAACCCACCGGAATCGTTGGTCGAGTCGTTCAACCCCAACGATTGCGAAATGTGCACCACGTCTGCTGACATGGTCACTCGTCCTTTCATCAGCGGCTGCCATGCTAGTAGCCTTACTGGAATTCGGCGCGGCCTGCGGCGAAGCCAATGCTGGAGCCACCGCCATCAGCGACCTGGTGCGCCAAGATTCTCACATCCCAATTGCCGAGCGTAAATTCGTTTACGCTTGCCAGCCCAACCGCCAAGACACTGTGGGTGTCGACGCTCGAGAAACCACTCAGGATTGAAGCCGGAACGGTGCCGCTGCCATCGACGGCGTCATAGCGGCAATACATCACAACGGTGGAGCTGCTCGCTGAAATCGTCCCCCCCGCAACCAACAGCACCTCGCCGGCGGTGGCACCACTCCAAGCCACACTCAGGTCAGCAGAGGTGTCCACGGTAATAGCGCCCGTGGTGAACGTAGGTGAGCTGACAGTGATGGACACTGGCGTCACCACCGATTCGGTAAAGGCAGGAACATCGGCACCCGTTGCCGTCACAGAGAGGGATGTCCCGGTGGAGAACAGGGATTGACTGGAGGCGAGACCTGACACGGTGTAAATCCCATTCGAATCAGGGGACGCAACGGGAGTCTGCAATCCCCCGGTTACAGCAATTGCTCCTGCGCTGGGCCTTGCTCCACCGCTCACGCATGTCGTTTTCGAGCATGCTCCTGCATCAACCACAGAGCAATTCGGGTCGCTCGCCCGACGAGGCCCAAAGGAAACCTGCAAACTCGAAGTGTGAAAAGTGGCCACATATTGAAAAGTGCCACTCATCGCGTAGATGACGCCTTGGCCACCGGGCCCACCCCCGTCGCCCAAACGGGTGTCGCCCGTGAGGGTGTCGTCGCCTTTTGTGTCACCCCCAATGAGCGGATCGCCACCATTGTAGTGGGGATTGGTTATGGGCGGAGTTTCCTCGGCGCAGCCGAACCCGAACCCGAGCCCCAAACAAACAATCCCCAGCGTCGTCGGAAACCAACCAAACCGTCTCATTGCCTACTCCGTGGTCAATGACCCCGCGATGGCACGTTAGCACAATACTCGACACGGTCGAATGACTGAATGAGCCCGAATGAGCCCAACAGACTGAATCAACCAGACAATGGCTCAACGCTCAGGAGGGTAAAGGTCGAGAGGTGTCCCAACCCTCGGGCAACTCTGGGGTCTTTGGCATCTCGAAACCGGGATAAAGCTGCCAGGCGCTGGGGTTAAGTTGCCTAAACGCAGGCGCGGACCACGGGTCGGGGTTGGCAACTGGATCCCGCGTGGACCACGCGAGCCTTGCGAAGCGATATGCAAAGCGCAAAAACTCGGGCAGATCGGTGAACCAACGCAGTAGCACCGAGAGGCGACCCGGCTCTTCGTCGAGTTGGGAAGGGGTGTAACCCATGTCCTCAAGGCCACCGCGGTTGAGTCGTTCGATCAAGCGAATCTCCTTGGGTCCATACTCTGACCACTCGGCCGACGGCTTGCTGCGCTTCTTTTCTGCCAGCTGAAACCATGGCACAGGTGGGAGATCGCTCGGCTTTGGAACGTGGGCACAGTGGTCGAGAACGTTGTCGTTCCACGGCTCGCCGACAAAATCGAGAACTTCGTGCATGACTCGGCGAGTGTCGGCGAGAAGGTCTTCAAAACGTACCGCAAGGATGCGGTCTTTGAAACGAGCCGCCTGTTTGCGCTCGATCTCGCAGTGCAGGCTACCGGCGATGATGCTGCGGGACGCCCATGGCATGCGGGATAAGGATTTGACAACGCCACGTGGGTCGCGAACGATGCGCACCACCCGGGCGTCGGGATAATCGCGAAAGATTTGCTGCAGCTTGCCCGTATGACTCGGCGTCTTGTCGCCAAAGCGGACCTTTCCATACTCGGCGGCTTTGGCCTTCATGATCTCCGTGTAGAGAACCGGCACCTGTTCCCGCTCGAGGGGTTGGGGCAACTTCTCCAGGATGGGGCGCGGATCCAATCGCAACCACTTGAATGAGAAAGTCTGCAAATAATGGCGCGTATAATCCTCTGGGCTGCGCTTCCTCCACGGAAAGGCCGACTCCCACAGGTAGAAGGAGGCCTCGTGGGTAAGGTAAATACGTGGATGCGCACACAGCATCATGCGTAACAGGGTCGTCCCCGAACGGCTGGTGCCAACGACGAAGATGGGGCTCTTGGCCGCGTCGCGAGGCAAATCCATGTGGCGATCTTAGCCAACTGACCACGGATAACAAGAGGCGTCATCGCCCACGACTGCGATGTCGCGGTCGCCTCGACACGCCGCGACGACTTGGTCGTTTCCTTGATCGGGCTTGAGCTGCCTGTCTCGGCTGGGTAGCGTGTCGCCGCAGTTTTCACCATGAATGTCATCAGAGGAGCATTGCCATGGCCAGAGTCTACATCGAGCCCAGTGGTCGTCAGGTGTTGCCATTCGATGACGCACCAGCAGACATTCCCATCGGCAATCGCCCCTTGAGCGAGTGGCAAAAAGAGATGCTGGCCGAAGCAGGTTTGCAACGCATGGATTCGCCAACACCTCCCTGCCTCGTCATACCCGACAATCTGTTCACCACCGGTCCCGTGCTCTCCCGATTTGTCAGCCAAGCCGCCGGCCGAAACGCCGTACTCGTTCTCAAAAGGTCTCTTTTTGGAAAGAGCACCACACCGGTGCAGTCACACGTGACCGCAACCGAACAGGGTTGGCGCTTCGAAAAAGTGCGTTGGGTCAGTGACGGCGGCGATGACGGCGAGCCTGTGGAAGTTGTCATCGACCCGGAGGAAGATCGCTTCGAGATGCCCCTACCTCCTGGACTCGGCGGCAAGGCAGAAATTGCGTTGCCGCGACATCCAGTGATGACCCTGCATCACTGGGTCCACATTCTCTGGGCAAACCAGGCGGCGGCGGCCTCCATCGCCAGGCGGGTACCGAAGTGGAAATGGGTAGTTCGGGCGTTGTGGGCCGTAATTCGCGGTCTGTCGGGCAACAAGTGGCGAGTGCTCGGCAAGATCAACAATATCGGCGGTGGTTGCGATATTCACCCCACGGCCGTCATCGAAGGCAGCACACTCGGCGACAACGTCACCGTCGGCCCCCATGCGCGCATCCTGTTCTCCACCATCGGTGACGGTGCCAACATCATGACCGGCGCGCAGGTGGAGGTGAGCACCGTCGGACCAAACGCTGTGGTCGCACAACTCACAACCTTACGAGGCAGCGTCCTCTACCCCGAGGCGTTCGCGGGTCAGTATCTGATGCAAGCCTGCGTCCTCGGTCGCCGCGCCATCACCACGGGGGCCGGCTTCTCCATGGACGTCAACTTTGATCGCGACATCCGCGTACCCCTCGATGGTGAGCTACACTCGACCGGGACGCAGTTTTTGGGCTCTGCCTTTGGTCACAACAGTCGCATTGGCACCGGCTTTTGGCTCGCAAGCGGTCGCAGCATTCCCAACGGTGCCTTTGTCACGCGCCACCCACGCGACGTCATCGCCAGGATCCCGGACGCCGCCGGCGACGGCCGACCTTGGGTGAACAACGGGGGCACGCTCGTTGCTCTCGATAAGTAGACAGACATTGGATTTGGGTTCCGAGCAACGCCGACGGACAATGGCCCGCAAGGTGCCTACTAAGGTCGGCAAGATCGTGAAAACAAACGATCTCCTAGTGGTTAAATCTGGCGGATTTTCCTTGGTGTTGGCGATTGGGTGTCAACCGGTCTTCTTCATCTCGTTCAATCGCTCTGCAAGCCATACCTTGATCACCGACTGGCGCGGTACACCGAGTCGGCGTGCCTCTCTATCCAGCGAACGGATCATCCAGATCGGGAAATCCACGTTCACACGCCTCTGCACTTGATTGGGCCTGTGTGCCTTGGAGACCTCAAGATACTTGGAGATGTCCTCACCCATTTCAAAGTGCTTGTCCAACTCATTAGCCTTCATACAGAGCCACCTCCTCCGGCCGCGAGCGCCGCACCGAAATGATCCGCGTCTTCCCCTCCCGATACGTGATCACCGCCGACCAGTGCTTCCTGCCGATCTTTCCTACCACTAGAAACCTTTCTTCGTCCGTAGTGCGCGCCGGAATTTCGAGCACGTAGGGGTCATTCCAGAGGGCTTGCGCGCGTTCGAAATCAATGCCGTGCTTTTGTCTGTTTGCCCTGCTTTTCAGTTCGTTGAACTCAAAATGCACGGTATAAATTCTATACCTCGGCTCTTCGCGTGTCTAGTCGGAAAACGCGACGCTGCAGAAGAGATGCTCACCGGGTTGGACCGCGTATGCTCCGTACGCGGCTTATGACTGGCTAGCGGCATCGCCTATGTGCGACTTCTCGGTGGCCAATGCGGCTAGTTGGTTGCGGCTTTCTCGACTTGTTGCCTGATTGGATGGGGTGCAGCGAAAAACGGTGGAATCGGGCAATCGACAGCTTCTAGCAACGCCCGCAACAGCTCCGCCTCTTCAACGGTTACCTTGCCATCATGAAACACGCACTCAATACATCCGTTGACGATTCTCTCCCGCACCGACCAAACCGAGCGGCCAATGCGTTCCATTGCGCCATCGAGAGCCTGGAAGCGCGGACGCTGAAGAATGGAGCTCGACGGCGACGCATCCCAACTGTTTATGGCCGAAAGCCCGGCACTGTAGGCTGCCAACACCGCTTCGTTGTTTCCGTGGCCAGCCATAGCCAGAGCCGTCATGACAATCTCGACATCTTGCCGAAGTGGCACCAACGAAACGAAACTCGGTCGCGAAGATCGGCGGCCACCGCCCCTCATCAAACGGTGTCGAACCAAACGCTGCAACACGATCTCAAAGACGCTGACGTCGCAGTCGAGCTCACAAAAGGTTTGAATGCCACGAAGAAAAGACGGCAATTCCTCCTTCGACAACTGGCGCAGAGTTGCTAACGCGAGCTCCGTGAGGGGCAGCCATAGACTTCGGTCGAGCTGGGCAATCTGCGGAAATACGGCCTTGAGCTCGATGGTTGTTTCGGCGTCGAGATGCTGAGCAGCAGCCCGGTGCAAGGCCTCTTTGCCGCTGGTGATGTTGTCTCTGCTGAGCAAACCATAAACGATGGCCATTGCGCCAACGGGAGTAGCCGCTCTGGCATGAAGGTCTTCACCCAACGCGGCCAACACAGCCTGCCCGACTGCTGCCCCTCCGGGCTGCAATCGACCGATTTCATCCCGTGCCTGCAGAGCGGTCACAGCGATAGTGGATTCGTTGGTGGCTGCCGCAAGCCCGTCAAACAACTTGGAGACAACCCCGGAGCAGGCCGGGTCCTGCGGCAAACCCCAGTCAGCCGCCGGCGGCAACTCCACCTTCTGTCCAGGCAGCACTCGTCTCACGCGCTCAGATAGGGGTGGATGCGTCGACAACATTGACCCGAGCCAACCGCCAATGCCATCGGCAAAAAACAGGTGGCTCGCGTCTTCGGCATGGCGACGATTGATCCACGAGCCAAAGGAATGGTTCGCGATCTTGGCTAGAGCAAGACCAATGCCGTGTGGGTTGCGGGTGAACTGCACGGCTGCGGCGTCGGCGAGGTACTCTCGCTGGCGGGAAACGCCGGCTTTGATGACTCGCCCGACAAAAAAGCCAACGGAGCCAACGAGGAACAGCGCCACGCCCAGGAGTATGACGAAGCCATTGCCGCGGGGCTCGCCGCTTCGCCCGACGCTACCTATGCGGATCATCCAACGCCCCAAATCACTCAAGAGCAGGATACCCGCCAGAACGCCCAGCAGTCGCAGATTCAAGCGAATATCGCTATTGAGAATGTGGCTGAACTCGTGCGCGACGACGCCCTGCAACTCATCCCTGGACAATTTCTCGACCGCACCTTGGGTGACCGCAACCGCAGCACCTTCTTGGCTCAACCCAGCCGCGAAGGCATTGATACCCTGCTCCCCGACAAGCAGATATACCCTCGGAATGGCGACCCCAGCCGCCAGTGCCATCTCCTCGACAATATTCAACAGACGTCGCTCGACAAGCCCTTGTGCATCGGGAGGAACCCACGTGCCGCCAAGCCATTCTGCCACGCTGCCACCATCGTCACCGAGCTTACGGATGGTGTACCACGTCGCAGCAAGAATCATCAGAGCCAACGGCCCGCAGACCCACCCGGCCACACGCGGGCACCACCACTGCCACGACGGGCCCCCAGAATCCCATGTCGAAGGACTGTATAATGCGAAGCCATTCACCAAAATGAGGGCCAGGCCATAGACAGCAGAGACAGTCAGCGCCGTGGCAACGAAGAACACGCCAACGAGCACGCCGCTATTTCTCCGCGCCCTTCGTTGGTGGGAGAAGAAATCCACAGACCGAGTTTGGCGTTACACTGGGCAAAAAGCAACAACGGAGCCGATCAAGAATCTGTCAAGGGCCCAAAGGTGCGGCACGATGCCTTTGCCTCGACATCAGGTCATTGTTTCCGACCCGTGTTCTTCGAGTTCTGGTGATACTTTGGCCACAATGAATCTGGTGATGTTTTGAATCTTCTCCACTGGCGCTTCGACTTCTGTTCGATGGAACAGATTTATGGTGTTATTGTTTGGACCAAAAGCCCGTAGGAGCAACCCATGGCCAAGCCGAAGACATGCAACGAGAGCAAAAACATGAAGGGCTGCAATTGCACGTATGAGCCGTGTTCGCGCAAAGGAATGTGTTGCGAATGTATTGCCTATCACCGACGTAGCGCTGAGTTGCCCGCCTGCTATTTTCCTGCGAACGTCGAGGCTGAGTACGACAGGTCCGTCGCATGTTTCGTCGCAACCGTTCAACAGCGCGGCTGCGCTTGGTAGTCGCCGCGAAAATGGAACGCGACACGGCGAGGAGTCACCTTCTTGCGGTCGACCTGGGGCTGAAGATGGGTCTCGCTCTGTACAACAGCAATGGTTGCCTTTGTTGGCATCGCTCACACAATATCGGCAGTTCTGAGCGGTTGCGCCGCGCGGCATGGCAGATCTTGGCCACCGAGCGTTCTTTGGAATGGCTCATCCTCGAGGGAGATTCTCGCCTGGGTGTTATTTGGTCCAAGCCTGCACAGAAACGCGGCGTTTCGGTTCGACTTGTTTCAGCGCACCAATGGCGGCAGGTGCTTATGCATCCTTGCGAACAACGGAGTGGGGTTGAGGCAAAACGCCATGCGCGTCAACTGGCCCAGCGGGTCATCGCCTGGTCCGGTATCCCCAAGACGACGTCGTTGCGGACGGATGCCGCCGAAGCAATTCTCATTGGGCTGTGGGCATGCTTGGAGATCGGTTGGCTCAAACAACTGCCGTTGACTTTGAACTCCGCCTTTAGGGCTCACCCCACTTCCCATCCCTGACTCTGGTAATCGCGAGCTGTACCTCGGGCCCGCCTTCATAGACACCGAGCACCGGAATATCGAGACTCTCGAGTGTCTCGACCAACCGTTGCTGCACAGCGTCGGCGTGTGGTCCATACATGGCAACACAACGGGTGCATGTCGGGTCGAGGGGCGTCTCACCCGAGAAGATCAGACAACCGTTCCATTGGGGCTCCGGCGGTTGGCGCGCCAATAAGCCGAGAACGAGATTCTCGATGCCCAGCGGAGTCAGCACCTTGTCGGCCTGTCTCTTGTCAAAA
>MGST01000376.1 GCA_001798605.1 Deltaproteobacteria bacterium RIFOXYA12_FULL_58_15 | reverse complement strand
AACATACAACCGTTTCCACGACCCCGACGAAACCTTGCCGGGAATCCTAAAGTTGCGCGAGCTGCACGACGCCATGGATCGTGCCGTGCTCGACGCCTACGGCTGGAGCGACATCAAACCCAAGTGCGAGTTCATCCTCGACTACGAAGAGGATGACGAGGACGAAGATGAGAACTCAGGCCGAACGCGCAGGCGCAAGAAACCCTGGCGCTACCGTTGGCCCGATGAGATCCGCGACGAGGTGTTGGCGCGTCTTCTGGAGCTGAACGCCCAGCGGGCGGCCGAGGAGAGGAAGCTCGGGGATGAGGCGAGGCTGAAACCTGCGCAGTCCGATGGGGCAGCCAAGGGCAGCGGCAAGAAGAGTGGCAAGAAGAGTGGGAAGACCTCCGCCAAAGCCAAGAAGCAGGAAGCAGCCGAAGCAGTGGGGCAGAAGAAGCTGTTCTGAAGCCCCGAAGGAGTGAGTGATGCCCATCATTGAAGGAATACGAATTCAGAACTACCGAGCGCTGCGAGACTTGACTCTGGGTTGTCTGTGGAACCAGAAGAAGAACGATCCCCTCAGGTCACTCGTGGCTGTCATCGGCAAGAACGGATCCGGCAAAAGCACACTCTTCGACGCCTTCGGGTTTCTCTCCGACTGTCTTTCGCTTGGAGTGGAAGAAGCATGTGACGCTCGGCAGCGTGGTGGGCTTTCCAGGCTTCTGTCTGCGGGCCAGACCGGTCCAATTCGTTTTGAAATCTACTATCGAGAAAGTGCCGCCGACCGTCCGATTACCTACGAGCTCTCCATTGGCGCCGACAAGAAAGGGCGTCCCTACGTGCAGAGGGAATGTCTGCGTCAATGGCGAAAGAAGCAGGGCAGGAGCGGCCAGCCTTTCGCCTTTCTCATTCTTGACGACGGGAAGGGCTTGGCGTGGTCCGGTGAGGAAACCTTCGAGGGTGAGGATGCGGCACGCGTGCCCGTTGAGCTCACCGATAACCGCAAGCTCGCTATCGCAACCCTTGGCGCCCTCAAGGAGCACCCGCGCATCACCCGATTTCGCAATTTCATCCAGGGTTGGTACTTGAGCTATTTCACACCCGACGCGGCGCGAGGCTTGCCGCTTGCCGGCCCGCAGAAGCACCTGAACATCCATGGCGACAATATCGGCAACGTCGTTCAGTTCATGGAGCGTGAGCATCCCCAAGAGCTCAAGGAAGTTCTTTCGCGTATCGGCAAAAAGATCCCTGGCATTCGCAGCATCGACACCAAACCCACAGAGGACAAGCGGCTCTTGCTCCGCTTCAACGATGGACCCTTTCGGGATCCGTTCCTTGCGCAGCAAATGTCTGACGGAACGCTCAAGATGTTTGCCTACCTGCTCCTCCTCGAAGACCCTGAGCCGGCACCGTTCATCTGCATCGAGGAGCCAGAGAACGGCCTCTATCACAAGCTGTTGGAGGCGTTGGCCACCGAATTTCGAGCGCACGCCAACGGGAAAAAGCCCGCGCCGCAGATCTTCCTGACGACCCATCAGCCTTACCTGGTGAACGCGCTGGCCCCAGATGAGGTCTGGATTCTAGAGAAGGGCGCAGACGGCTTTTCGACGGTGCGTCGGGCAGCCGACGATGCCACTGTTCGAGAGCTTGTGGCCGAGGGGCTCCCGCTCGGCAACCTCTGGTATTCCGACTACCTGGATCCAAGGAGCTAAGCACCGTGCATTTGGCTGGGATCACGATATGAGCACACAGACGATATGGCCAGGTGTGAGGAGAATATGAAGCATCTGCAAGTGAAGAATCTCGGTCCGGTCAAGTTAGCCGACATCGGTTTCGGCGATCTCACCGTATTTGTGGGCCCACAGGCAACAGGCAAGAGCATCCTGCTCCAGCTCGTGAAGTTACTCGTAGACCACGGTTCAATCGTCAACGAGCTCAGGCGGTTCAACCACACTTGGGACTCGCCGGAACAGTTTTTCGAGCTGTACTTCGGTGGAGGCATGTCGGGGCTGTTCGAAACCGGCAGGACCGAGATCGTGAAGGACGGCGAGGCTGTCGCACCTGCGTCATTTCAGCGAGGCAATAAGAGCGCAAGCGAGCGGTTGTTTTTTATTCCCGCTCAGCGCGTGCTCAGTTTACGGGAGGGAACGACGCGACCTTTCTCCGACTACCGTTCTGATGACCCTTTTGTGGTTCGAGAGTTCAGCGAGAAGCTTCACCAATTGGTGCAAACCGAGTTTGCTCGCACGGCGGACCTGTTCCCGCAGAGCAGGCGTCTCAAGGCAGAGTTTAGGGACAAGATCGAGGAGCACATCTTTGGTGGTTTTGGTCTCAAAACCAGCACCGACAGGCTCCAGAAACGAATGGTGTTGCATGACCCAACCGGGAAGGCCGAGCTCCCCTATTTGGTTTGGTCGGCAGGACAACGTGAGTTTGTGCCACTTCTGTTGGGCCTCTATTGGTTGATGCCGCCGACGAAGGTTTCTCGGCGAGGCAAGTTGAAATGGGTCGTCATCGAAGAGCTGGAGATGGGGCTTCACCCCAACGCCATCTCAACGACCGTGTTGCTGGTCTTGGAACTCGTCAGGCGCGGCTATCGTGTGTGTCTGTCTACACATTCGCCCCACGTGCTCGATGTGGTGTGGGCTTTGCGCGTGATGAAAGAGCAGAAAGGCAAAGCACAAGACGTTCTCGACCTCTTTGATCTGCGTTCCAGTCCGCCCACCAAGGCCCTAGCTGCCGCGGCCCTTCGGGCGGACATGGCTGTCCACTATTTCCAACGTGACGGCGCTGTTGTTGACATTTCCGGGCTTGACCCGGGTGCGGAGGCGACCGCCGAGTCTGGTTGGGGTGGCCTCAGTGAATTCAGCGGCCGCGTGGGTGAAATTGTTTCTCGGGTGGTGTCGCGAGCACAGCAGGGGAAATAGGTGAAGACCACTTTTCAACAAGCGGTGACTTCTGCGCCGACTCCGGTGAACGGCGCGTACAAACCGGGGAAACAGGCGCTGAAGGGCGAACACCGCGCCCTCATTGAGTGTCCGGACCCGCGCAGGTTCAAGGGCAGCATTGACCTCGACGCCGCGTTGGCCGGAACGTCTGCACATCGGAGCGCCAATCGGTGGGATTACGGAATCGGCCTCGCCCAACCCGGCAAACCGGAGGCAGCGATATGGGTGGAGGTTCATCCGGGGGCTGCCAACGACGTAGACACTGTGTTGAAGAAGCTCTCCTGGCTCAAAAACTGGCTCCAGACTGAGGCGCGAGAATTGAACGCCGTTACGTGTCGCGCCAAGGGCGCGAGATGCTTCTTCTGGCTCGCCACGGGCGCACCCATCACGATTCGCGCTGGCATGCCGCAGGCACGCAAGCTCCAGGGCGCGGGTCTGGATTTGCCCCAGCGAAAACTGGTGCTGGCATGACGACAACATCCGCCGAAGTCCGCGCCAGTTTGGTTGAAGCCCTTGAGCTCGACCTCGTTGGTCCCGGCCACGACAGCCTCCTCGCCACCGAAGTGCTGCCCCAGGCACCGTCACGCTGGTATCTCACCGGGTTTCTCGTTCCACACGAAGCTGCGCTCGAACAAAAGGCCGATCCCGACAGCGACGAGGAACTCGGCGAGGGCGACTCTGACGCCGACGAAGATGCGGCGCCCGAGAAGACCTCGGCTCGCAAAGCGTACTTCCCTTCTTCTATGGGCATGAGCGTTCTGGTGCCACAGAAGGCCAAGACACTCGCTGTCGTGGTGACCTGGGGCGACTACGCCCTATTGCCCAAAGAACAAGCCCGCGAAGTTGAGGGGCCAGCCGAGGGCTGGCAACAGTGGCGGCGCACGGCGCGACGGGCAGAGCTCACCGTGGACGTAGGCAAGACTTCGGGGAGACGCGCCGGCGTTGCGGTACCAGACTCGTTTGGTCTCAAGCTCGTCACGCTGGTGCGCAAGGTGAGCGACACCAACGGCGAGTTGGTGCCAGCCGGCACCAAGGCCGTGTCGGTGTTTATCGTCAACAATCGAGATCCAGCGCCGGATGCCGAGCGGGATCAGGCGTTCGCCTTTCAGGTCCAGCTTCGCGTCGTCTGCAACGAAGGCTTGGTGCCAAGGCCCAATTTGCGCGGCCAGTTCACCGACGACACTGACGAACGGATCGCCGATCTCCAATACCGCCACGCGTTTGAGCTAGCCGTGGGCCACAACTGCGCCACCCACGCCGATCGCGAAGATGGCGTTTGCAGGAGCGCACACACGACATGGGTGCCCCTCTTTGAGGTGGAGCGCGTCGAGACGAAGGGGATCTCGGGTGTCGAGCTCACCATGGACGCGCTGGCCAAGTGTAAGAAGGCGGCCGAAGTGCGCGGCAAGCTCGAAGCCATCACCAAGGCGTACGCAGGCTGGCTCGCAGAGCAGAAGAAGGTCACCTTCGACAACGCTGGTCGCACCGAGGTTGCCGAGAGCCTCATGCAGTCCGCCGAGCGGGCAAAAAAGCGCATCGCCGAGGGGCTCGATGCCCTGAACGACGCCAAGGTCTTCCAAGCCTTCATCATCGCCAACGAAGTCATGGCCGAAGCTATCCGGCGCCGGTTGCAC
>MGST01000375.1:24224-24366 GCA_001798605.1 Deltaproteobacteria bacterium RIFOXYA12_FULL_58_15 | reverse complement strand
TTCCCATCCGCATCGTAGTAGAAGTTGGCCGTCGCCGCGCCGGTCACAGAGACCAGTCTGTTTTCAGCATCATAATTCAGGGTGAAGTCCTTGAAAATCGTTCCTTCCAGAACGTGGCGCGAGGTCATGTTGCCGTTGGCGT
>MGST01000375.1:23917-24211 GCA_001798605.1 Deltaproteobacteria bacterium RIFOXYA12_FULL_58_15 | reverse complement strand
ATTTCCGTTCGAGAGACTCGCCACTGCATGCTTGTGAGTTGTATCGTAGGTGTAGGTGTTGGGAGTCTCATTACCTTTGGTTTTCAGGTTGCCGGTGCCGATCTCGTAGGTGTAGCCTTCGCTGTACTTGCCATTCGTCCCGCCGGTGACGTTGGAACTGAGCAGTCTGTCCAATTCATCGTAGGTGAAGGATTGAGTCTGCACAACAGGCGGAGTGGCGCCATTGGAATCTGCGATGGTATTGATATTGCCTACAACATCGTAATCATAGGTGATGTTCTGCAAGGTGGCGGA
>MGST01000375.1:0-23868 GCA_001798605.1 Deltaproteobacteria bacterium RIFOXYA12_FULL_58_15 | reverse complement strand
AGCGGCGCCACCGGGCACAGCGTGCCGATGCATCGATTCCAAAACTGGTACCGGCGCCTCCGGCGAGATCCTGTTGACCTTGCCCGTCAGGTATTCATCGAGGATCAAATCGCCCACAACCAGCACCCTCGGCCGGCACCCCTCGGGCAGCATCGCACGCAACGTTTTCAACATGAGCGCTTCACTCGTCGGCTGGTTGATTCACGATGTTGAGATGTTCCGTCTTGCCGACCGCGTCCTTGTCGGTCTTCTCTTCACCAACGCCTTCGGTGCCGGTCGCCGATTCTCTCGTCCCCACGAATGCCAACATCGATCCGGCTGTGCCAGCCACATCCTCGTCGGGATCTTCGAGAAGCTCTCGGAAAGTCGTCTCCACCGCCGTGGCAGGTCCAATCATGGCCATTGCCTTGATGGCGGCTAGACGTACCTGTTGATCCTTGTCGGTCCTCGCAAGCTCGGCAAGTGCGGGCACCGACGACGACGCCTTCTTGCCAATCTTGCCCATGGTCTTCACCAGGAACAGTCGGACAGGAGTGTAGGGATCGTTCAATCGCGATTGCAGTAGCGCCGCGCCAGGTTCGCCGAGTGCAACCAAGACATCCCGAGCCTTGTCTGACAGATCGGCATTACCAACACCGGTGACCGCAGACACAAGCTCCTCGCCAGCTTTTGCGTGCTTGGCGTCAATGTTGATGAGCGCAGCGGCCGCGTGCAGCCGAATCACCGGTTCGTCTCGAGCAAGCGCGCTTTCCAGTGGCACCACAGCGGGCTGCCCCATCTTGGCCAATGCGAGCTCCGCGAACTCGCGCACGCCAGGATTCGAGTCATCGAGTCGCTCGACCAACTTCGGAATGGCCTTCTGCGCCGGCACCCCCATCTCGCCGATGGCCTCGCAAGCGTTGCGCCGCTCAAAATCCTGCTCCGAATCGATGTCGTACATCCACGATGAGAGGGTACGACCACTGTAACTCGGTTGCTGGTCACAACCGGCGAGTGTCACCATGCAAACGAAACAAACTGCCCTAGGGGTGAAATTGCGAACCATCGGCTTTCCTTTCCCACAAATGTGAACCCCATCCACGGCCCACAGGTGTCACGCGCACGTCAGGGGCCAATTTGTACCACGAAGCTATCGCCAGTACTCAAGTCATAAAAGTTCCGTACTCCAGCACGCACCCATGCACGAGAACAGATAGCCAAAGATACGCGCGCATCGGGCCAAGTGTACCGATTTCCTTGAAGTCGAATCTACTCTAGAGTGCACCGCATGCACCGCAATCATGAAAGACATTCTTGTGGTCATTCTAGAGGTAGATTGTAGAGCCGTGCTGGCTGGTTTGGCTGACAAAATTGATTGCGTCAACTCCAGGGCCGCCTGCGTGGTGCTTCCCGCCCTCTTGTTGCTCACACTTGAATGTCATGGCACGGTTTCGGGGGGCGATACGCCTTCCCCGTGCGCCGATGGCGAGGTTACGTCATGGTGCCGCTGTGGGGAGCGAGTGGTCGATGTAGAAAGGGATCAAGGATCCAAGAGGTGCGGGGTACGGGAGTTACGAGTTGCAAAGGCTTTTTCTCCTTTCTCCATGCGCTCCTTCTTGCTTGGACTTTGCCCGCCAATCGTCCTGCTGAGGAGGTGTGTCGTCGAGCACCCTGTCGCCAGTGAGGAAGTTAGTCGAAAGAATCACGAGGTTGATCTTGATGGTCCTGAATACGCCGCTCAGGTGAAGTTAAGGCACAGCGAATCGTTGTTGTCGATGTACTCCATCGACTCCAGGGGTACCGACTCATTGGGTACGATCTCAAGCATGTCAAACGCTTCGTCCCCTTCGGCACAGACAGTGCGTGCAAGATTGAAACCTGGGACCATAGCCTCCGGGTTAACAATCAGCATGTTCTCCTGCGCAAGAAGTGTTCGCAGAGTCTCGTTGACGTCTCGGGCGAAGATCGCGATGTGGCCGGGTGCCATGCCGCGCAAAAGGTCATCACCGGGAGCAGGTTCCATCTCGCCCGAGGTCGTAAGACTTCCATCGCCGTCGAGGTCATCGAAGGCCACGATAAAACCAGTACCGACATAGCCTCGAGTTCCCCTTTCTGCATCAGAATAGTCGTTGAGATCTTCTGACGCCGGCTCGTCGTACAGAGCAAGGGTGAACTCAGACGGGAAGCTTGCATCTGACACAGAGGCAACTTGGGTGCTAATCGTGTCTCCGTTCTTGGCGAAATTGTACCAGACCACGCCAACAAAGGTGTCCACGGTCGCAGTCGAGGCGTCGAGCGATTGCACCACTCCGTTTACCACAAACCGCGGTTCCCCTTGATAGGTCTTGTCTGTCAGATCGTCGCCGCAAGCTGCGGCAATCAGGGTGACTCCCACAACTGTCAGGATTTTGGTGTTCAGCGTTTTCATTCTTGGCTCCTTTGCGCCCGTTGTTTTTGGGCGCGTTCATGGTTCGCCAAGATGACCCGCGACCGACAAATTGCGGACAAAGAGATCACCACGATTTTCCAATCCCGGCGAGAAAGATGCCCTGAACCGGCGTCCGCGCCTCCACGGAAAAAAGGCCGGTCTTTTGGCGCAAATACGAAACTCGCAGTGTGGACTCTAGGCCGACGAAGAATCCCCAGGGGAGATGGACGTCTGATCTCACCAAGGCATCAACAATAGGAGCCAATCGTTTTCGCGGCGGGGCCAAACGCTTTCCAGAATACCGTTGGTCAAAATACACTCCACCAATTTTGAGTCCCCCAGACAACGCAAACGCCCCGACGTCAAAAACCTTACGTGCGCCAATAGCAGCCGCAATGCCAGTGAGCGTACTATCCAGAGCTTCACCGTCATGACCACTGCGCATCAAGGCCAGGTTTGCGTCGAGTGTCACTGCTGACATATCCCAAGCAAAAGAAGCTTTTGTTGTCCATGGAAACGAGAATCCAGGAAGCACAGGCGTTTCGGCCCCGGCCCACATGCCAACAGAAAATGCCTTCCTGACTTGTCCGCCTTTTCTGGCGAGCTGGGCGTATTCTATTGTCCGCATGTCGATTTGTGCGAGGTCGATGACTCCGACATCTTTCAAAGTTACGTGTCCTTCAAAAAAGCGCTCCGGGAGACGTCGCTGTATGAAATATCGCCCAGGTTTGAGCCAAGCGGTGCGAGGCTCGTTGCGAATGTTGGCTTCAAGAGCCAAGGCTCCGTGGGGACCGTTCTCCCTGATCAAGTATTGCCCTGATCCTGAAAGCTTCAACCCACCGAGTTTTTCGCCCTGACCTGGACGGGATAGCACCAAGTCAGCACGCCCCTTCAGATCGTAAAAATAGGTTGGATGTTGGAGACCGGCCATTGTTGAGGCCGTACTCGCGACCGTCCTGTCGGATGCATACTGAAAAGCCTCAGCCAGTGTCACGTTTCCGTCTTCGTTGTCATCAGCAACGCCGTGTAATGCTGCCAGAAAGTGGTGTGTGAAGAACGAGCTTCCCAGCTCATCGGATTCTTGGGCACTCTCGCCCGCTGTCGTTGACGACAGAACGGCGAAACCCTCTGGGGCAGGTGCGTCCAACGCTGGCAAGGCAAATGGCTCAGTTAGCTTTGTTCCCTTCACACGCGTGGCTTGTCCAGATCGACATGCGTCAACCACGAGGATGCGAGCAGTTGCCGACGAGCCTGCTGTCTGGTTGCGCAGCTCGTCCCAGGGAAGATGGGTCCCCTTGAGATGCAAAGACAGAGCATCCGCGTGGCCGGAATAGAAAACCATGAGCAAAGTGTTTGTTTGTGCACTCTGCTCGGATCGTATTCTTGCATTGAGTCGCGCAAGAGCGTCACGGACGCGATCGGCAGACGGTTCCTCCAGAATCACCATGTTGTCGGGTAGGAATCCACCGAGACGGCGCAACGTTTCGCCCATACGTTGAATATCGTCGAGGGCGTATCGCAGCGGGGTCTCTCCGGAATCTCCATGGTTGGCACCAACCAAAAGAGCGTAGCGGTTTTCCATCGCGTTGGTCTTCAACGCAGAAAACATGACGACCGCTGCTATCCCAATGACACGAACCAGCATGTGGTAGACCTACAGTTCAAGCTCACGTTCTTGGCATTTCCCTTCAGAGGTGAAACGCCCAGCCATGTATTTGTCAGACACCCCCGTGCAGAGAAATACCTTCAATCTCGTTTCCCTCTCGGACGTAACCTCAACACCAATCGGCAGCCATCGGTCGGTGCTGATTGCCCCGACATAGTATTCAACCCAAGTGGACTTCTCCCAGCCCTGTACCACGACCCATGTGTCACTTGGTCCGTGAACTCGCAGGCGCAGTTGGTCACCAGGTCTGAGCGACTGGATCTGCTCTACGGGGGTATCATTGAACAGCGTTGAACCATCACGCATCACGGTCAGCGAGATGCCTATGTCCCCCTTCATTCGCGTCCCGCTGTCCTCCCGTTGTGGTAGAGCGACAAGAAAAACAGCAGCAAAGCCAACCGCGACCATCGCACCAGCCGGTTTCCACAGCCATAAAAGATTGGTTTTGGACGATGGCGTATGGGTGGCCAACAACTCTCCTGGAATACGCTCGTACTTGGCAGCATCGACCTGTCTTACTTCCTCTTGGACGCGCGCCGCACAATGCTCACATCGCCCCAGATGCTCTTGAAAAACCGCTCGTTCCCGTTCAGCGACATCGCCAAGCGCGAAACGCGAGATCTGCCACGCCGAAAGACAATCCCGAGATGGCTTCGGACGCGCAAAGAGTTCAGTCATTGCTGTGATTCTCCGTGCTCAGCCCCAAAAGCTTCTGAGCCTTGGCGCAGAACCGCTCAAGCCGTCTTCCAACTGTCCGTCGCTCCATTTGAAGCAACTCCGCAATCTCCTCCTGTTCCATCCCATCGACGTAGTAGTAGATTGCTATCTCTGCCTCCTCGCGGCCAACCAGCCCCAGGATTCTGCGTAACGCTGGTCTGTCGGTTGGATCGGACGCGGATGGTGACGTGTGAGAAGCCTGCTCCTCCAGGAGTTCTTGTCTTCTCTTGGCATCTCGCAGACGGTTCAATGCGAGATTCGTTGCGGCACGGTACAGGAAAGCGGCCGTATTGTCCTCCGAAATCCCCTTGCGCCGGTACTCCAGAAGCTTCATGAAGGTCTCCTGCGCCACATCCTGCGCAGCCGCTTCGACGCCCAGAATCCTCAAAGCCCGTCCTCTCACCATTGTGATGTGAGACCGGTATGCCTCTCCCATGTCGCGCACAAACGTCATCGCGCTTTCTTCTAGTTGACACGGCAGGCGGAGTCTACGGACAAGAATCGGTGCGCGTCTTGAGGAGTCACCCAAAGAATTTCGGTGGCCATTTCAACAAACGGATTGTCTTTGTCTCGAGGCTAGCCGGAGCATGGCTCGCAAGTCACGCCATGCGCGCAACAGGAATTGAAAGTGCATGTCGGCGTGCCGATATGGAACGTAATGATATGTTTACGGCTTCAAGCCCTTGTCTATGGCCGCGTAGAGTGCCTCAATGTTGTCCTTGTTTTTTCCCCAGTCATGCATCTGACCAGTTGTCGAAGTCAGGTCAACGCGGGTCTCGGTGTCAGATTGTTTCTTCACAATTGCAGTGATGGTGTCGCCCCAAGTCCAGATACTCGTTGGCGCTTGAAGGACGAACGTCCCGGCATCGCGGTCAACAGTGGCGAGTTTCCACCCAAGGTTTTCGGTCGCCGATTCAACGGCAACGTAAACGTTTTCGACAGGTTGCGCGAACACTCGTGCCTGCAATTCGTCGTAGCCTTCGGGTGCCGGTTGCACCGTTGTTGCCCCGCTACCCGTGCCACACGCACTGGCCATTGCACCTATAACAACTCCCAGGACCGAGATATGCCGTTTCATGATTCTCTCCTCCATCAACAACAACGCCATGATAGCGCCGTCTTCTGCTCGACCCGCAAGGGACTCTCGAGGGACAAAAATCGGCACAGGCCCCTCAGTTCACCGCCGCGCTTCCATTCGGACTTCCTCCGGTTCAGGTCTCGTCGCGCAGGGCGTCGAGCTCGTCGACCTCAATGGTCTGGCGGGTACGGAAGATACCGATGAGGATGGCGAGGCCAACGGCGGCCTCAGCGGCAGCAATTGCCATGACGAAGAATGCGATGGCATGGCTGCCGTTGTCGCCATATTGACGGCCGTAGGCAACAAATACGATGTTAGCGGCGTTGAGCATGAGCTCTATGCTCATCAACACCATCAGAGCGTTGCGCCGCCAGATAGCACCCGCTGCACCGATGCCAAACAAGAGCGCCGCCACTGTGATGAAATGCGTAGGTCCAATCACCGAGTCAATCATGTCAGCCTCTTCATACCTAACACCACTGCCCCAACCACCGCGACGAGGAGCAGAACCGAGATCGCCTCGAACGCAAACAAGTAGTTGCCAAGCAGCAAGGTACCGACTGCCTTGACCGTGCCATCCACCGCCTGTGCTTTTCCCCCTGATACCGATGTCACAATCTGAAAGGTGAAATACGCCGCGGCACCCAAGCCCAAGACTTTGGCCACCGACAGATACGCCGGCCGCACCCCCGCGTCAGGTCCTAGATTGAGCAACATGATAACAAAGATAAACAGAACCATGATCGCGCCGGCGTAAACCAACACTTGCATGGCCGCGACAAACGACGCACCGAGAAGAAGATAAAGCACCGCCACCGAGCACAGGGAGACGATCAGCCACAGGGCCCCCCGCAATGGGCTCCTAGACAGCACCGTCATCAGGGCGCCAACCACGGCAACTGCGGCACCCAGATAAAAAAACCATCCTTCGACAGAATCGAGACCGCTATGGGCAAAAAACGCGCTCATCAGGGTGTGTCCTCCCAAAACGGATCGCCGTGGGGCGAAAGCTCAAACGGTGGGAACCAACAGCCCTTTCGCCGAACGTGCTCGACAAACTCTTCACGGAACTTCTTGAGGTAGCTCTGCACCGGCATCGCGAACGCATCGGCGAGCGGACAAATAGTCATGCCGAGCATGTGCGACGAGGCCGAGTTGATCGTGTCGATGTCGTCTTCGGTGGCCTCACCCCGCTCGAGACGCCAAAGCATCTTGGTGTTCCAGCCGGTACCCTCACGACACGGTGTGCATTGTCCACACGACTCGTGCGCATAAAAGTTGCCGAGGATGGCCAGTGTCCGCACCATGCAGGTGTTCTCGTCGAGCACGATCATGCCAGCGCTGCCAAACATCGACCCCGCCCTCGCCACAGAGTCGAAATCCAGCGGCGTGTCAGTTTCCAACGGCCAATCACTCTCGGGCGCCCCCTCGGCTGCCAGCGCCTGACATGCATGCGGCACCAACAAGGGCGTCGAGCTACCCCCAGGAATGACGGCCTTGAGCTTGCGCCCTTTCCAGACACCGCCAGCCAGCTCGATGAGCTTGTTGCACGGGAAGCCGTTAGGAACCTCGTAAACACCAGGCCGCTCAACGTGGCCAGAGAGGCAAATGATCTTTGGACCGCCATTCTTCGCCGAGCCCATGCTCAGGAACCAATCGACACCACGGGTGAAGATCAGTGGCACACACGACAGAGTCTCGACGTTGTTGACAATGGTTGGGCCGCCAAACGCGCCGACGACGGCTGGAAAGGGTGGCTTCAACCGCGGCCTGCCAATCTTGCCCTCGAGGCTCTCGAGCAGCGCCGTCTCTTCACCGCAGATGTAGGCTCCAGCTCCACGATGCACCGCAGCGTTGAGCTTGTAGGGCTTGCCCAGAACAGAATCGCCGAGAATGCCCTTGTCATAGGCTTCGGCAACCGCCGCTTCGAGTCGACGACGCGGCAGACCGAACTCACCGCGCAGATAGAAGTAGATCTGATGGGCACCGATGGCGTACGCCGCGATGGCCGCACCCTCAATCACCATGTGCGGATCGCGAGACAGGACGTAGCGGTCTTTGTAGGTGCCCGGCTCTGACTCATCGCCGTTTACCACCAGATATTTCGGCTTCTCTGCCTCTTTGGGTACGAAGCTCCATTTGATACCCGCAGGGAAACCAGCACCACCACGCCCACGCAGATTGCACTTTTTGACCGTGTCGATGACTTCGCCAGGCTCGAGGGCAAGCGCCTTCTTGAGGCCCTCATAACCACCGTCCTTGACATAGGTCTCGTAGGTGTAGCCCTTGGCGACAAACCAACGCTTGCTCAGCGTGACCTCAAATCCTTGGGGTGCATAGGGATGTGTGGTCATTTGAGCCCCACTAGAAACTTCTCGAGCTTCTCTTCGGTGAGGTTTTCCACCAGGTTATCGTCGCACCACAACGCCGGCCCGGTGCCACAAGCGGCCAGACACTCGTCGTGCTCCAGTGTGATCCGACCGTCTGCCGTCGTTTCACCAAAGTCGATGCCGAGCACCTCTTTGGCCTTCTGCATGATCTGCTCAGCACCGCGCAGCTGACACGAGAGATTGCGACAAATGCGCACGGTGTGCTTGCCAGCCGTCTTGGTGTGAAACATCGTATAGAAAGTTGCAACCTCGCGGACCCGCGTCGGCGGCACATCTAAGAGCTCGGCTATGTCGAGTTCCACTTCCTCTGAGATGTGCCCAACCTGGTTCTGTGCCAGATGCAAAGCGGGAATCAGCACCGCCATGCGTGTTGGGTAGCGGGGAAACAGCTTCTCAATGTTGGCAATAGTTTCTTGAGACAAGACCCGGACCATGATCCTCATTGCTCCAATCGAGCCCTATCTAGGCTCGTCAAGAGTTGCTGTCAATGCACCTGAGACGCAGCAGTATTGGCGATGTGCGCCTCCACTTCGAGAGGCAGGTGGTCCGACAGGTTGCTCCAGGGAACCCCCGACAAGCGTCTGGCATCGGCCACTTCGAGATGACGAACATAGACACGATCGAGGGACAAAACCGGACGTTTTGCGTGCCAAGTCAGCACCGGCACGTCGGCGAAGGCGTCGACGAACCCCAACTCATCGACGATCGTACGGTGCAGTAGACGCCCCCAGTCGTTGAAGTCGCCGGCCAAAAGGACCGGCTCCGACTCAGGCACCACCTGCCGCAGGATTCGGCCAAGACGGTAAATTTGTGCCAGGCGCCGTTGATGACTCAGACTCAAGTGAACATTGACGACATGCAGGAGGAAGGGAGCGCAAACTCGAGTGTAGAGGGCACCTCGCCTTTCCACTTTGCCGATCGTCAAATCGAAGTTCTCTACGTGGTCCACCACCATTGATGTGAAGGTGGCGTTGCCATGGTGCCCCACCCGCCGCTTTTTGTTGCCGCCGTAGTAACATGACATGCCGAGCGCTCGGGCCAGCGAATCGGTCTGCGATTGTCCGTCGCCACTTGGGTGGAACACCTCCTGACACAAGACCAAATCTGAAGCGTGGTCCGATAGGGCGCGGGCGACGTTGCCCACGGCGTGGACTCTGTTGCCTGTTGCCCCTTTGCCCTTGCGGATGTTGTAGGTGATGATTCGCAAATAGTCCGCCTTGCTTGCCCGCCGGCTGCAAATGTAGAGGGTACAAGTACCACAAATCCAGCAAATTGGTCATCGGGTCACGCTAAGCATACTCGGCATGCTCGGCGAAACGAGATCCGAGCCAACAGTGGACGGCCACAGTACGATCGTCATTGACGCATTGCATCTGTGGGCCTATGTGGGACTTCAAACCACATGAAGGAGGAATCGTGATGAACACATTCCATCCGCCTCTGGTAGCTGTGCTTTTTCTGGTAGCAGTGGGCTGCGGGCAGAATGTTCCCCAACGCGATCATTCCCGCATCGACGAGAACGAGCAGACGGCGGTGACCCTAGGGGATATGCTCTTGCACGGGCAGTCGCTGAAGCTGCCCGCAAACAGCCAGTATCCATCGGATCTAACTTTCGCCTTGGCTGGAACACTGGTCCAAGAGCCAAGCATGACCTTGCCGATTGCTGGAGGCCACGTGCGGGTGCACCAAGAGGACACCTTTTGGATGGATGCCCTGACGTTCTTCTTTGATGACATCGTCGTCAACCCACGTCCTGCTTTCCCGAACGGCGTGGTGATGACTGGTATTGAAATGTCGCTCGTCGCTGCAGCCACAGCAGACGATGTTGTCTGGACAGAAGATGACCAGGTCGTCACCGCCGGGGGAACTTTTGATCTCAAGTTTGATTGGAGTTGGACTCCTCTCGATGACCGAAGCGAAATCCATCCGTTGCCAACTCAGCAGATCCCTGGATTCACCTACGAGCTCGTAGCCTCAACTGTTGAAGACGAAGAGGGAATGGGCATTGAGATCCATGCGCACTCCCCCGGGCTCGCATGGTTATACACCTTCTCGAGTGACGACAGTTCGGTGGAATTGCACGACCCGGCGCTCGCCCTCACCGCTCGATAGGCTCGATAGGCTCGGCGGCACATGGACCTTCATTGCGTTTCGTGCGAGGGAAACTTAATGACAGCCCAATACGTCTTCGCAGCTCCAGCGCGACCGTCCCTGCCGGTGGTCGACACAAATCTCTCATTCCCAATCAACAGAGTCTGGTGCGCGGCGAAAAACTACCCGGCCCACGCCCGCGAGATGGGGTCCGACCCCACACGGGAGCCCCCGCGTTTCTTCGCCAAGCCCCCAGACGCCGCCACGTTTACAACGGAGGTCCCCTACCCACCTGCCACCGAGGATCTGCAACACGAAGTGGAACTGGTCCTCGCACTGTGCAAAGGCGGCCGGAACATAGCTGCAAGCGACGCCCTCGGTCACATCTTTGGTTGCGCGGTGGGTGTTGACCTGACGCGCCGCGATCTCCAACGGCAGGCCAAGAGCAAGGGACAGCCATGGGATCTGGCGAAGGGGTTCGACAAAGCGGCGCCGTGCAGTATCGTCGTCCTAGGCCCACCGCCCAACAATGCCGAGCTGTGGCTCAAGGTCAACGGTGAAGAGAGGCAACGCGGCAACGTCGGCGACATGACCTGGTCACCGGCCGAGCTCATAGCCAAGTTGTCGTCACTCATAACCCTGCAGCCAGGTGACTTGATCTTCACCGGAACCCCGGCCGGCGTCTCCACCATCGGCATAGGTGATCAGATCGAGGCTGCCGTGGACGGCCTCGCGACGGTACGTTTCACAATCACTGCGCAGGTTGACACGTCCCCATCCGCAGCCTAGGAGCGACCTTCTGCAACGGAGGTCGCCGATGTCCCGCATTGTTCACCCCCCCCGCGGAACTGAAATTTCTTGCCGAGGTTGGATCCAAGAAGCTGCCATGCGCATGCTCATGCACAACCTCGATCCGGAAGTTGCCGAGAAGCCGGAGGAGCTCATCGTTTATGGTGGCACCGGCAAGGCGGCACGATCGTGGGAGGCGTACGATGCCATCATCAGCACGTTGAAGACGCTCGGCAACGACGAAACCCTCCTCGTGCAAAGCGGCAAGCCCGTTGGCGTTGCCCAAACTCACCCCGACGCCCCGAGAGTTCTCATCGCCAATGCCAACTTGGTGGGAAAGTGGGCCAATTGGGAACATTTCCACGAGCTCGAGGCACGTGGCCTCATCATGTTTGGGCAGATGACCGCCGGATCGTGGATCTACATAGGCACTCAGGGGATCCTCCAAGGCACCCACGAGACCTTCCTCGCGGCCGGACGCAATCACTTCGGTGTTGCCGATCTCGGCGGCCGCTCCATCCTCACCGCAGGTCTCGGAGGCATGGGGGGCGCGCAACCCCTCGCGGCAACCATGGCTGGCGCTTGCATGCTGGTCGTGGAGATAGACCCGGCCCGTATTCAGCGGCGACTCGATCATCGCTACCTCGATGAGGTGGCCCCCGATCTCGACACCGCCCTCACTCGCATCAATGAGGCCAAGCGTAACAAGAAAGCGGTGTCCATCGCTCTTTGCGCCAATGCCGCAGACGTTTTTCCCGAGATTGCGCGGCGCAAGATTGATTTTGACCTCGTCACCGACCAGACCTCGGCCCATGACCCCCTCAATGGCTACGTGCCGACCGGCCTGAGTCTCGACGAGGCGGCCGCCCTGCGACAAAGCGATCCCACAACCTACGTGAAGCGGTCCCGCGATTCGATGGTCGCCCACTGCGGTGCCATGGTGGAGATGAAGAAGCGCGGTCTGCATGTGTTCGACTATGGCAACAATCTGCGCGGCCAAGCCCAAGAAGGTGGCCTCGAGGACGCCTTCGCGTTCCAGGGTTTTGTGCCGTTGTACATTCGCCCGTTGTTCTGTGAGGGACAGGGTCCGTTCCGCTGGGTGGCGCTGTCCGGCGACCCAGCCGACATCGCCCGCACCGATCGGTGTGTCAAGGAGACCATCGACCGGGCGGAGCTCCACCGTTGGCTCGACCTCGCCGGCGAAAAGGTCAAGTTCCAAGGCCTCCCCTCCCGCATCTGTTGGCTCGGATATGGCGAGAGAAGCAGGGTTGGCCTGGCATTCAACGAGTTGGTGCGCTCTGGTGAAGTCAAGGCACCCATCGTCATCGGCCGCGATCATCTCGATTGCGGCTCGGTGGCAAGCCCCAATCGCGAGACCGAAGGAATGAAAGACGGTTCCGATGCCATCGCTGATTGGCCGATCCTCAACGCCCTACTCAACGCCGTCAATGGTGCGAGCTGGGTCAGCTTCCATCACGGTGGCGGCGTCGGCATCGGTTACTCTTTGCACGCCGGTATGGTCATCGTTTGTGACGGCACCAACGAGGCTGCGCGCAGACTCGCTCGCGTACTCGACGGTGATCCTGGCCTGGGTGTCATGCGACACGCCGACGCCGGATATGATAGGGCCATCACCGTCGCCAAGGAGCGCGGCGTCAAAATACCTGGAGTGACAATCTAATGCCGACCCTGTTTGTCGGTATCAGCGAGCTCGTACAACCCCATGCCGACGAGGGCAACTCAAAGGAGCCGATAGACGTCATCACCGACGCCGCCCTGTTGGTCGATGGCGGGACTGTTCTCGCCGCAGGAGAGCGCGTCGCCGTCGAAAAAAATCCACGAGCGGTTCATGCGAGCGTCATCGACTTCGATGGTAGGGCAGTCGTTCCAGGCTTGGTCGATTCACACACCCATGTCGTTTTCGCTGGCGAGCGCATCGATGAGTTTTCACGGCGCGCCCGAGGCGAAACCTACGAAGAGATCGCCCGAGCTGGCGGTGGCATCCTTCGCTCCATCGAGCCCCTGCGCGTCGCCTCCGTTGACGATCTGGTGTTGCAGTCCCTACCCCGACTCAAGAAGATGCTCGCCCACGGCACCACCACCGTCGAGGTCAAGAGCGGTTACGGCATGGCACCTGAGCTCGAACTCAAGCAACTGCGGGCGGCCAAAGCTCTCGCAGCAATGACTCCCGCATCCATATTCGGTACCGCCCTTGCACACGTCGTCCCCCCTGGGTGCACGAACCGCAGGCAATACATCAACGAATTCTGCCACCAAGTCATTGCGCAGGCGGCGCGCCAGAAGCTCGCGAGTTACTGCGACGTGTTCGTGGAAGACATCGCTTTCTCGCTCGCAGAAACGCGGATCTTCGCCAATGCTGCCCGTGAGCACGGCCTCGGCCTCAAGTTACACGTCGACCAACTCACCGACCATGGCGGTGCGGCGCTCGCCGCCGAGCTTGGCGCTCTCTCAGCGGACCACCTCGAGATGACCCGTGAGCCCGGCCGCATGCTGCTCGCCAAAGCTCACGTCGTCGCCACGATACTCCCCGGTTGTGCATTGTTTCTCGGCAAGGACCCGTGGCCCAATGGCAGAGCACTTCGCGATTCTGGTTGCGAGGTCGCTGTGGCCACGGACTGCAATCCCGGTTCATCGATGCTCGTGGATCTATGCTCCTGTGCCGCCATGGCGGCCACCCGCTGCGGACTGTCTTTAGAGGAGGCCCTTTGGGCAACAACCCGTGGCGGTGCCAAAGCGCTTGGATTGAACGACCGCGGCCGGCTGGTACAAGGCGAACGGGCCGACTTCGTCGTGGTTGATCACCACGATTGGCGTGCCCTTTTCTACAACCTCGGCGATGGTCCGGTGCATGGGACTTATATCGCCGGCACAGCATCCTCGCTCAAGTCGCCGTCGACCTGCCCGTAGCTATTTTTCTCCTGACCACCACTCGTCATCAGCCATTGCTTTTGCGTCAACGCCCACCTCACCACGCGGCACCCGCGGCACTCTTGGTTTGGAATCGCTCTTTGGTTTCTTCACCTCCGGTCGATTCAACGCTGGCACCTCGGAGTTGCTCGTCCTTGGATTTTCAGCCACGGGTCCCACAACGAAAGCATCGAGTTCCTTGCCCACGTACCGCGGGTCGGTAACTCCCGCTGTAGACACGTCAGCCAGGATCGAAGGCTCAGGTGCACGCCGCCGAACCTTTTTCGCGCGATGGAGCCATTGCCAAACGAGCACTCTTTCTAGAGACCCGAGCACCATGAACACAAGAGCGGCGACTGCCATCCCGCTCAGGGGATTGCCGACGAAGTCGTGCAAGTCACCATCGAATCGCCATCCGGCCCACTCGACAACCCGCGGGTGAAACAACCAACCGGCCACAAGAGCGAAGGTCCCCGCCACCCCAAAGCCAAACAAAGGGCCATAGAAACGACTGAAGGTGAAGAGGTCGTCAAGCAGAACCCGCCCCCGTCGCACAAGCAACTCATCCACGACCAAGACACCGAGTGGTGGTGCCAAGAGAGTCGCGACATCGACGATGGTGACGCCTGCGTCCTCGATAAGACGCCAGAGCGGCACCAGCGCCAAAGTCGCGACAACGGTGAGCAAGGCAGATCGACGATAGGTGAATTGCCGCGGTCTCACACCACAGACAGCCATTGCTGAACTGTACACACCCACCAGCGGAGCCACCGAGATCCACAATGCGACTGCTACCAGGCCGGCAGCGACCGCCAACCCGTTGCCCCCGAAGGTCGCAACGTGGTTCACCAATCCGCGGGAAACATCTCCCCCTGTTGTTTGCGCAGCGCTCGCAAGCAGCGCTCCAGAGAAAGCAACCAGCACCCCAAACACAACCATCGCCAAGGGCGCGGCAATCCCGGCAGCCTTCCGCAACACTGTCAGTTTGTTGCGACCACCTGGTTGCTGGCGAAATCGTTCCCAGTCGCCGCACGCCACCAGCCCCACCAGAGAAAATAGCAGCGCGACTGCAGCGGCAGCAGCGACATCCGACGAACCCCAGGAAGCATCTCGTCTAAGCCATGGGCCGAAACCCTTCGAGGCCATGCCCCCCATGACCACCAGCGCAAAAAGGCCGACCACCACCGCGGTCACGCCAAGACGGGCACTTGCACCCACTCGCGACAATCCCCCGCGGGCGACCCACCAGGCAGACACGACGACAGACCCCGCCACCAACCATGGAATGATGTGGGACCCAACGATGCCGCGCAGAGACTCAACGCCTGGGCATCCGCGGACAACGAGCCACCCCGTGGAGGTCCCTATCTCACTGGCCCATGCGGCCATCCAGATCACACCAACGCACCATCGCACCGTGGCAACAATCGATGCACCGCGTGCACCCCACGGGCTTCGACACAACGACACGAATCCCACGCCGAATCGGGCCGCACTGCGACTGATGACAATGGCCAACACCGCCGCCGCACTGAGTCCCATGGCCACCGCCAAAAGCGAGGGGGCGAGCGGCAGTTTCCCGCAAGCAAAGGAATAGACCCCTGGGGATGCCGCGATGGGAATCCACAACCAAAGAGCGCGCTGCCAGTCGAGAAGCCGCTGTTGGTCGAGAATAGGCATGAGCTCGATATTGACGAGCTTGACGTCACCAAAATGGGTACCGGGCGTGTGCCCTCTCTTCTTCGCCGCTTTCATCCTCATACGGATAGTGGCACGGCTGTGCCCGCGAGTCGAATTCCCGCGTCAGGTCTTGGGAATCGTGTCGAGATCAAGCTGTGCCAAGGCGTGGCGAATCAGTTGACTCTTGTTGGCCTTGTAATGACCACGCCGCTTCAGCTCGTTGACCATGCGATTGAGGCGCTCGATATCTTCTACGTACAACGAGATCGACACGACTTTGTAGTGTTCTGGTTTGGGTAACTGCTTGGCTGGTTGTGGCCGCCGAGGTACACGCATCGAGCTACCGAAAAGATTGTCGAGCAATAACTGCTCACCCTCGAGCGGATTTTCAGCGAGAGCAGTGCGGGTGGTTGTCTGCGCTCGAGATTTCATTGTCATCATGCAGCCCTTGTCGTCTGAGTTTTGCCTTCTCCGGTGCGCAACCACTCCACCACGCGGATATAATCTCGTGCTCCGTGGGAGTCAGGTGCATGTTCAAAAATGGTCTTCTTGAAGCTAGGGGCCTCGGTGAGCTTGATGTTGCGGCGCACTGGGGGAAGGGTGCGCGCACCAAAAGTCTTGCGCAGGTATGAGACCACTTCGGTGGACACACGATTGCGCGAGTCGTAGAACGTTGGGAGGACCCCGGCAATGCGAATGTCTCGCCCCAAATGTTCACCGACCCGTCTCAGGGTCCGCAGCACTTGGGTGACTCCCACCAATGCGAGGTAGTCACAACTCACCGGGATGAGCACCTCACCTGCGTACGTCAGAGCATTCTGATTGAGGATAGACAACGACGGTGCGCAATCGAGTATGATGTACTCGTATCCAGTCAATCCACGCATTGCGAGGCTCAACCGCTCGTTGCGGTCTGCGGGGGCCGCGCGAGCCAAGGCAATTTCCGCCGCAGCCAAACTCTGGTTCGACGTGATGACGTCAAGGTTGTCTCGCACGGGCGTGGCACAGAGCTCTGCCCGAACTTCGCCCAGCAGGATGTGGTGCACCATTCGTGGACTGTCCAGTCCAAGGGAGACGGCCACGTTGCCCTGAGGATCGAGGTCGACGAGCAAAGTACGATGGCCGAGATGGGCGAAACCCGCCGCTACGGATACCGCCGAGGTCGTCTTGGCCGTGCCACCTTTTTGGTTGAGAACCGCGATCACCCTTGCTGGCGCTTCGACCTTTTTCCGCTCTGCTTGCAGATCCAGAGTTGACCTGCACTCCGTCGAGCAAAAATAGCTGCGGCCTTGCGCGTCCTCGCTGACATTCACGGCAAGCGACGGAACAAAGCGCTTGCCGCAAATGGCGCAGTCCACTTCTTCACCGCGCAATGCAGGATTGCGACACGCCTGCGAGCAGAAATAGTGTTGCTCGCCATCCTTCTCCACTGATTGAAAACTGAGCCGCGGCACAAAAAACCGACCGCAGGATGCACACTGCACTTTGGAATCCACCACAGCCTCCGAACGCCAGACAAAGACCCGGTCGCGCAACCAGACCCTCGGCGCCGGGCTTAGATTACCGTGTATGGGATCCTTGTCAAATTTCTTGAGGAAAGAGGGGAAAGATGGCAACGGTCAACCGCCACCGAGCCAACTGAGATCACCCTGGCCCTTGCGCAAAATCACTGGCTCGGGACCCGTGAGGTCTATAACGCTCGAGGGCTCGCCATAAAGGGTCTCTACATCCAACAACAAATCTATCGACTTGCCAAACATCTCGATGATCTCGTCTGGATCGTTACTATACACGGCATCGCCGTTTACGACACGACCGACCGTCGTACTGATGATGGGGTGTCCCAACGCCTGAATGAGCGCCGTACACACGGGGCTCTCCGGAATGCGGATGCCAACGGTTCTCCGATTGCTTTGGACCACTCGGGGAACCTCTCGAGTGGCTGGCAGAACAAAGGTGTAGGGACCGGGCACGTGGTGGCGCAGAATTCTGTGGTTGCGGTCTTCGACCACTGCGTACCGCGCCACCTCTGACAAGTCGCCGCACAGAAACGAAAGCCGATGTTTCTTCTCCAACCCCTTGAGAAGATAGATGCGTTCGATCGACCGTTTTGCGTACAAATCGCACCCGAGGCCGTACGTCGTGTCGGTGGGAAAGATTGCTAAGCCGCCACCGCGCAGAATGCTCTCTGCACGGGCGATATGGCGCGGCTGCGGATGTTGAACCTTGACGTGAAGACGAAGCATTACCAATACACCAGTTCCCGAAATGTTTTGTGTGAGGTTGCAGCTCGGTTGAGAGTTCCTTAGCCCCTGAAAGGCGGGACGAGTCCCGAAGGCACCGAAACGACGCCCCCAGGGGTTGTTGGATTTGATGGCGCAGATGCAAAGGGATCCAATGAAGGCATTGCAGGCGCAAACGGCGCTGCAGGCGCAAACGGCGCTGCAGGCGCAAACGGCGCTGCAGGCGCAAACGGCGCTGCAGGCATAACAGCAGACGCTGGCACGGGATCCACAGCGACCTGCAGGCCAGGCAACTCACTGCCGGTCAAAAGTGGTGCCAAGGAAACGACCGTCTTGGGAGCTTCCCCAGCGCCCTCGGCCTGCCGCCACACGTACTTCTCATCGAGACCCGATAGGTCTTTGCCCCGCACAACCAGGACCTGACGCAACAGGCCGAGACAGGCGTCGAACTCCGTTTTCTTACTCATCATACGGCCATACCATGACGTCCCCCTATGTTGGTAGGGTTTTGCCAAAAATGCCGCCGACTGTTGCCAAGACGCGGCGGCGGTGGCGCGGGAGAGTGGATTGACTTGGCATCCTGGCTCTAGCGATGATAGCGACAGGCATGGACCAACATGAAGATATGGGCCAGTCCGACGAGCACAACGCTCGCGGCATTGAGCTCGCCGACCGTGGGTGGCTGGATGAGGCAGTCATCGAGTTCCAGAAGGCCATTGAGCTCGATCCACGGGCCGCGCATGCCCACGACAACCTCGCCACTGTTCTTGCAGAAAAGGGTCGACTTGCAGACGCACTGTTCGAATTTGTGGAAGCGCTGCGCGCTGATCCCGATAGCCCGACTGCCCACCACTACCTCGCGAGTTTTCTTGCCGGTCAAGGCCATGAGCTCGCCATTGCCCTGTACCGCCGTGCTCTCGAGCTCGACTTCGATTTCCCCGATGCCCATCTCAACTTGGCCATGGCTCTCGCCGACCGAGGCTACCTCGCCGACGCGTTGGCGGAGCTGCAGATCGCTCATGATCAGGCCCCCGATGACGAGATGATTCATCACGAGCTGGCATGTTGCCTCATTGACCTGGAGCGATACCCTGAGGCCATCGGCCACCTCAAGACAATCGTCCGTGCATGCCCCGATCATGTGGAGGCCTTCGTCGATCTTGGTATCGCGTTCACCGCTCAAGGTTTCTACGCAGAAGCTGAGACCACCCTGGAGAAGGCTCTGGAGATCGATGGCCACGATTTTGCCTCCCACTACCATTTGGCGGCGCTCTATGCCACCTGGGACCGCCCCAACGACGCTCTCGACCATCTCGAAACCGCCGCGACTCACGACCGAGAGAAGATGCGTCTGTGGCTAAGGGATGACCGCCTGTTCGACCCGATCAGGAGTGAGGAGAGGTACAGCAAACTCATGGCCTAGCCCGGCCTAGCCCGGCCCTTCTGGGTGTTCTGTTGGGACTCAGATTTCCCCGTTCATGTCCAGAACAAACTTGGGTTCTCCGAAGAATCGGTCGTCCAACCGGCCTCTCCCCACGAATGAATGTGCACACTCCGCGTGCTATAGTTGAGCTGCAACTGTCTGCGCCCGCCGGAGGATCCTGACGATGCGCCATTTCTCTTCGTCTTTGCGTCTTGCTGTCTTCATGTCGGGTTGCACGTTTTTTGCGGCGTGCAAGAGCGGCGTCGTCTCTATCACCGAGCCCGAACCGGGCGAACAATGTGACGACGGCAATACGACGAGCGGCGACGGTTGCTCGAAAGACGGCCAAGTGGAATCGGGCTACATTTGCCCGAACCCTGGACAAGCGTGCATTCCGATAACGACCACGTGTGGAAACGCGGCACTCGATCAGGGCGAGGCCTGCGACGACGGCAATCGGCAAGGCAACGATGGCTGTTCGAGTGATTGTCTAACAATCGACAGCGGTTTCCAGTGCCCCAACCCTGGCGAGTTGTGCTTTGAACCCGGAGGGTGCGGCGACGGTCTTTTGCAGCCAGGCGAAGCCTGCGACGACGGTAATCGCCGGGGCGACGACGGCTGTGCCGTCGACTGCAGCGCCGTCGACGACGGTTTCGGGTGTCCCGCCGCCGGCGCACCATGCGTACCGCTCCGCATTTGCGGGAACGGCATCATCGAGAGCGGCGAAGTCTGCGACGACGGTGGTGCCTTGCCAGACGACGGTTGTGCTTCCGATTGTTCCACGATGGATCCCGGCTTCGCGTGTTTGCGTGCAGGCGAGGCCTGCGTGGCGCTCAACGTCTGCGGCAATGGCCTCCTCGAGATTGGGGAGGCCTGCGACGACGGTAACGCCGCGGCCAACGACGGCTGCGCAGCCGATTGCAGTGCGACGGAGGCGGGTTTCACCTGCCCCCGCCCGGGCGAGGCGTGTGTGCACTCGAACGTCTGCGGCAACGGCGTTCTCGACCAAGGCGAAGCCTGCGACGATGGTAATCAGCACAGCGGCGACGGTTGCACCGGCAGTTGTGACACCATCGAGTCGGGCTCGGTGTGTCCCATCGTTGGGGAGCCTTGCGTGCCGGCCAACGTCTGCGGTAACGGCATCCTCGATGGAGGCGAAGCCTGCGACGACGGCAACACCATGCCTTTCGATGGCTGCACGGCCAATTGCGCGGCCATCGAGCAGGGCTATGACTGCCCCACGGCTGGCAATGCCTGCGTCATCGCCAACGTGTGCGGCAATGGCGTTCTCGATGATGCCGAGGGCTGCGACGACGGCAATGCCTGGGGCAACGACGGCTGCTCGGCGAGCTGCGCCGTCGAGACCGGCTATCTATGTCCGACGGTTGGAATCACTTGTGTTGTTGAAGACACTTGCGGCAACCGGTTGCTCGATGACGGTGAACTCTGTGACGATGGCAATGCTTGGGGTGGCGATGGGTGCAGCAGTGATTGTACGCTGATCGAGCCTGGGTACAGCTGTAGCAGCCCGGGTGCGGCGTGCGTCGTCAACTGCGGCAACGGAGTCTTCGACGCTCTCGAAACCTGTGACGACGGCAATCGACAGAGCGGCGACGGATGCTCTTCGCTCTGCGCGGTAGAAAGCGGTTACGTTTGCTCGACGGCAGGCGACGCGTGCGTGCTCTCGTGCGGCAACGGACAAACCGATGACGGGGAGGAGTGCGATCTCGGGACGGCGCAAAACACCGGCGTCTACGGTGGCTGCAATAATGATTGCACGTTGGCCTCTTTCTGCGGTGACGCTGTGCCCGACCCCGAAGAAGACTGCGACCTCGGGACCCCACTCAACACCGGCGCCTACAGCGGCTGCAATGCCGACTGCACCCTGGCGCGGCGCTGCGGCGACGCTGTGCCCGACCCCGAAGAAGCATGCGATCTCGGCACCGCCGCCAACCTCGGCGGTGTTGGCGGTTGCAACCCCGACTGCACTCTCCCCGGACCGTATTGTGGTGACGGCACGAAAGATGCCGACGAAGCTTGCGACCTCGGCACCGCGGCCAACACTGGCGTCTACGGTGGCTGCAACAACAACTGCACCTTGGCGCGGCACTGTGGCGACGCGGTGCCCGACCCTGAAGAGGCCTGCGACCTCGGCAATGCCAACAACACAGGCGACATCGGTGGCTGCAATCCTGACTGCTCTATCCCAGAGGATCCGTGCGGCGACGGCGTGAAGGATCCCGGCGAAGCGTGTGACCTCGGGGCCGCAAGCAACACCGGCGTCTACGGCGGCTGCAACCCCAATTGCACGTTGGCGCGGCGCTGCGGCGACGCCGTACCTGATCCTGAAGAGGTCTGCGACCTCGGCACTGCTCGCAACACGGGCGACTACGGTGGCTGCGAAGCCGATTGCACTCGCCCCGAATACTGTGGCGATGGCACGGTGAATCTGCCCTTCGAACAGTGCGACCGCGGCACTGCCAGCAACACTGGCGAATGGAACACATGCAATCTCAATTGCACGTTGCCCGACTATTGCGGCGACGGCATCACGAATGGTCCGGAGCTCTGCGACGACGCGATCAATGATGGTTTCTACGACGCTTTCGGTCTCACATGTATGCCCGGGTGTCTGGCACGAGCGCCCTACTGTGGAAACAGCGTTATCGAGAGTCTATACGAAGTGTGCGATGACGGCACACTCAACAACGATGGGCTGTACGGCCACTGCCGGCCAAACTGCCGCCTGGGGCCATCCTGTGGCGACGGGCGCGTGGACTCCCCAGACGAGAACTGCGACGACTACAATGCCACCGACGGCGATGGCTGCGACGACACCTGTCACACGGAGGACGGCTTCGAGTGTTCAGCAGTCGGCTGTCTACATAGCTGCGGCAACGGAACCTTTGATCCGGGCGAGGTCTGCGATGACGGTGCGCGCTGCGACAATGGGGATCCATGCCTCGTGGGCTCTCTGCCGTGCGCCGACCTCAGCACCTGCGCGGCGGTTTCCGGCGACGGATGTTCCGCAGACTGCGCCGAAGCCGATCCCCTGTTCACCTGTCCTCTTGTGGGCCAACCCTGCCTACTGAAATGCGGTAACCGCGTGCGCGAAGACCCGGAGGAATGCGACGATGGCAACGCGGTGGCAAACGACGGCTGCACCGGGTGCATTGTCGACCCCAGTTGGGAGTGCCCGCCCCCCAGCACGATCTGCGGTCCGATTTGCGGCAATGGTCGCCTCGATGCCGGTGAGGCTTGCGACAACGGAACCAACGACGGCTCGTACGGTTCGTGCAATCCGGACTGCACGCGCGCCCCGTATTGCGGAGATCACTTGGTCAATGGCAGCGAAGCGTGCGACGACGGCGGCAACACCGGCGCATACGGCACCTGCAAACCCACTTGCCGATGGGCGGCGCGCTGCGGTGACAGCCTCATTCAAACGACCGGAGGCACCTGCGCCGATCAGACGACCCTGTGTGCCGCTGACGCCGATTGCAGCACCATGGTCGGCGACCAGACCTGCCACTTCGAGACCTGTGACGATGGCAACACCCTCGCCAGCGACGGCTGTTCCTCCGTCTGCCTGATCGAATCGGGATTCACTTGCCGGACACCCGGCACACCGTGCGTGTCGAACTGCGGCAACGGCAGGGTCGACCTGGGCGAGCTCTGCGACGACCGCGGCAAGTGTGCTGACGATGCGACCTGTACCATCGGTGGTGTTCTGTGCAGTTCTGAGCCGTGCACCACCCGCTCGGGTGATGGCTGCGCTGCCAACTGCCAGACTGTCGAATCCACCTTCGACTGTCCCGTTCCGGGTATGCCTTGCATTCCCCTTTGCGGCAACGGCACCGTGGACGTGAGTAACACCGAACAATGCGACGACGGCAATACGGCTGACGGCGATGGCTGCGCGCACGATTGCCAGACTATCGAGCTCCTGTATGGGTGCCCAACCACCGGCGGCGCCTGTTCTCTCATCTGCGGCAACGGACGCATCGACGACGATGAAGAGTGTGACAATGGCACTGCCAACAATCTCGGCGAGTACGGCGGCTGCGAGAGCGACTGTACCCGCGCGCCCCACTGCGGTGACGGTATCTTCGACCCCGCGCACGAGCAGTGTGATGATGGCAGCCTTCTCAATACCGGCGTTTACAGTGGTTGTCGGGCGAACTGCACCCTCGGGCCGCGCTGCAGCGACGGCGTCAAACAACTTGCCGGCGGTTTCTGTTTCGACGAGACAACCTCGTGCATAGAAGATGCCGATTGCCTCAGCATGGTCGGGGACCAGACCTGTCACTTTGAAGCATGTGATGACCGCAACACCACCGACGGTGATGGTTGTTCGAGAGTCTGCCAACTCGAGCCGGGCTTTGCCTGCCCACGCGTCGGTTTGCCCTGTGTGTCCACCTGCGGCAACGGGCGTATCGACAGTGGTGAGGGGTGC
>MGST01000374.1:10958-24401 GCA_001798605.1 Deltaproteobacteria bacterium RIFOXYA12_FULL_58_15 | reverse complement strand
AGGGATCGAAAAGATCCAGGAATCGGGTGCGTGAGGCTGCACCAGTAGGAAACTCACGCTAGAGTCAATGACGGCCCAGGACTACAGTGGTATTTCAAGTGGCGAGAGGTCGCCGGACTTGAGGATCTCCGCTTTGGCGGCGCATATCGGCAAAGAGCGGCGGGCGTAGAACTGTGCGACCTTCACCTTGCCGGCATAGAACTTGGCCTCTTCGTTGTCATTGCACAGCTTGGCCATGGCCTTGAGGTCGGCGACGTCGACGCCCTTGTCCTTGGCGATTGCACCGAGTTTCGGAAAAGCAATGACAGCCTGCTCCATGAGCAACCAGCCAACAACGACCTGACCGAACAGATCGAGGTAAGGCGTGGCGTTGAGGATCGCTTGGATGGGTTGCTCTTTGCCAACCGACGCAAAATGAAGTGCCGCAGTGATGAGTGCGTTCAGTGCATCTCCGAGAAGCTTGATGTCGTCCTTGAGTATCGGATGGTCGGCGTTCTCTCCGCCGAGCTGCATCATCATCTGCATCAACGACTGGAAGTTCATACCACCTTTGGCCGGCATCTTGCGGCCCATCAAGTCGAGGGCCTGGATGCCGTTGGTCCCCTCGTAGATCGATGCAATCTTGGTGTCGCGCATCAACTGCTCGACTCCGTATTCCGTGAGGTAGCCGTAGCCACCCATCGTCTGTACCGACAGCTCAGTCGATTTGAAGCCCATGTCGGAGGCGTAGGATTTGCAGACCGGAGTGAGTAACTCGAGGTAACCGTGGTACCTGGCACGCTCTTCCTCCGACTCGGCCGACTCAGAGAGGTCGTAGAACATCGCGGTGCGCAGAAGCAGCGCGCGACAGCCCTCGGAATACGCCTTTTGCCACATGAGCATTTGACGAACATCGGGGTGGTCAATGATGTTGGCCTGTTTGCCGGTCAGGAGATTGCTCCCTTGCACGCGGTCGCGGGTGTACGCGAGCGCCAATTGGTAGGCGGCGTTGGAGAGGGCAGCGCCCTGCAAGCCGACAGAGATGCGTGCTTCGTTCATCATTTGGAACATAGCGCGCATGCCTTTGTTTGCCTCACCGAGGAGGAAACCCTGGCACTTGTTCTCTTCACCAAAGATCAATGTGCAGGTCGGTGAGCCGTGGATGCCCATCTTGTGCTCGATGCCGGAACAATAGACGTCGTTGGGCTGGCCCAAAGAACCGTCGGCGTTGACACGGAATTTCGGCACGAGGAACAGGGACAGTCCCTTGGTGCCCTCAGGTGCACCCTCGATGCGTGCCAACACGGCGTGGCAAATGTTGGCGGTCATATCCTGGTCACCTGAGGAGATGAAAATCTTTTCGCCTTCGATGAGATAGTGATCCCCATCCTGTTTGGCCTTGGTCCGGCAGGCACCCACGTCAGAACCGGCACCGGCTTCGGTGAGGCACATGGTGCCACCCCATTCGCCCGTGTACATCTTCTCGAGATAGATCCTCTTGAGATCGTCGCTGCCGAAGGTTTCGACCAAGTGTCCAGCGCCGGTGGTCAACAATGCATTGAGGCAGAAGGACAGACATGAGCCAAAGAAGAAGTCGTTGGCTGCGAGAGTGAGCGAGTAGGGCATTCCTTGACCGCCATACTCGGGGTTGTGGGCCAGGGCCAACCAGCCGTTCTCACAAAACAGTTTGTAGGTTTCTTTGAAGGAGTCTGGCAGTGTCACCTTCTTCGTTTCGGGGTCGTATTGGGCACCCGGACTGTCGCCCAGCGCGTTCATCGGACCCATCTGATTTTTTGCGAACTTGTACGCCTCGTCGAGAATGGCGTTGATGGTGTCGAGATCGAGCTCTTTGTACTTGGGCAACGAGAAAAGTTTCTCGACGCCTGCCTGCTCTATGAGAGCAAATTTGATGTCGCGGATGTCGGCGATGAACTCGGGCATGGAACACTCCAGAGAATGGCGTTAATTTAGCTGCAGCATTCTATCACGCACTGCGGCATTTTTCCAAGCGACACGATGCGTCACACTGTTTTGGATTGTAGATTTCGCTTTGGTACCGCCGCGTAACCTGGGTCAGATTTGTGTTTGGTGTGTCTTGTCCTGGGTGCGGCGTGCGGCGTGTGTCCTGTGCGTGCAGTGCGTGCAGAGGTCGACTTGAGGCAGACCGACAGGTCTGCTAGGACTCGTGCGGGAGACAAACTTACGATGAATGGAACAGAACGTACGCTATTGGATGGCGCGCTTCGCAGCGCAAGAACAGTCATTCTGCATGGGCTGGTATCCACTGAGGTGGACACTGTTGCTGGGATCAACCAGTCGTGTGCAGGCTCCGAGTTGATAGACCTGCGAGCCCCACAGGCCGGAAGTGACGCAGCCCGCCTGCGTAGCGAAGTGAAGGAATGCCTTGCCAAAACCTCCACGTTGATAGTCCACCTGGCTGCCAAGGTGCCCCAAGGTGCCGCGGAGGTGCTGGCCGAGCTTACCAAGGGCGTGCTCAAGATCGATCCTGAGGCACCGGAGAAGCTTGCGGACAACGTGCGTGTTGTTGGATTGTGTGCGGAAAAGGATCTGGATCCAGGCACCGCACGACTGTTTGGCCTGCAGATCTCCGGTATGAGAGTTATTGAGGAGCAACGGGCTGCAGTACGCCGCGCCGAAGAAGAACTGCTCGCTGCACAGGAGCGGGCGCGAGCGAGTTCACGTCAACACGGGTTGGTCTGAAGTCTCGCATCAACACGGGCTCGTCCACCTCAGCGAATATGAACGGGGCGTCGGCGCCCACCCCAGTCACCAGGTTTGTCGGCGAAGCGGCCGGGTATCCTGGTGCCACACTCTTTGCAGGCACCGTTCTGGATACCCCAGTGCCCGAGGTCATACCCGTTTCTCTCGATGAGCAGGGCCTCGCAGTTGGGACAGTATGTGCTCTGCCCTTTGGGGTCAGAGACGTTGCCCGTGAACACGTAATGCAACCCCGCCTCGATGGCGGCATTTCGCGCTCGGGAGAGCGTGGCCGTTGGTGTGCGCGGTTTGTTGAGCATCTTGAAGTCGGGATGAAAGGCGGTGAAGTGAATGGGCACGTCGGTGCCGAGATTAGTCGCCAGCCATTGGCACATGGCGCTCAGCTCTTCATCAGAATCGTTCGCGCCGGGGATGAGCAGGTTGGTGATTTCCACCCAAACATGGGTTTCACGGACGAGGTAGGTGAGGGTGTCGAGCACGGGCTGCAGTTCCCCATAGCATTGGTGGCGGTAGAAATTTTCCGAAAAGGATTTTAGGTCGACATTGGCGGCGTCCATGTGCTCGAAGAATCCCGGTCGAGCCTGGTCGGTGATGTAGCCGGCGGTTACGGCAACCGTCTTTATGTCGAGCGCGTGGCAAGCGATGGCAGTGTCTACCGCATACTCGTAGAAGATCACCGGATCGTTGTAGGTGAAGGCCACCGATGTGCAACCTGACTGCTTCGCGGATTGCGCGATCTCCTGTGGTGATGCCGCATCGCTGAGTCGAGTGACCTCTCGTGCCTTGCTCATGTCCCAGTTTTGACAGAAACGACAACCGAGATTGCAACCGGCAGTGCCGAAGGAGAGGACGGACGATCCCGGATAGAAATGGTTCAACGGTTTTTTCTCGATGGGATCGATGCAGAAACCCGTCGAGCGTCCATAGGTGGTGAGAGCGATGTTGCCATCACGGGCCTGTCGGACAAAACAGAAGGCACACTGGCCGTCCTTGAGGGTGCAATGGCGTGGACAGAGGTCGCAACGGACGCGTCCATTGTCCATCGGGGTTGAAAACTCCCCCCGCACCACTCCAGGCTCGACGATGCGTCTGTTGGTCACCCAGGTTAATTAGGCCGGTTGTCCATGTTGGTCAATCAATGTTGCTTGGACGGCGGCGGCGCGACGCTTTGCGGTCTCTGGAGAAGGTTGCTACACCGTTGATCTCGGCCAACCTTTTGTTGCCAAGCAATGGCGCAAGGATAGTTCGCTGGATTTCGAGATTCAACTCATCAAAGGCTGTCGGGCATGTCTCAATACTTCTTCGACCATCCCATCCTGAGCGAGCGGTACTTTTTCCCCCGCAGTGATCGACCAGCTAATCCAACATGGGTTTCATCGGCCGAAGTTCGTCTCTGTTGTTGGGAGGAGCGCCGGCACCCTGGAGCACCCACGCTCGTCCACTTTCATGGCAACGGCGAGGTGGTCGCCGACTACATCCCGGAGTTGAGCGACGCCTTCGCCGCCATGGGGATCAATACCTTCTTCGCCGAGTTTCGCGGTTATGGTGGGTCGACGGGACAGGCATCCATGATAGCTATGCTCGACGATGTTGACGCTATCTTCGCAGCGGCCAGTGTTGAGAGTGGCCCTCTGTTTGTATACGGCCGCTCGGTAGGTTCGATCTACGCCATCGAGCGGGCCAAGCGCCATCCGGAAGTTCGGGGCTTGGTGATCGAGAGCGGCATAGCCGCACCGCTGGAGCGGGCGCTCATGCGCATCGAGCCCAGGGAGATTGGTGCCAGTCTTGCCGACCTCGAGAAAGAGGCGACGGAGCATCTCGATCATCGCGTGAAAGTGCAGACCTACGGTGGGCCTGTGCTCGTCATGCACGCTCGCAACGATTCCTTGGTTTCCTGCGACAACGCTGAACGTCTTGCCGTTTGGGCAGGGGAACGAGCCGACCTCCACCTGTTCCCCCAGGGCGATCACAACACCATGCTTGATGTCAACGGCACAGCCATTCTCACCACGCTCGGCCGATTCGTTGCTTCCCTTGCCGGGTGAGTCAACTGTGTCACGTCAACATGAGGGTATTGCTCAGACTTTGATCCCAGTGGCGTCAACTCCAGCGGGCAGACGGCCAAATGAGGGAATTGCTACGGTAGCCCGGGTCGAGCTATAACCTCCGGTCATGTCTGATGTATCGCCACCGCCAGAGGCCCCGCCAGAGGGACCATTTGGAGCTTCACCGCCGGAGGAACCCCCTGGTGCACCACCCCCAGGAGCGTTGCCACCTGGTGCACCACCACCTGGTGCGCCACCACCGCCCGCCGATCGGCTGACCGCCGTCAATATTGAAGATGAAATGCGTGCGTCGTATCTCGACTACGCGATGTCGGTCATCATTGGCCGAGCCTTGCCCGATGTTCGTGATGGACTCAAGCCGGTCCATCGCCGCATTCTCTTTGCGATGCACGAGTTGGGCAACTCGTTCAATCGACCCTACAAGAAGTCAGCCCGCGTTGTCGGTGATGTCATTGGTAAGTATCACCCCCACGGTGACCAAGCGGTTTACGACAGCTTGGTGCGCATGGCCCAGGACTTTGCCATGCGACACCCCCTGGTGGATGGTCAGGGAAATTTCGGCAGTGTCGACGGTGATCCTCCGGCTGCCATGCGTTACACCGAAGCACGCATGTCAAAGATCTCCTCGGAGATGCTCGCAGACATCGACAAAGATACCGTCGATTTCGGCCCCAATTACAATGAGGAATTCGACGAGCCGTTGGTCATGCCAACGCGGTTTCCCAACCTCCTCGTCAATGGCTCTTCCGGCATCGCTGTTGGTATGGCCACGAACATCCCGCCACACAACCTCGGCGAGGTGCTCGACGGCGTCGTAGCTTTGATACGCAATCCATCTCTGACCGTGGCTGATCTGATGAAGATCATCCCGGGACCCGACTTTCCTACCGGCGGCATCATTTATGGCACGGGCGGTCTAAAGCCCGCGTACGAGACAGGTCGCGGCGTCATCAAGGTGCGCGGTGTCGCCGCGCTCGAAGAAGGACGCCTGCATGACCGCATCGTCATCACGGAGATTCCCTACCAGGTCAACAAGGCAACCCTCATCGAGAAGATTGCTGATCTGGTCCGTGACAAACGCCTTGAGGGCGTCGCGGATGTGCGGGATGAGTCCGACCGTGAGGGAATGCGCATCGTTGTTGATCTGAAAAAGGACGGCAACGGCGACATTATCCTCAATCAGCTCTACACCGGCACGGCGCTGCAGTCGTCTTTCGGCCTCAACATGGTGGCGATCGTCAACGGTCAGCCACAGGTTTTGTGTCTCAAGGAGTTCCTGCAGTACTTCATTGATCATCGCCGCGAGGTGGTCACCCGCCGCAGTCGATTCGAACTGGCGGAGGCACGCAAGCGGTTCAATATTGTCTTTGGTTTATTGGCCGCCATTGATTCGATCGATCGCGTCATTGAGATCATTCGCGGTGCCAAGGATAGCGAGGCAGCGAAACTGGAACTGATGGCAGAGAAACTGCCAATGAGCCCGGTTTTCAAAGAGTTGTGTGAGCGACTGGTCACTTTCGACTACGAGACCGGCACCGCCGCTATGGTCGCCGGGTACATGCGGCTCAACGAGATACAGGCTCAGGCCATTTTGGACATGCGACTCGCGCGCCTCACAGGACTCGAGCGCGGCAAACTCTCTACTGAGGCCGATGAGCTCCGGCAGATCATCGAACGTCTGACAGCCATTTTGTCGTCCGAGGTGATGTTGCTCGACGTTATTGTCGCGGAGTTGGGCGAAATAAGGGCGGGCTACGCCGAGCCGCGGCGTACGCAGATGGTGATCGATGCCCGAGAGATGTCGGTTGAGGATCTCATCGTTGAAGAAGAGATGATCGTCACTGTGTCCCACGCCGGATACGTCAAACGCAATTCCACAGACCTGTACAAGGCTCAACGACGTGGTGGTCGTGGTAAGACCGCCGCGACGACACGCGATGAGGACTTCGTCGAGTCGATCTTTGTTGCTTCGACGCACTCCTATGTCTTGGTCTTCTCCGACGTAGGCAAGGTCTATTGGCTCAAGGTTCACGAGATCCCACAGGCTGGAAGAGCCTCTCGTGGCAAACCGATCGTCAACCTGATCAAGATTGCCAAGGAAGAAAAGATTGCCGCGGTATTGCCGGTCAAGGAGTTCATTGACGGTCGATACGTGGTTATCGCGACGAAGCGCGGATTCATCAAGAAGACCGACCTGATGGAGTTCGCCAAACCGCGTCCATCGGGGCTCAGGGCGGTGACCATAGATGAGAACGACCATTTGGTCGGCGCTGCGGTTACCGACGGAACGCGCGAAATTCTCATAGGGACTCGCTCGGGGTTGGCGATTCGTTTCCCAGAGGAGCAGGTGCGTGCGATGGGGCGCACTGCCCGCGGTGTCACAGCGCTCAAGCTAAAAAGAGCAGGAGACGCGGTTGTGGCCATGGTGGTGCTCAGCGAAAACGAGCCCGACATTATGACTGTCTGTGAGCGTGGGTTTGGCAAGCGCACGCCGATGTCCGAGTATCGTCTGCAGGGCCGTGGCGGCTCTGGCGTCATCAACTGCAAGGTGACAGATCGTAACGGACCTGTAACCAATGTCTGCACGGTGGCAGCGGACGACCAGGTGATGATTGTCTCTGACAGGGGCATGATGATCCGCATGCGGGTCAAACAAATCTCAACACAAGGTCGTGCTAGCCAAGGTGTGCGTCTCATCTCTCTCGAAAAGGACGAGGTCGTGTCGAGCGTGGCTCGCATTGCCGAACGTGACGACGACGACAACGGCAACACCAATGAGCAAACGGAGACCTGAGTGGAATTGACGCCCCATGTGATGCTCGTTGCAGTTTTTGGCATTATCGCCGCGAGTTGCCAAACTGACATTCAATCGGGTATCGACAGCGCCAACGATCTTCTCTATCGCAAACAGTATGTCGCCTCCGAGCGGTTGTACCGCAAATTGCTCAAGCGGTTGGACAATCTCGGCGGCCTCGACGACGAAGAGGAAGCGCAGCGTCTCTTGGTGTTGGATCGGCTTGGCAATCTCAACGCGCTTTATTTGCACGATTATGACCAGGCGATCACCTACTATCAGACCCTCGGTCGACAGTACTCGAAGACTGACGAGGCGTTCGCTGCTTTGGCAACCATCGCCGATATTCATCATCACAAGCTTGGCGACCTGCCTGCAGCCATTGCCGCTTACCGGGAGTTGGTGGGTGCTTTTCCCATGCGAACCGAGATTCGCCGGGCTCAATTGCAAATCGCAAACGCCTATTTCCAGTTGAAGAACTACGAACAGGCGCGCGCCGAGGCCGAGCAATTGATCAACCGGTGGCCCAAGTGCCAAGAAGCTGCCGAGGCGAGGTTTCAGATCGCCAACAGCTACTACGTGCAGGCTCGCTATGCCGAGGCTATCGCCACCTACGAGCGACTCCTCGAAGAGAATTTAGATCCTTCCTTGGCGGCGTTGGTACTCTTTGAGCTCGGAAATTGTTTTCAAGAGCTCGATCAAGCCGATCGGGCGCTTGCATATTATTATGCGTGTCTCAAGGACCATCCCGACCCGATTCTCGTGCAGGACCGTATCCGGCGGGTGAGAACCCGGTTGCGCAACACCAGACCATTGCCGGAGATCCAGTTGCCCGAGTATCTGCGCGATCGACTGGCCACCTCAGCTCGCAATCAGCGCCCCCCCGCCGTCGAGGAGGTGACTGGTGTGGTTTCTGAGTCGGTCTTCGCGCCGACCAAGGCGAAAAAGAGGAACCCAACCATGAGGGCTACACCCGGGCCAGATTCGACTTCCGCGCCGGATTCCGACCCCGCGCCAGTGAAGCCGAAGACTGGCGACGCTTCCACACCTGCGCCAGATTCAGCCCCCGCGCCCAGTTCTGAGTCAGAGGAAGAACCTTCCTCTCCTTGAGGTGGATAGGCGCCCAGTTTTCGAGCGTTGCGGCACTTGAGATTGTGAAAAGGGTTTGAGATGCCAACCAACAGGTGCGACCATCGCGTGTCAAATGTCCCATCAACCTCGCTTTCGTCCGTTTCGTCAGAGGCCTGATATGATCCGCCTTGCCGCATTACTTCTCACCTTCGCCATTCCTGCGGGAGCTTTGGCGCAACATGGTGAGCCCCGTGCTTTCTCCGTCGAGCGACTGCGCCCCGCCATGGATGGTGATGGTGTCATCGACGCCGAATGGGCAGCCGTGCCCAAACACCTCGATTGGGCGGTCGCTTTCTGGCTGGGGTACGCGAACGATCCCTTGGTGCTCACCAGTGAGATCAATGGCCAAACCGAGCGGGTCGCTTCCCTGGTGGAGCATCGCGTGAGCGCGAGCTTGGTGGGCTCGATGGGTCTATACGGATGGGTGCAATTGGGTGTTGAGCTGCCCCTCGCTCTCTATCAAGGTCGCGGCGACCTTTCCGACTTCAATGACAATCCAGCCTCCCTTACCGCCGCTGGCATCGGTGATTTGCGGTTATCACCCAAGGTGCAGGTGTTGCGCGCCTCTGAGCACTTTGTTGACGTTGCGGTGTTGCTTTCCTTGACGCTACCGACGGCATCTTCTCGGGCGTATCTCGGAGAGCGCACCTTGCAGTTCTTGCCCGAAGCGGCGGTATCGAAAGAGATCGGTGATATTCGTCTGGCCGCTAATCTCGGCTACCGGGCGCGGCGACGCAGTCAAACGGCCAATCTGGTGGTCGACGACGAGCTTACCTACCGGTTTGGGGCTGCCTACGATTTAGAGTCGCGTCTTGGCAAACCCCTCGAGGTCGCCATGACCCTGAGTGGTTCTACAGGTGCCAAGGTTCCCTTTGAGCGGATGAACCGCAATCCGGCGGAGCTGTTGTTGGCAGGAAAGTACAAAGTGCTGCCAACCTTGACCGCATTTTTGGGAACAGGCTTTGGTGTTGTTGCCGGCTATGCGGCACCGGATTTCCGCATTTTTGCAGGGGTGAGCTTCGCCGTCCTGGAGGAAAAGCCACAGGTGCCAGCTCCCATTGGCGACAGCGACGGAGATGGTCTCACCGACGACGTTGACAAGTGCCCTATGGAGGCCGAGGACAAAGATCAGTTTTCCGATGAAGACGGCTGTCCCGACCTCGACAACGACGGCGATGGGGTTCTCGACGCCGATGACGGTGCGCCGAACGATCCAGAAGACAAGGACAGCTTCGAGGACGCCGACGGTGTGCCCGACCTCGACAACGACCAAGACGGTATCGCCGACATCAATGACAAATGTCCTCTCGAAGCCGAAACCCGAAACGGCTACGAAGACGAGGACGGCTGTCCCGAGCAGATCCCCGACACCGACAACGATGGCCTTGCCGACACCGTCGACAAATGCGTCGATGTCCCAGAGGACCGTGATGGATTTGAAGACATGGACGGTTGCCCCGATCCCGACAATGACGCCGATGGTCTCATTGACACCATGGACACCTGCCCCAATGCGTCAGGTCCCACGGAGAATGCCGGTTGCCCAGACTCTGACCGTGACGGAGACGGTGTCGTCGACCGCAATGACAACTGTCCCGATGTGCCAGGCCCTGCAGAGAATAGCGGCTGTCAGGCGAAGCAGTTGGTCAAGATCTCCAATGAGCGCATCGAGATCATGGACAAGGTCTACTTCGACACAGGCAAGGACACCATTCAAGAAGTGTCGTTCCAGCTCCTCGACAACGTTGCCCAGGTTCTCAATGCCCACCTGGAGATCGCAGGCATTCGTATTGAGGGCCATTCCGACAGCCAAGGCGCAGCAGAGTTCAACAAGCACTTGTCGCAACTGCGGGCCGAGGCCGTGCGCGTCTACCTGATCGGCAAGGGTGTCGACGGGAAACGACTCGTCGCAGAGGGAATCGGCGAAGAAAGACCTATCGAGTCAAACAGGAGCTCCCGCGGGCGCGCCGCCAACCGCCGGGTTGAGTTCCACATCGTTCGCGCCGACGCCGACGCAAAGCCCGCACAAGAGTAGCGCGACACACCTACTTTGCCCTGCCTTTGCCCTCGTTTGTGGGCTCACTCCTTGATAGCTTCTCGACCCATTGGAGGGTCTCCCTATGCGCACAGCCTCGTTCGTTGTTGTCGGCATAATTCTTACCGCGATTTCTGTCACCGCCAAGGAGGGCAAGGTCACGTTGCCGCTCTCTGCTTGGGAAGAGATGCAGCACGAGATCCAGAAGAACAAGGAGAAACAGGAACCGCCCATTGTGGTGTTACCCGTCAAGCGCAACATTGAAGGCACCCTGCGCAAGGGCCTGTTTCATGGCCAGCTCACCTCGCAGTTCACGGTGCTGGACACCAAGGGGCACGTGCGGGTGCAGGTGTTGGACGCGGCGGCATCTGTTGGCACTGTGCGGCTCAATGGTGTCAAGACGTCGCTACTTAAAGAAGGTGGGCTGTACACCGTCGGTATCGACAAACCCGGAACTTACATGCTCGCTGTGGAGATGTTCTGGGGCAAAGAGCAGGAGAGTTTCTCGCGGCGACTGCAGTTCCGCCTTCCCGAGGCTGGTGCCACTCGTTTCTCTGTGCTCGTTCCCGAGCGCGACATCGAGGCCAAGATCGAGCACGGGGTACTGGTGAGTGAGCGAAGTGGCCCAGGGGGAACACAGCTCGTTGGCCAGCTCGACCCCACCGGTCAGCTCGACATCTCATGGGCGCGCAAGCTGACACACAAGCTCAAAGAAAAGGCGCGCATGAAGGCACGGGTGTTCTCGTTGTTCACCGTGCAGGAAGCGCTGGTGAGTGGTCTGTCAGCTATCGACTTTGAGGTCCAGGAGGGTGAGACGGATCGGGTTGACCTACGTTTGCCCGCGGACCTCGAGGTACTGCGGGTGGAAGGTGACGCCGTGTTGCAGTGGCACACGGCCGAAGCGGACGGCGGTCAGCTCACCATTTTGTTTCGTCATATCGTCGAAGACAAGACCCGCGTGAGCATCCATTACCAATTCCCCGCCGACATTGAGAAGACGGTCATCCTGCGCATGCCGTCGCCATTGGGCGAGACCGCTACCAGCGGTGCCCTCGGTGTGCAGGGTCCCGCAGGTCTCAAGGTCGAACCGGGTGCTGAGACCGCAGCCGCCGGCACGGTTCTCACGGCCCAGGAGCTTCCCACTGAGCTCTCCGAGTTGGCGACCCACCCACTGTTGTTCGGCATGACATTTGAGGCACCGCCGGAGGTCGGCATCTCGATCAGCAAGCACAGTCCCGTAGAAGTCACCAGCACGATCATTGACGACCTGCAGGCCTCGACGGTTCTAAACGAGGACGGAACGGAGATCACCAAGTTGCGTTTGCGAATTCGCAACAATACCAAACAGTACCTCGAGATTGAGCTACCCAAGGGGGCGCTGCTCACCCATTCCCTGATCGACGGCCAACCGACGAGGCCCGCAGAAGGTCAGGGCGGCAGGCTCTTGTTTCCCTTGCGTCAAAGCGAACGCATCGCTGACGGTCGGCATCGGACTCACGTGGTTTCGCCGAATGACACCCTCAGCGATATTGCCAACTTCTATTATTCGGACCCATCGCAGTGGACAGCGATCATGAACGCCAACCCGGACATCCTCAACAACGAATGGGATTTGTCCGTTGGCCAAGAGCTCAACATTCCGGCGCGGCGCGGTGCCGCGGTACAAGAGAGCAGCTTCGTGATCGAGCTCGCCTACAAGCTTGCACATAGGGGACTGCGTTGGGCCGGTTGGGAATCGCTACGCCTGCCGGAGGTCGGGGATGTCGACACCATCGAGGTGACATGGCACCTCTATGTTCCCAGGGCTTTTGCGCCTCTCGCATTTCATAGCAATCTCACCCAGTATTCGTCTATCCGATACGATCCGTTCCGTCGTCTTCGTGACTATCTGCGCGATGCTCTTTGGATGCGTGACGTTTGGGCCGGAGGTCGCTACAAGAGCATTCTTACCCAACGCCAAGGGTTGTTCCGCGCAGAAAACAGTCAAAAGGACAAGGGGCGCATGGTCCTCTCTTCGTTCCCGTTGGTGGGTGAGCTGTACCGTTTCAAGCACATTCTCATAGGTCGAAATACGCCTGAGATTGGATTCGCCTATGTGCTGCGTGACTTTGCCACACCGATACGGTGGATCGCACTCGGGTTTAGCTTCGCCGTAACGCTGTTGCTCTTGCGCCGCCAGCGTGCCCGGAAGACTCTGCTCTACGCGGCGGTCGGTCTCGTCGTGTTATTGGTACTTGCCCATTTCTTCCTCGGCGTGCACCGGCGTATCATCTGGGGCGTCGATCTCGCTTTGATCGTCACGCTGTTGCAGCTCTCAGCCGGCCGATGGGGTGCTACCGTCAAAGAGAAGCTGAAGAAGCCGTGGACGCTGGTCCATGAAGTGAACTTCACGAACTTCGCCGTGCTTGTTCTGGCGACAGTTGGCCTCAGCCTCGTGCTCATGTTTCCGCTCCTGCTCTCCAGCGCCGCCGCCGTTTTGCTCATGTGGATGTGGCGTCGATCTGTCAAAAAGGAGGTGGGCCATGCGTAGGTCAATACTCAGTCGAGTTGCAGTGATTGGCTGTATGCTCCTCGCCACCGAGGCGAGCGCCAGTTATTCCGATGACGATAGTGATTCTGCTTGGGACGAAGAACAGGCGGCAGAACGCGATGCTGAGCTCGATGCGTTGGGTACCGCAAACTTTGAAGCGGTGATGAAC
>MGST01000374.1:9965-10949 GCA_001798605.1 Deltaproteobacteria bacterium RIFOXYA12_FULL_58_15 | reverse complement strand
TACGCGCCGGTTCCGAGCGACCAACCGCGCTCCGGAGCGGAGATCTATCAGCAAGTTCCCCAAGCTGGAACTGAGATCTATCAACAAGGTTCCGAATCGGGAAAAGTGCCTCCCACGGTGGAGGTCGAACTTGGCGACTTCGAGGGGGTTCGTACCGAGCTCGACTCGATCCACAAAAAGGCTGCCACCAATTTGGGGCCCGCGGTGGTGCTCGGAGCCGCAGAATATGATGGTGACGCCCGTGAAGGCGCACTGAGTCTCACCTTGACCTTGCAGGTGACCCTCGGGCATCCCGACCTGTGGAAGACAGTACCGCTCGCCGGTGATGACGCTGTGTTGGTGCAGGCAACCGCCAACGGTGTGAGCGTGCCCCTATCCCGGCAAAATGGTTATCACGTTTGGGTGACACAGAAAACCGGCGAGGTAACACTCCGCGTCGAGCTCTTGGTGCCATCCCGTGGTCTGCGCGGCTCTATTGAATATGACTTCTTTGTCGCGCGCACTCCGGAGACTCGCTTCACTTGCCGTTTTCCGGTGCCCGGTTTGGAGCCACGCTTGAGCTCTGCTGTGCAGACTGAGGCAAAGACCGTCGGCTCGACGACTCATTTCAGCGCAACATTGGCACCGACAACGCGAATTCATCTGATTGGTTTTCGCGACCTGGACACCACAGAGGGAAGGACCGCCCGAGTATTCGCCGAGACCACGAGCTTGCTCTCTCTCGACGAAACAACCGCCGAGCTCTTCACGGTCATTCGTTACACAATTCTTTATGCCGGGGCCAAGGAGTTTCAAGTGCAGATTCCCGAGGGCGCAAAGGTGTTGCTTGCTGAGGGGCGCGGCGCGTTCAGGTTTGAGCTCGAGCCCGGGGACACCGGTACACTCCTGCGCGGAGAGACGGCGTATCCAATCCGCAACAGCTTTGAAATCTCTTTGCGCCTGCGGCGCGACATGCCGGCGAACGGCAATCTGTCTGTGGTCTTA
>MGST01000374.1:0-9929 GCA_001798605.1 Deltaproteobacteria bacterium RIFOXYA12_FULL_58_15 | reverse complement strand
CTCGGAGTGGAGGTCACGGGCAAAGTACAAACCAAAGACGGGCAGCTCAACAACGTACGGGGCGTAGATGTGCGTCAGCTTCCTGCCGAGATGATTCAGAACGCGGTGAGCCCCATCCTTCATGCGTACCGTTACCATGATGGTCGCACCGCGTCGGTTGAGCTTGTGGCCACGCGACTGCCCGAGAGAGAGCCGGCGTCGGGATCCATCGACCGCGTGCACGCGATCTCGGTGATCTCCACCGACGGTCAGGTTCTCACTGACATGCGCATCACCCTGCGCAATCGACTCGCGCACACCCTCACCCTCTCACTGCCAGCAAACACCGATGTGCGCTCTTCACTCTTGGACGGTGAGCCGGTGAAACCAAGCCTCGCCGAAGGCGGGGGGCTGCTTCTGCCTCTCAAGCGCTCATCAGGCCATGACAGGCTGGATGCATTCACCCTGCAGGTGATCTTGGCGGGGAAGGTTTCGCCACTCGGGCTCGTCGGCTCGCCGAACATCGATCTTCCGAGCATGGACCTACCGATTTCGTCCCTTGCGTGGTCTCTCTACTTGCCCGCTCGTAACATCTATGGCTCGCTTCGGGGGGACGTTCGGCCGCAGCAATTTGTGGGCACCGCTAGCTGGCACCAACCCATTGGTGGCGGCGCATTAACAAACGCAGTGCAAGATGTTGCGGATGCGAATCTCGCAGAGTCTGCCGGTGGTGGTGCCATGCCCGTGCGCATCAAACTACCCGAGCGTGGCACCCGACTCGAATACGAACGCTATTGGATCGAGGGCGGTCGTCCAGTGCAATTGTCGGTCGTCTACTTGCGAAGCTGGCTGCGCATGCCGATCAGTGTGTTTTGCATACTCATTTTCGCGATTGGTGTGGCGCTCGTATCCAGTCGCTGGTGGCCCCACCGGCCCCACCGGCCCGACCGCGTGGTCGAGGGCAATGGCGTCATTGCCAAGTTGGCAACCCTAGCGCCACCTGCCGGTGCCCTGTGGGTCGGCCTAACCCTTCTGGCACTAATGGCGTGGCCCACTCACAAGTTGGCTGGCGAGAGCGGGATCGTCCTCGCAGTACTGCTCGGCGGTGTGGCGGTGGTGTGGCGTCTCGGTTGGCTCGGCTCTTTTGTCCAGTTGCGTTGCTGGGCACTCGCCTTGCCTGCATCCTTCAAGGAACGGGAGAAACAAACCTGGGGCATCGGCCGTGTTCTCAAGCTTCTGATTCTTTCTGGATTCTTCTTCCTGTTCGGCATTGGCTTTGCCGTGGCGCTGGTGCAGTTGCTCGCCTTGTTGGTGTCGCCATTGCCAGGATGAGAACAGATGGGTCATACCACCGGCCAATCTGATGAATCCCCGCAAGCGGTAAAACCCCCAATCGGAGCTGACGTTTCCGTTTCCGGTTCCGTTTGCGTTTCCGTTCCCGTTTCCGTCCCTGCAGCAATGCGCGTGCATCTTCGCCTGCTGCGCGAAGATGGAACCGCTTGGAGTGATGATGGTTGGCCAGGAGCAACCCGAGAGGTGACTCGAGGCGGATTGTCGCTCACTGCAACTTGCGACAACCGAGAAGACGTTGCGGCCGTGCTCGGTCAGGCCGAGGGCTCAAGAGTCGTGGTCGAAATCATGCTCAACGCCAGCCGAACAGTGAAAACCGTAGGATGGGTGGAATGGGCTCGCCTCGAGGACAACGGCTTCTCGCTAGGGCTGAGCATAAAAGACGAGATGGTTGCGGCCACCGTCTTGCGGGCGGCGCGCATCGTACACAGCCAACCCATGATTCTTCGCGCTCTCCTCTTTGGGTTCGCCATTTTCATTCTGTTTTTGGTCGGCGCGTCGTTGTGGTTGTCAGCGTGATTGCCCCGCTTTGGAACGGACGGCGTTTTCGCTTCGACCCATCTTAAGGATAAGAAACTAGCCATCTTGTCGTAAGGCGTAAAAATGGCTATTATGCAAATATGGAGCGAAAGGATCTTTTGGTCTTGGCCACCAATCTAAGGCGACTTCGCACGGCCCTTGGATTGACCCAGGTGGAGGCGGCTAAAGCATCCGGACTTTCAAGAGCGGCCTACCGGAACCTGGAAGCAGGCAAGTCTGAGCCAAGAACGAGCACCTTAAAGAACCTGGCGAAGGCTCTGGACGTTGGTGTTCCAGATCTTTTGGTGCAAGCCGTCATTCCCGAGAATGTTCGGTTTCGGTCCAAAAAGCAGCTCAAGCTTCGGGAGCACATCCTCTCGGAAGCAGGCCGAATCTTGGCAGACTACTCCGACCTTGAGGAGATTCTTGGGGAGCGCCATACGTTTGCTCTCAAGCCCATCCAAAGCACGCCACCAAAAGGACAGTCGCGTGGCGAGGCTGCGGCTAGAAAGGCTCGAAAGCTTCTAGGATTGGACGACAAAGAACCTGTCCGTGACGTCTGTGGTCTTCTCGAGGCGGCGGGCGTGAAAGTGGTTGCCCTCAACATCGCCTCCGATACCTTTTTCGGTATGTCCGTGTCCTCCGCTCCACTGGGGCCAGCGGTGGTGGTTAACACTTGGGAGAGGATCTCGGTTGAGCGGTGGATCTTCACCGCGGCCCACGAGCTCGGTCACATCCTGTTACACGAATTTGCATACAAGAAAGACAGGACCAACGAAGATGATCGGGAGGAGCGCGAGGCCAACGAGTTTGCCTCGTACTTCCTCGTCCCCTCCGACTCCTTTGCGAAAGAGTGGAAAGAGACCTATGGCGCGCCATTTGTGGAGAGGGTGCTCAAACTCAAACGCATGTTTCGGGTCAGTTACAAGACCATCCTGTATCGACTTCATGAGGAAACGGGCGAAGCATTGTGGCCAGTGTTTCACAAGCAATACCACCTTCGATATGGGCGCCGCCTCGACAATCATAGAGAGCCGTACCCAATGACCGAGGACGCTTTCAAAAGTGGTTTCCCTGCGGCAATGAGATCGGAGGAACCCGACTACCTGTCACGATCTGATTTCGTGGCGGACCGTCGATACCGCCTCGTTCGGAAGGCCATCGAAGAAGAGAAGATCTCGCTTGCGAGAGGTGCCGAGATCCTCGGCCTGCCGTTGCGAAAAATGCGTGAGCTCACCAAGACCTGGATCGACGTGTGGCCCAAAAAGAAAAGCAAATAGCGTTTATCCTCAACAATCCCCTCAAGCGTTTCGAGCAACGACTTCGTGGCGACGTTGGGCACCACGGATCCCGTCGATGAGACCATCATGCTGATCTGTGCGCTTGGAGATACCCACGGCCTCATCGACCGCCTCTACACAACCATTTTTGAGTTTGAGAATACTCTCGGTATTCAATCTCGAAATATCTGTACCTGTGGCGTCGACTCGAACCGGTGGTCAACGCTCTCAGTGAGGCTGGGCGCAAGGATGATGCCGACTGTTACATCGCAAATTTCTTCATGACCTTCGAAGAAATCGATGAACTCGAAAGACATGTCGAGATTGCCGAGAGGGGCGCCAAAGAGGAGGGTCTCATTTATGCCTCAAGCCTCAGGTGGTGGGGCCTCTTCTGGTGTGAGCTGCCAGGCGGCTATTCCATGTGCATGACTTTGTCCCTCGGTGGGCCAAAAGATTGGCATGCGGCACACGGTGCGCAGACAATTTCTCCGTTGTTGCACGCGCATGGGCAGGGCGGGCACCCAAATTGCTTCTCGTGTTCCTCTGCGGTCAATGCATTTTGTTGATCGTTCTCGAATTGGGCACATATGTCGACTGGACTCAACGGTTGGACAGGCCCAGATTCCACAGATTCCACAGATTCCACAGATTCTACGTTTGTTGCCGTTGTTTCGAGCGTTCCACTGAAAGCAGTTGCCTCGGGCGGGTCTTGGTGCTGACCGCAGCTCTTGTCTTGGAGGACGACCGAGGTGGTTGTGGCCGTGCACGACAGGCAAAGAATGACGAACAAGCCCGACACGGTTCGCATGAATCCTTCCATGGCGAGAGTTTGGGCGAGGGCAGCAGGGGAGGCGAGTGCGGGAAGCAAGACCTACGCCTTCCCTTTGAAACCCGGCGTGACCACAAAACGAGCCTTGGCTATCAGGAGGCGGGCGTTCTCGGTCGCGATTGAGTGTGCTCCAGAGGATCCGATTTCCAGTTCCGCATGAGCGTAGTTGCTCTCAACTTGGTCTCGATGCGGCCTGTGATGAACGTCCGATCCGACCGAACGCACGTCTGCCGCCGAGAACTCGACTAGACCCGCGTCAGCACCCCGCCGAGATGCCTGCGAATGGCCGCGGCGCGACTTCTCACGGGTTGAAAACCGCGCCAGGTCACACGAGGTTCCGTGCCGGTTGTCGCGGAAGAAAGAGATCTTGATTTCGCCGTTGGGCTTCACCTGGTCGGGTTTGTACGCTGACCGCCAAAGGATTTCCTTGTCCGGAATGAACGGAAGGAGAGACCAACGCCAGCGACAGATCAGTCTAGCCAACGAGCCAAGAAAGCCATCTTGCCAAGCCGCTGCTATCAAGAGTTGTTTGAGCTTCTTCAGCATCCGCCCCATTCTCACAGTAGACGCCAACCCTGTCAGTCTCAGGGTAGAACGTCAGGATCAAACGCTTTCCTTGGTAAGCGATTTCCAGGTCGAGCGAGCCGTCACTCGCTGGCCCCGGAGTCATTTCGCTCGGAACCACATCGAGAGTCCGAAACAGATCCGCCGTCCACTTCGCCACCCGCTGCACGACCGAAACAAGTTGGGCGTCAAACGTGACGCCATCATAGCCATCCCAGCCAGGTGGAAATCGAGCGTAGCGATCCAGATCGGACGTGACGGAGGATTCCATGCGATCAAGGTGCGCCTGAGTAGTGGATGGCCAGACCAACCCAACAGTGGCAGCCCGGGGTAGCGTCGTTATTGAGTACACGTCACCGACGATGGAGCTTGGGACTTGCTGGATCCTGCATTCCAATACCGGCAGATGTTTGTGAACCGCGGCATCTACCGACTGGAATGTTTGGGCATCAAGCGGTGGCATCGACCCATCCTCCCATGTGCTGGCGAGTGGTTTCGGTGATCAGAGACTCGAATGTCTTGTTGGATTCCTCGTGAATTGCCTCCAGCTCGTCGCCGACAGACCCCTTGTCATGCCGGTTGTGAAACAGAGTCGTGGCGACGATCTCGACCTCAGCGTCGCCCGATGGGCGAACAGCTATTCGCACCTGCCGGTTGAATCCATCCTTGACTACCAACCCCTTGCCCAGCGTCACATCAGATGCGACCGACGTGTCGGCGTACCAAGCTGGAACAATCGGACCGCCGCAGTGAAGATAGCGTCCCAACGTGAAACCTGCTTGGGGAACCTTCATCTTGTCGATGGTCGTCAGCGACACGGAGCTTGGCTTCGGAGCCCCCACGGACGACGTGAGGGCAGCAACGACAGAATCGACCAGCGCCCTAAACGCCTTCCATCCAGGGTACGGCCCAACCAAGTTTGCGATCACAACATTTTCTGAGAGCTGGACCAAGCGGTCCTTTTTTGCCGACCAGCATCGGACGCGAGGGGCTGTGTTTTGCTGCACCTGCTCAGGCGTGATCATGACACCAACAACCTGGCAGATCTCCGCGTCCACAAGGCCCTGAGTCTTGAGCATCGGAACAACGTCGAAGAAGCTAGCCTGGCTCAGGTAGCCTTGTTCCAAGTGGAGTTCTGCGAACATCTCTACCAGAATGGGCTTGCGATAGCTCACACGGCCTCCGGTTTTCTTCTTTGTTAAGTATGCCACGCCGAGGCGTGAGGCAACCCTGGAGATTCCAACCATCCCAACCGCCGAACTGACCGCAAAATTCCCCGTAGCGAGGATCTCAGCGGCTACGCCGGGATGGTCGTCTGGATTGGCTGGGCTCGTCGCGGCGCGCCGAACGATCCTCGCGGCATGAGCTCGATACCGGTGCACTCGATCCTTCTCATCGAAGACGTGGATTGTTTCTTCGATAGGCGCAAGGCGGCGACATCTGACAACAGTATTGCAAGTTCGCATCCGGTCAGCGGCCAGGTTGTTCGTTGGAATGTCGGCCCGGTGCGCTCTCTCTTTGTATGACGTTGCCAACCCTTCGTTGAATCCCGCTGCGCCAACCCTGTAGTGTACTCGGCCATGTCATCTGGCATTGGAAGGCAATGCGGCCCGATGTGCTACCAATGCTCGTCATTGGATTGCGCGACTGTCGGATAACCCGGAAGGTAATGTCTGCGCGTGGAGGCGGGTGCTGAAGCTCGCACAGAACTTTCCCTCCATCGATAGCCACATCATTGCGTGCGCGTGATTGCCGACATGGGCTTGACCGCCTGCGATGCTGCGACAACAATATTTGGTCGAGCAGGCATCCTCTGACGGAAAGACTAGGAATGATCAGCGCCAAGAATCAGACGGCGGCGGGTTAGACATCCATGAAAACTGAGAACAACTACGATATCCGCACCGACGTGAAGTACGGGCAGTTGAATGTCATCGACATTCCACGCGAAATTGCCGAGCACGAACCTTGGTTCAACCAGACGTTGACCACAGTCAACGACGCGGTTGTGAGGCTCGGCATCTTCGATGGCGAGTTCCATTGGCACAAGCACGACGAGCAGGATGAGATGTTTCTTGTGCTCAAGGGCCGGCTCTTTCTCGACGTGGAGGGCAGAGGCTCGGTGGAGTTGACAGCGCATCAAGCCTACACGGTCCCCAAAGGCGTGAAGCATCGCCCGCGGTCGCCAGCGAAGTCTGTGGTCCTGATGATCGAGCAGAATGGTGTGGTGCCGACGGGTGACTGACCCGCGATCTTGGTAGGCGCGACTGGTCGGAGTGCACTGGGAAAAGGATGGTCGCAACGCACGGACAATGCTGACGAGCGCATTCTCTCGCGATCTCTGTTTGTTCGCTGGCAGCCGATGGGCACCACTGCACAGCAACAACAGAAATTTCCCCCTATGACTCGACGTCATTTGCACCTGCGATCCCCAGGAATTAGCCCTGCTGCTGAACCGACATGGTTCCGCATTCACTCCAGATTAAGAAACGGGTGCCCGCTGGTCTCGAAGACGTGGTATTGGACCACGGGCGTTGCTCCGCAGGTGTAGGAGGATAAATGAGCTGGTCCTTGGTTGTGTCGGTTCTCGCGGTCACTTCCCTGGTACTCGCCTCCAAGCGCACAGTTCTCCAAGAAATTCCGTCTGGGTATCAACTCAGGGAGCGAAGACTCCGCTGCAGTCAGCGTTTCTCTCTCTCTTTTCCTTTCCCCTTCTTCTTTCCTTTGGCCGGTCGTGTCTTGCATTCTTCTCCTGGAATACGTGGGATTATGACTCTGCGTCCGCGGCCGGTGCCTTGCCGCAGTGTCCACACGCGTTGTCGCTGGCAGCAACCGGGACAGAGGGGAACCGACTCAAGACCGTTCGGGCATTGTCAACGACAGCTTGCGGGCACAATACCCGCCGAGCTCTCTGAATGATCGGTGTGGCGTCATAGGGCCCATGTTGAAGAACTTCGCACCCATCCACTCGTAGCCTGCGACCAATCGGAAGCTCGATCTCGTCGTTGAACCACGGGTCGAGAGCGACAAGCTCCTGTCTAAGCTCGATCGACGGAGCGCTTGTTACCGAAACTTCGTCGGCAACCAGCCCACCCACGATACGCCATTCACGCTGGAGATAATGGCTCAATGCCGGATCACGTGTGTTGTCTCGTTTGAGGCGCTCGGTCGAATACATGAGAGACGCAAGGCCGCGCATGGTGCCATTGAGAACGGACGCGGAATGGAGTCCCCATCCCAGCATCCGCAAAGCGCAAAGCAGACCGCCCGCCGTGAAACCCAGCAAAGCCCCCGGCGGCAGCATGACGTCCGGCAACTGGAATCCGGGTTTCCGGCGCAGAATCATGGCGATCATGGCGGGTGGGAACGTCACCGTCAGTTGAGTGCCCTGCACCGCAATTACCCAACGGCAAATCGCGCCTGCCAGTCCTCCACCTCGGGCGTGAGTAGCAAGCCATGTTCGGCAACCATCTTGAGAATTCTCAAACCCTTTTCGTGGGTCTCGTCCGGCATGCCAGCCTTGCGGCGCGGAAACAGTGGTAATCCCACACGCGAGCCTTGAGTCCAACCCCAGATCGGCGTTGAATCACAATTCTTCGCAGCAAAACACCCGAGGGGGCCCGGATTGGGGGCATTGAAAACAAGGCTTTCAGCGGACCTGATTCCCCAGGCCGATCGCGTTGAGCGCATTTGCGACATCGTGCTCGCCATTCGCGACGGCAAAGAGCTGACCGCCGCTGGGCTCGACCTGCCACCGCGCGACTTCAACTACTATCGCAGGGCCGCTCGCATCCTGGGTCTCGTCGGTGACAAGGGTGAGCTAACGATCAGAGGATTGAAGCTTGCCGATGCAGGGGAGGGCGACCGCCTCCAACTCCTTGCACGCGCCTTCGACCAATCGGATGTCGGCAAGGCGTGGAGCCTGTGGAGCAAAAGGAAAGCCCTTGGCGATGTGGCACCCGCTTCGTCGATCGAGTTCCTCCTCGCACGCTCAGAGCTCGCCGCCTCAACCGCGAAACGTCGAGGTACCACCCTGCGGCGGTGGCTCGAGACCTTGGGGCCGCACCTCTCAAACAATACCGAAACCGCACGGGGGAAGAAGACCTTGGCGAAACAAGAGAATCTGTCTCTTCTGCCCGACGACTTCGTTCTCAATTGGGCGTCGGAATTGCCCTTTCATCCGCGTGGGGTTGTCAAAAAGCTTGTCGTGCAAAATCACGAAGCCGATCCTGTGCGTCTGGCAAAAGCCGTCGATGACCACGTGCAGGCCGTACAGGAGCTGCAACGCACCAACGAATTCTTGGATTTCGACAAATGTTTGCGGCTTGCAAGGGTTTGTAAAGCTCTCATAACCAAGCTCGGCACCCTCGAAGTGCACAAAAAGCAGGTCGCGTTGGTTGCCATTCACTACTTCTGCATCGCCGACGACGGTGAGGACGATTTGGGATCGTGCATCGGCTTCGACGATGACGAGGTCGTGATGCGTTCTGCACTCGCGACGATTGGCCTTTCTTCCCTCTACGAGACCACCCCATGACCCAAGCAGCCACAAAATTGCAGCCCGAGCTCTCCTTTGCCCCCGGCGCTCGCATCGAAGTTCGTGACGAAGAGTGGATCGTAAGAAACTGCGAGCCCATTGGCGGTGGGCACCACGCCATCACTTGCACCGGTGTTTCCGAGCTCGTCTCCGGCCACGACGCGGTGTTTCTCACCAGTATCGAGGATGCGATCCGACCCATCCTCGTCGAAGATACCGAGCTCGTCAGTGACACATCACCCCAGTACCGAAGCTCGCGTCTCTACCTCGAAAGTTCTTTGCGTCGAACGCCTCCCACTGACAACCGACTCTACATTGGCCACAAGGGCGTCATGGAGCCCTCTGGTTACCAGCGCGTGCCGGCGTCCTTGGCCCTCGGAGCCCTGCGGCCGCGAATTCTCATTGCCGACGGGGTGGGTTTGGGCAAAACCATCGAAGCGGGCATTCTACTTTCAGAGCTCATCGCCCGCGGCCGCGGCAGTCGCATCCTCGTGGTCGTCATGAAGAGCATGCTCGCCCAGTTCCAGAAAGAGCTATGGACGCGTTTCACCATTCCACTCGTGCGTCTCGATTCCATTGGCATCAAGCGCGTGGAGCACAAGATCCCAACCGGGAAGAATCCGTTTCACTACTATAAGCGCGCCATTATCAGTATCGACACGCTGAAGAACGACCGCCTGTGGGCGGCATGGCTCGAGAAGTGCCACTGGGACGCGGTTGTCATCGACGAGTGTCACAATGTTGTCAACTTTGGCACTGGCCGAAATCGCGTTGCGCGCCTTTTGTCGCGCACTTCCGACGCGATGATTCTCACCTCCGCGACTCCCCACAACGGCAAGCCCGAAAGCTTTGCCAACCTGATGAACATGCT
>MGST01000373.1:3159-24427 GCA_001798605.1 Deltaproteobacteria bacterium RIFOXYA12_FULL_58_15 | reverse complement strand
GATGTAACCGTTTTCTTTGAGAAGCTGCTGGATGCAGCGAACCCTCAAGGTGCTGTGGGCGATGTAGGTGGCGGCACCCGTCATGTTCGGCAACATCGAACAGAGGCCCGTGAACTGACCGCGAACTGTTTGCCCTGCGGTGAAGCTCGACGAGTACGCTTGTCGCCAGGAAATGCTATGCTTGGCCAAGACCTCACGCAACCCGGGAAAAATGAGCGGACCGATGGTTGGATGATGCAGCTCGTAGGCACGGGTGCTTTCGAGAAATAGCATCATCACGTTGACCGGACCCGTCGCCGGCAAACCCAGCCTTTCTCGAAGCGCAGTCGTAGCGGCGTCATCGGCATCGAAGTCGCGATACAATGGCCAGGTGCCAACCTCTTCGGAGATGACCGGCACCACCGAGACTTCCCGCTTGGGTGCGTCGGTCGGCGAGCCGGGACCAGGATCGATGAACTCGTGGAAGCTTGCAAGCACGCGATTGGGACGGGAGGGATCCTTGCGGTCAAAGCCCTCGGCCCAGGTATCGAACCAATCCTTGCCCGCGCCCGCGAAGGTGTGGCTGCTGGTGGCTTGTTGAATCCAGGTACGCACGGGATTGTCGCTGAGAATGTCTGTACCTTTGCGTCCGCCAGTCCAACGGGGCAGGCGCCAAATGATGATGCTCAAGCCAATGAGGATGACGAGCCACACCGCCCGCCTCGGACGGAGTCGCCACCACGGAGGATCGGACGGCGCAGGGTCTGGACGCCCGACGAGGCGAGGCATTGCGCTAAGGGTAATGGCGCCGATGAGAACGACCGCACTCAATACGATCGGCCAAGTCACGCCAATTTGGGCGGCAGAATCCTGCACCACAAAGAGGTCGCGCCAGTGCAAGGTGACGATCCACCAATCGAGACGCGTTCCGAAAAACTTGAAGTGAATCACGTTCGACAATGTCGCCAACCAAATGAGAAATGCGACAATGGGCCAGGCAATTCGTTTGGGGATCTTCAGCGTCCAGGCCAATTGGGCGACGATAGCAGCATACATGACGACCAAACCGTCGAAATAGAAGCCACGCAACAGGCCAGCGTCAATCGCTTGGGAGTATGGCAAAGCAGTCACGCGCACGAGCTCGTGGCGCAAGAGCCACAATGAAATGTAGAGAAGCATCGACGGGGCGACAAACGCGGCACCGAGACGCAAGGCTGCTCTCGCGTTGTAACGCAACCAATTGAGCCTTTGACTTATGAAATGCGTCGACAGTTGCAGCTCCATTTACGATATGACACGAAGTCCTGCACCTGCGACCACCTCGCCCACGTGCGACGCATGCGGGAAGCCCAGAGCGCGAAGCTCCTTCAAGAGCGTCTCGAGTTGGCCGGGTCGTACCGCTGCCAGCAGACCACCGGATGTTTGTGGGTCGCGCAAGAGCAGCTCGGGCTCACCAGCGACAGGTCCGAGGCTTTCGGCGTAGCGTTGGTTGCTCTTGTTGCCGCGGGTGAGAAAGCCCCGCTCCAGCATTTCGCGCGCGCGGGAATAGGCGGGAACAGCAGTTTGATTGAGGACGATGCACACACCGGACGCAGCCGCCTGTTCGGCTGCGTGTCCCAATAGGCCAAAACCGGTGATGTCGGTGGCTGCGCGCACACCCGCCCGTTGCATAGGGTCAACTGCAGGACCGTTGGACATTCTCATTCCCGCGATGACCTCGCTGAGTTCAGACTCGCTCAGGGCGTCGTTCTTCGCTGCCGTTGTCAGAGTTGCCGTGCCGAGGGGCTTGGTCAAGATGAGCTGGTCGCCAATCCTCAGGGCGTCGTTCCGAAACACTCGATCGGGATGAACCTCGCCAATCACGGCGAGGCCGTAGATGAGATCCTTGCACTCGATGCTGTGCCCCCCCAGCACAGGAGCTCCGGCAGCCAAGGCAGTTTCAGCTCCACCGCGTTCGATGTCGGCGATGATCTCGATAGGGACACCGTTGGGCACACCGATGAAACCCAACGACATGATTGGCTTCCCGCCCATAGCGAAAATGTCGGAAAGCGAATTGGTGGCAGCGATGGCACCATAGGCCACCGGGTCGTCCACGAGAGGGGTGATCACATCTTGGGTGAACACCAACGCCCGATCGTCGCTGATACGATACACCGCCGCATCCTCCGCGTTGGCGAAGCTGGTGATGATGCGCTCGTCCTTCGGCACAGGCAGCGCATCAATGAGAAGCCGCAACTCCGTTGGGCTGAGCTTAGCCGCTCAACCGGCGCAGTCGACGAGCTTGGTCAATCGCATCTTTGTCATGAGCGCAAGATAACATCGGGTCTTGCCGCAAGCCACCGCTGCGCTCGAAATGTGTCAAATGAGCTTCACCTTTTTGCCTAACGTGGACAGCTCCGTCAGAACAGCTCCATCAGAACAGCTCCGTCAGAACAGATCGGTCAGAACACCTCCGTCTTTGAGTCCAGTCTTCTTGTCCCTGTTGGCATTCGTGGATTTTAATGATTTGAGTGCTCAAATGCCACAGCCCAACTCGAGAGGTTGCTGATGCCCCTATCGATCCATGTGCACCGACGTCTTCCCGACTCGCAGGTTTATGCTTGCTCCAAACGCGATGCCAAGGCGGGGCTGACCGCCCTCGACGTCGCTGATGTTCACTTTGGATTGAGCGCTCGCTATGATTTTGAGTCAAACTGCTCCAAACGGCCGGACCTAACCGGCAACGTTGTAGCATCTGTTGCAATCGATCGGGAACGAGTAACCAGCGTACACCTCTACCCGGTGGCCGCCTCTGAGTTTTCCGCGCGAGAGATGCAACTGTTTGTCGAGACCCAGTTGCCCGCCATCGCCGCTTGGACTCGCTGCGTTCTTGAGTTGCCGGCGACGCAGGTTGTCGGACACCAGCAGCTCATTATCGAATCGGTAGTCGATGGCTTTCGACGGCACGAAGTTAGCTTCCCGTAAGGGCCGTCATTCGGCTGGGCTCGGAGTGCCGGGATTGCCATGACAGCTGCGACGACTGAGAAACTCGGTGATCGGATCGTCAACGACATAAAGAGCTCGCGATTGGTGAAGGTCCCCCATTGCGGACACGTGCCGATGAACGAGGCACCGGACGCCTTTGTCAATTACGTGCTCCCGTTCCTCGAAGAGACTTCATCCTAGCGATTTTGACTGATGCGAAGAATCGCGGAGCCAAGCTGGCTGGAAAAATCTATCCGCGTCGGACGAGGCGCAGAACCAACCAGGTGCATGACCACAGGCCCAGACTCCACAGCCCGATTCGGTGCGTCCAATACGAGATCGGGTTGCCACGGCGCAAGAGCTCTGCCTCGCGCACGTAGATCACCTCGCAAGCTCCACCTCGGGTGTCGTCGCGAGAGGTACTGGAAGCATAGGCTTTGCGCTGCTCACCGGCTGGAGTGTGGGCCCAGAGCTCGATCAACTGCCCACGCAGTCGAACCTGATCGCCGAGAGAGAGGTCGGTCAGGGCATCCCGAATCCGCTCGTCGTTGACCACCAGGTGGTTGTTGGCAATCTCGGTGGCGTCGATGGGCACCTCACTTTGCCAATAGCACCAACGCATTCGTTGCCAAAAATCGGTCGAAGGGTGGTTGTGAATGCCACGCTCGAGGTTTGTTCCCCAGACAATGCAAAGGTCAACTGGCACCACTGCCGCCACATCGTTGTCGGCGAATAGAGTGTAATCCGTCTTCGCAACGACGAGGCCACTCAACTCGTATTCGTAAAGCGGCTTGATGGTGAAACGAAGCTCATCGTAGAAGATGTCGATGGTCGCTGGGCCGCGATAACCACTCTGCTCTGGGCGCATGTCCGTCGTCAACACGCTCACGTCGTAATCGTTCTTGGTAAAGAACGTGACACCCGTGACAGCGACGAGCCCAAGAAAGACCAGTCGGTTGCGAGTAGACTTTTGATGAGTATCAGTCGTCGAGAAGCCCCAGTCGCTTGTGCCAGGCCTCGAGTGATTCCTTGGGATAGCGGTCGAAGCAGTGGTCGCTTGGCCCCACAGCTGGCATAACCCAATTGGCTTTGAACTCGAGCATGATGTGTGCAGTCTCTGGGGGTGTGGGCAACGGCGTATCAATGGCAGAAGCCAAGGGGAGGACGAGGTCCGGCCATTTGGGATGCCAGGCCCAAAGGTGGGAACCACATATGTGGCAGAATGAGCGCTCGTGCTTGCTTTGCTTGAGTTCCGAGTCTCCTGGGTTTCTGATCTTGGCCCGATAGACCGCGACGTGTTCTTCCCCCGAGACCCTCAGCGTATCGAACTTAGCACCGAGGTTGATAGCAAAGCCGCCGCCGCCAGCGGTTTTGCGGCAAACTGAGCAATAACAGCGCATGTACGGATAAGGCTCGGGGGCCTCCAACTCGAAAGACACAGCGCCGCAAGCACAGGAACCTCGGAGCTTCACAGGCGTTTACCCTCTCCCACGACGACGATTCACCAAAACGGCCCATCCCATGACGACGCATTGCAACTCGGTATTCGTCACCTGTGGATTTGCCGGAATTCTTACCGCGGTTCACCACGAACCGACGGTGAACTCTTGGAAACAAGGTAACGTTTGACGAATCGGCCAAGCAGCTCCCGATCACCACGCAGGTCCACCAACTTGGGGTTGTCAGGCAGGTGGCCGGTGCGCACGATGGCGTCGGCGTCGGTGGCACCCAGCAAAAGGACGCCATCACAAGTGGGGTCGGGAGAGCCAACGAGAGCTCCCTTGGCCTTCTTGTCCAAGGTAACCTCCCACCAATGAGTCTCATCGCCCTGGCGTACACCAAAAGCTAAGGTTGCTGAAAAACCCGGCGGTGCCGGGTCGTTGTTGATTGCCTCACCGAGGACCGCGAGAAGCCTGTGCGGACTGCTCACTGAATTTGACCTCCTGAAAAGCCAACTGGCGTGGGTGACTTTTTGGTGCCCGGGAAGCGTAGTGCATCCATCAAGGCAGTCAAGCGCTGATCACTCAGGTAGTTGATGGTGTCCACGGTGTCAACATCACCAGTCGCGACTCGGGTGAGAATGTCGACGCCCTGTCGGTGGTCCTGACTAGTTCTTTGGCCGAGTGACAGCGAGGATCAGCGAACCTGACTCTTGTTTGGGACCGCTCACTGCGAGGGTGGCGCCCGCAGCAATGATCGCGGTGCTCCTGAAGCGCGGTTTGTCGACAACCAGGTCGAGACGGAGCATACCTTCAGGGGTCATCTCTTTGGCGATGACCTTCATCCATTCGCCGCCCGGAAGCTGCAGGCTGCCACTCGCACCGATGTCGAGGGTGTAGCTGCCCTCGTCTTTGAGCTCGTAAGCTGTGAACTTGAGCTTGGAAAACTGTTTGGCGAGATCTTTGAGCTTGGGGTCGATGAGTTTGCTCTTGCTATGGGCGTATATGACCTTGATGTTGAGTTGGACCGGAGCGGCCATGGCCGTGCGGGTCCATATGGAGATAGCCAAGAGAGCGGAGGCAAACCAAAGTAGATTAGAAAGTCTCTTCATTGCTTCCATCAAATCCCGGTTCCACCCAAATGAGTGTGGTTGTCTCTCCTTCGTCTAATACCACCGCTGTCGCATTGTCGCCAACTTCTAGCGATTCGAGCACTACACCCGGCCCCACTCGTGCGACGAGTGCAGGACCGATGGCTGAGGTTCCCAGCTTGCCTGACAGATAAACTGCTCCAGGAGCTGCCAGTGCGCCCAGGGCAGCAGCAACAGCTACACCAGCAAGGGCACGGCGATTGAACATCCAAGTATCGTTCCACCAGGCGCGCATCCGTGCGCCAAGGGAGCGCTGTTCGATCTCAGCGACCCGCATTCGAATTTTCTTCAACGCTGCCAACGGCTCGACATTGCCGAGGCCTTGGTCGACGGTATCGCGCAACTGCTCGCCCGCACGCCGCCAAACTTCTATGAGGTTGGCGCAATCGCGACAACCTTCGAGATGCTTGCGAGTTTGTGCCGAGTGCTTGCCCGATTGGTCATCCAACCATGCTTGCAGTCGGTCCTTGGAATAATTGCACCGGCTCATGGTACATCCTCCGAGCCGGTTAAGAGCTCGGACCCTTCTTTCATCAACAAGGTTGTCTGCATCGCTTTGCGTGCGTGAAAGAGTCGGCTCATCACCGTCCCCTTCTTGATTTTCAAAGTACTCGCGATCTCTTCGTAGCTCATTCCTTCGAGCTCTCGGAGCAGGATAACAGCTTGATGGATTTCGGGAAGATCTCCGAGTGCTTTCTTCAATTGGTTACCCAGCTCCTGGCGCTGCAGCGAATCGTCGGGGTGGCTGTCGTCGTAACGGGGCCACAGATCATTGGACCCTAGGGCGTCTCTTGCCGACTCGTCCTCGAGTTCGGCTCGTCGTTCTCGACGGCGCTTGCGGATAGCATCTATGCTCAGGTTAACGACAATGCGGTACAGCCAGGTGTAAAACGCCGACGATCCCTCAAAATCCTTGATGCGCAGATACACCCGAGCAAACGCATCTTGGACCACATCCTCGGCATCACTTTGGTGCTTGAGCAATCCAAAAGCTACCCGTAGAACCCGTCGATAGTGGCGAGTGACCAACTCGGAAAACGCTATTTCGTCCCCTCGTTTGGCACGCTCGACGAGCATCTGGTCGGTGAGCGGCTCGTTCATGGCGCGTGTTTGCCTCTGACCAAGTCCTTCTCCTCGCACGACGGCAAGGCACCCATGCCCATCATGTAGTCCACAAACCGCAGTTAATTGCACCTCTGTGTTGTTGGCAAGACATTGGTTGATTGTTGCGGCAGAGATTGGTGCCCCTGGCTGTCTGAACCGCGAGATCGTGGACTTTTTTTGTGCCAATGCCCCACTCACGTTCATGCCTCCATCTGACCCTAGACAGACGTTTCCGAACCGGTCGGTATTCATTTTCGTTTTTGCGGAGACAATGCGCGATAGGCAGTATGTGCGATGGGCAGTCGAGATCACGGGGATTCGCCACAAACCGGCCGCGGCTCAGGCTACGGCAGACATGCTCAGGTATCAATTGCGCTTCTTGCGTTCCTCGCCGAGCTCGCGCGAACGGTTTGTTGCCGACACCACAGCGTTGATGAGCGTCGTGCGTAGGCCTCCCTCTTCGAGGGTGTGCAAACCAGCGATAGCCGTGCCACCGGGGCTCGTAACCTGATCTTTGAGCACACCGGGGTGCTCGCCCGTATCCATGAGCAAGCGAGCGCTGCCGAGCACGGTCTGCGCTGCAAGCAGCTGGGATTGATACCGCGGTAACCCGACCTTGACACCAGCGTCGGAGAGGGCCTCAATAATCATAAAGACGTAAGCAGGGCCGCTCCCGGAGAGGCCGGTGACCGCGTCTATCAGACTCTCCTCGACCTCGACGACGATTCCCACCGCTTCGAAGATCGCGCGGACGTTTTCTCGGTCGGTCGCTGTGGCATTGGGGCCAATAACCATGGCGGTGGCTGCGCGAGAGACGACCGCGCAGATGTTGGGCATGGTTCGAACAATGCGCGCGGAAGGGCCAATACTTGCAGCAATATCTGAAATTTCGACACCAGCCGCGACTGAGATGACGAGCGCTGTGGGTTTAAGGAAGCCGGCGATCTCTATGGCAACGCGGTTGAGAATCTGCGGTTTGATCGCCAGGATCACAATGTCGGCAACCGCGACGGCTTCCCCATTGGTGTCCCCGACGTCGACGCCGTATTTGTCCTTGAAGAGCTGGCCTCGTTCAGTTCGGGGATCGCTGACGATGATGTTTTTTGCCAGAACAGCCTTGGACTCGACCAAACCACGAACCAGCGCCTCGGCCATGTTGCCAGCGCCGATGAACGCAAGACGCAGGCTGTTGAGGGCCACTAATTGGTCTCCTTCCTGCTGAGCTGCTTGAGGGTGTGACGAACGAGGTGGAGAATCCGTTGGTTGGCGGGGTCGGCTTCGAGCTTTTCGAGGGCTGGCACCAACCTTGCGTTGCCGAGTTCGGCCATTGCCATTACCGCCGTGCCACGCAAATAAACGTCTTCATCTTTGAGGGCGTCGAGCAGGACCTGCTCTGCTTTATCTCCGCCGACAACACCAAGAAGCTTGAGCGCTTTGGCGCGGCCATGTTTGTGTGGGTTGGATACGGCATCCCGAACAATGTTGTCGACCTCGAGGAAGCGACGCAGCTCACGAAGCGCCGCCCGAGTTTCATTGCGAACGCCATCGGCTTCTATGTCCCGCTCGTACACGTCGCGAATCAACTTGGCCGCCGCGGGGGTTGCCAAAGCGCGTAGGATCAACACCGCCCCGCGTCGAACTGCGGCCTCTCGGTGGTCGAGGGCAGCTTGAAGCATCTCCAACGCCGACTCCTGATCCATCTTCAGGGCGGCGTCCTTGACGAGCTCGAAGACTTTTTGGTCATCCCCGAGGGCCCGAATGAGAACCCCGTTGGCGTCGTCGTCGGGCTCTCGAGCCAAATAGCGAACAGCCTCAAGGCGAATCTCTTGACTGTCCGAGCCGTAAGTTGCCACAACGTAGGGCAATGCCACCTCACGTTCGTATTTGGCGAGACCGCGGGTGGCCTCCTCGACGACGAAGGGCTCCGGATCGGTGGCGATCCGCTTGATGATATGGGAGATCGCGCGCGGATCATTGAGATTCGCGAGAGCAATAGCTGCTGCGGCACGGACTGGGTAATTCTCGTCGGAGTTAAGCGCCGAAATCAGCGGCTCGAAGGCGCGCTCATCGTCGCTGCGACCAAGGAACACCGCGGCCTGCAGACGCACCTTGTAGGACTCGTCCTCCCCAAGTGCGACGATCAATCGAGACAAGTAGGCGTCCGTTTTTTCTTCGTCGATCGGTCGTGTCTCCGCTGCGGCGGCCTTTTCCTCCTGGGCCCACACCGAAGTTGGGAACAGCGAAACGGCCGCAATAGCGGCCACTGCGAGGGAATTGCACAACTGATGAGCAGCCAACACGTACCTCCCAGGTCCGCGAGCATCTTTCGACCATCATGCCATCGAAGGCCATCCGAGCGCATCGCCTAACACAACCATATTCCCAGTACAATGGCAGGCCAAGGGGGGGGCCAGCATTTGCGAAAGAAGGCGTTGACCCCCTGTGTTGGGCGCAGTATTGGGGGGGCAAGTGGCGACGGTTTGACAGTTTGTGGCAATGGGTCACATCGATCGACCATAGAATAATCCTACTTTTCCGCACATGCGTGGGAGGAGTTTCATGCGAGTCTCTTTGGCTTTGGTTACTTTGGTTGCTTTGGCAGTGCTCACTGCATGCCCGGCCCCTAGCGATCCAGAAAAGGCCGACTATTGGGTTTACAGACTCGATGACAAGAGGGAACGCAATGAGGCGTTGAAGAAGATCGGTCATCTCGGTGACAAGACGACGATACCGCAAGTCGTTGAGTGGTTTGAGAAAGAGGGCGATTGGCAGCCGGATGCAGCCTACACTCTCGGCCAATTGGGCGACAAGAGCGTGGTGGCAAAATTGGTTGCTGCCATTGATTATCAAGTGGGCACTGGCAATGATCGTCTGACGCGCAATAAGAATCGCACAAATATCAACATCATGCGGGCGTTGGCCATGTTGCAAGCCGACGACGCTGTCGACAACATGATTCGTCTGTTGGACGCCCAAGAGCCGACGGTGCGCGAAGCGACCATCAAGTCCCTTGGTGAGTTGGGCAATACAAAGGCCGTGGAACCCTTGGTGAAGATCGCCAAGACCGAGAAAGAGCCATTCCTACGCAAGGTAGCAATTCAAGCTCTAGGAGACATCGGTGGCGCCCAAGCGATTCCGGCCCTCATCGAGATGCTCTTCATCGAGGTGCCAGGCATCAGCTTCTACAACGAAGCGCGCTACTCTTTGATTCAGATGGGACCTGCCGCGACGCCTGCTCTGGTGGATACTCTGCAGCGCAAGAACAAGGTTGTGGAAGAAATTACCCTGCAAGATGGTCGCAACATCGGTGAGGGTGCGATTGAGGCGAAGGCGTCGTCGGTTCTCGGCTATCTGCGCGCCACCGATGCAGAAGGTTTGATGATTGGGGCCCTCAACAAGTTGTATGAGCAATACCAAAAACGCGAGCAGATCCCAGTGTACGCCAGCGTCCCGGGTGCCATCCGTGAGATATGTTACGCCCTTGGCAACCTTGGAACAGAGGGCGCCGTCAAAGCCCTGACCGCCATCGCCAGCGACCCGGATGAGAGTGTGCGCGAGCCCGCGTCTGAGGCACTCACGCAGATCGGTGATCGGGACGTCGTCAAATCGCTGATGATAGCGGCGCGCGACGGCAACGTCACCTCACGCCGATTCGCAATCGCCGCCGCGAGCCGTCTGGGCAAAGCTTCCGATCTCGAGGCCTTCGATTCCCTCAAGAATGCAGGAAGCAAGGATGTATCCGTCAAGACCATGGAAAAATTGGTTGAACGTGAACGAGTGCGTTTGGTAGCCGCCCAAGAGTGCAAAGAAGACATCACCTGCTGGCGCAAGAAGCTCAAGGATCCAGAGTCTCTGGTTCGCGACAAGGCCGCATGGGAGATCGGTTATCTCGGCGGCAAGGACGCCCTCGCAGATCTCGTCGCCGCAGCTGAGGATGAAGAGGCCGTTGTTCGCATGGCGGCAGTGTTGTCATTGGGACGCCTTGGCGGCGCAGATCCCAAGAAGCTCGAAGAGATCCACGACCGTTGGGCCAAAAAGCTCGACTACGCCGGTGTCAACCTTGAGCTCAAGCGCCTGATCGCTCGCCTGCGAGCTGAGCAGCGCAAGAAGTAACACGCAGTCGTGTTGAGCAACGCAAGAAGAAACAACACGCAATCGCTCCATTCTCCCTGATTGACCGGATGAAGTTACTGCAGGCTCTTGATGCGCTCTTGGTGGTATTGTTTCCGCCACGATGCGCAGCATGTGATGCGGCGTCGGCGACCCGATTGCCATTCGGATTGTGCGATGCCTGCCACGAAGTGCTCGAGCCGAACCTAGGTGACCGCTGCCCAAGGTGCGACCTGTCCGATCACCGTGGCGTGTGCGCGGTCTGTGTCCAACGCGTTCCTGCGTTCGCTTTGGTTCGTGCACCGTACGTCTACGGTGGCCCGATTGCCGAGCTCATCGTCAAAGCCAAGTTTCGTGGGCGTGAGGATCTCGCGAGCGCAGCGGGCAGGCTTCTAGCGGCCGACGAGCAAGCGCGCGTTGCTGCCTCTGATGCAACCGCCTTGGTACCAGTGCCGCTCGGAGCCAAGCGTAGACGTCAAAGAGGATACAACCAGGCCGCGATCATGGCCCGGACCATCGCTCACACATGGCAGCTTCCTGTGGTCCATGCCTTGCGCCGAACTCGGAACACCGGAGCCCAGAGCGATCGGACTCTGACTGCGAGGAGAGAGAACGTCGCTGGCGCGTTCGCGGCGCGAAAGAATCTGTCGGGCAAGGTTGTCCTCATAGACGACGTTGTCACCTCCGCTGAGACAGCAAATGCTGCGGCCGCGGCTTTGCTAAAGGGCGGAGCGACGGAAGTCGTGGTGCTGGCAGCTGCGCGCGCCCCACTGCCGTGAATCGATTCACCGGAGGTGGTAAGGTTGCGTCTCAAACCGAGTGTAAGCCCAAAAGGCCGGGCAGATTACTCGTGAACCATCAGTTATGCAGTTCTCTGCCTAACATCAGAACTTCAATGTAGCGACACATTCCGCTTCGGTGATGCGTTCATCGACGCTTGCCAGAACCAGCTCGTGGGCTATCGCCGTGGCTGCAATGAAATGGTCCGCAGGATCGGCGTGACCCAGTTGGATATCGTGACTGAGCAGGGAAATAGCGTTCGTCAAAGGCGCTTCGATGACCGGCATGCGCTCCATGGCAAGGTGCACCCAATCACGAAATCGGCCATCGACCCGGATCCGACCCTTCCGCTCCAGCATTCCCAGCTCCCAAACCGAAACGCTCGATAGCCACAGGTGATCAGACTCTTTCTCGATCGCGGTGGAAAGTTCTTGAGGCAGACGCTTTGATCCGGTCAAGAACCAAAACCAGATATGGGTATCGAGCAAGATCCCCCTCATTGCAGCGCATTCCAATCACCAGGGTCGAGTGGAGCAAGTATATCTTCGAGTTCCTCGGCGGTTCCGGACATGCAACTGAAACCACTCGTTGCCCCGAGCTCCGGTACAGGGGGATTGATTCTCGCGATTGGGACACCGTGTTTGGTGATCAACACCGGACTTCCCGTCTTATGGACGCGGTCCAAAATGGCCAAACAGCGTGCTTTGAATTCAGAAATCGCAAAAGTCTCCATTTCAAAATATTACTATGGTCAAAGACCATAGTCAATACGGAGTCAGCAATCAACGACCGAGCGCACCCAGCGTCGGTCACCGCGATTCGCCCCGAGCTGCACCAACGCGCCCCTCACTGCAGTGGACCCGCGGTTCGCGACGGTGCCCCAGCTGAAGCTGTCCTGCACCAAGGCGGCCTACGCCGCGCTTGACGAGGCGACGCGCGCCGCAGTCGGGCCGCGTCTGGTCGGCGCGTGGGCTTGAGTTGACTTGGTCTGGAAGTGCGACCTACCGATGGGAATAACCAACGCAGCTGAGCACTGCCCTCACCGGTTACGGTTTCAAGCCTTGACGATTTTGTCGCGGCCTGTCGTGATATTGCGCGTCGCGTTGCGGGTATCGATGATCAACGGTGCGTTGGCCACCACCATCTCGTAGTCAACATTGGTATGATCGGTGACAATGATCACCGCGTCGTAGGAATGCAGGCTCTTGGCATTGAGGGCCACCGACTCCATGTCCAGATTGTAGCGACGCATCTTTGGCAGTCGTGGCACATAGGGGTCGTGGTACGAGACCTCGGCACCCGTTTCCTGGAGAAGCTCGATGACCCGAAGCGATGGAGACTCGCGCATATCGTCGATGTCACGTTTGTAGGCAGCACCGAGCACGAGAATGCGGGAACCATTGAGAGGTTTTTTGTGGGCATTGAGGGCTGACGCGGTACGCTCGATCACGTAGTGCGGCATGTTGGTGTTGACCTCACCGGCGAGCTCGATGAAGCGGGTGTTGAGCTCGTATTCGCGCGCTTTCCAAGTGAGGTAGAACGGGTCGATCGGGATGCAGTGACCACCGAGGCCTGGGCCGGGGTAAAACGGCATGAAGCCAAAGGGTTTGCTGGCGGCGGCATCGATCACCTCCCAAACATCGACGCCCATGCGTTCACATACCACCTTCATCTCGTTGACCAAGGCGATGTTGACGCTGCGGAAGATGTTCTCGAGAAGCTTGGTCATCTCGGCAACCCTGGTCGATGAGACTGGGATGACCTTATCGAGGGCGGCGCGGTACAGGGCCACCGCCGCCTCGAGTCCTTCGGCAGACATGGCACCGACAACCTTGGGAATTCTCTGGGTGTCGAAGTTGGGGTTGCCTGGATCTTCGCGTTCGGGCGAGTAAGCGAGCACAAAATCTTCGCCAGCTTTGAGCCCCGATGTCCGCTCAAGAATATCTTTGAGCAGCTCATCGGTGGTTCCCGGATAGGTGGTGGACTCAAGGACGACGATTTGCCCTTTGCGCAGGTGCGGGCCAATCCCTTCGGCGGTGCTGACGATGAACCGCATATCCGGTTCGCGGTTCTTGTTGAGGGGAGTTGGCACGCACAAGAGCAGTGCGTCCGCCTCGGGGACACGATTGAAATCGGTCGTCGCATCGAAGGAACCTGAGTCAACGAGCTCTTTGATCCGGGCGGTAGGGATATGCTTGATGTAGCTTCTTCCCGCCTTGAGGGCTTCGACCTTCTTGGGATCGATGTCGAAGCCGAGTGTTTTGAATTTCTTTTTGCCGTACGTCAGGATCAACGGCAAACCAACGTAACCAAGACCAACAATGCCAATGACAGCCTCGCCCTTTTCGAAGCGGTCAATGAGCTCACGGGTGTTCATGGGTATCCCTCACGGCTTCCAAGTTAGCAGAAGTTTTTGCGGTATAGCTCGACAGGACGGTTGCCGCAATCCTGGGCGCGTCCGTGGCGTCCGTGCCCTAGCCCTAATCGCGACAGCAACCAAGGAAGCGGGCACTGTGACTCGGCCGGTTGAAGCGGGACCGCGTCCTGTTCTGCGACATTGCGACACCTTCGGCAGGATAGGATCACCGGATTTCGCGGTCGTCGTCCCTGGCACCAAATCTGCTTCTGCAAGGGAGAAACCTAAGTCAGGAGGACGCCATGAAAACTCGACTCGTGATCTTTGCCCTTTTTCTTGCCGCAGCTATCGCGTTGCCTGTCTATTTGCACGCCGTAGAACCCCTCGACCTCAACACTGCCACAGCGGCAGAACTCGTGGTGTTGCCTGGAATTGGGCCGCGCCGTGCTGAGGACATCATTCGTTACCGAATGACAAGGGGTTTCAAGCGCACGATGGATCTGTTGCGCATCAAGGGAATCGGCAAACGCACCTACATGAAGCTCAAGTCGCTGGTGCAAGTCCGATCACAAAGTTCGGACAAAGATCATGAGGTGAAGTGACCCGCGAACTTCTGAAGTTGTGCCGCAAAGGTTGAGCCCAGCATCGTCGGCCTCGGGCCGGCGCGGCGTGGTGTGTTTGACCCCGTCCCCGCACTTTCATATGAGACGACCGTGACCAAAGAATCGCATGTACACGGTCGTCCGCGGGGATTGATTGCAGTCGGAGCGCTTCTCGAGAGGGGAGTTGACCTCGACATCGTCCTCTCTACCATGGTAGACGAAGTCGTCGAGAGGCTCGACGCTGATCGCGGCACCCTGTATCTGCTCGATCGTGACCGTGGCCAAATCTTCTCCAAGGTTGCGCATCTTCCCGAGCTGTCGGAGATTCGTCTCGAGCTCGGTCAGGGCGTGGCCGGCACCGTCGCCGAGTCCGGCAAGCTCGTCAACCAACCTGACCCGTACGCAGATACTCGTTTCGAAAAGAGCGTCGACGCAGAGACGGGTTACACCACCCACTCGATGCTGGTCGCTCCGATACGCGACTCCAGTGGCGACACCATCGGTGTGTTGCAGGTCCTCAACAAACGCCAAGGATTGTTCAATGCCGACGACGAGGAGGCGATCATTGCTCTCGCCGGTCATGCGGGGCAGGTCATAGAGAGCACCAGCCTTTATGCCGATTTGAAACTGCGCGGGAGCAGAGCGGCACCGCGACACGTAGACTATCGTTACAACCGCATCGTCGGTGCCAGTGAGCCGATGCAGCGTGTGTATTCCCTCATTGATAAGGCGGCGGCCACCTCTGCGACCGTCTTGTTGTTGGGAGAAAGTGGAACCGGCAAGGGTCTCATTGCGCGCGCCATTCACGTCAACAGCGACCGTAGGGATGCGCCCTTCGTGACCGTTGATTGTGCCTCGCTGCCGTCGAGCCTCATTGAGAACGAGCTCTTTGGACACGCTAGAGGGGCGTTCACCGGCGCCGACAGGGCCGTGCCAGGCAAGCTGGAGCTGGCAGAAGGTGGCACCGTCTTCATCGACGAGATCGGTGAGCTGCCATTGGCTTTGCAGAGCAAGCTCCTGCGGGTCATCCAGGAGCACGAGTTCGAACGTGTGGGCGGCACAAAGACCATTCGAGTCAATTTCCGCCTCATTGCCGCCACCAACCGCAATCTCGAGGCCATGGTCAACGATGGTTCGTTTCGGGCTGACCTCTTTTATCGAATTCGTGTGGTGCCAATGGTCTTGCCCCCCTTGCGTGAGCGCGGTGTCGATGACATCAATCGCTTGACGGAGCATTTTCTCGATGTTTTCGTCAAGAAGCACAAACGGCAAATCCGCGGACTCACCCGCGAGGCTATCGAAGTCCTGCATCAACACGGCTGGCCTGGAAACATTCGTGAGCTCGAGAATTGTGTAGAAAGCGCGGTGGTTCTCTCCGACGAAGAGCTTATCTCGGTGAACCATCTGGCATTGCCGCGGTCTGGCCGTGAAATGGTGGTAACACCAGCCGTGTCCATCAATCTCAGTCGCACCTTGGCTGAGATGGAACGAGACTATGTTCAGGCGGTGATGCAGGACTGTCACGGCAACCAAAGTGAAGCCGCCCGGCGGTTGGGTATTAGCCGCAACACCCTGGCGCGCAAGATCAAGTAACGCTACTTCGTGGGTTTCACCGTCGGCAACAAGGCTACTTCGATGCGACGATTGCGACGGCGCCCTGAGCGGCTGGCGTTGCTGTCAACAGGTTGGTACTGCGATCGCCCGACGATGGCTAAGCGCTCGCCTGGTACGTTGACCTGCTCTTGGAGAAAACGCACCACGTTGGTGGCTCGCTGCGTCGATAGCTCCCAGTTGGTTGGATATCGCTCGATGAGCTTGGGTGAGATGGGGACCGCGTCGGTATGCCCGGAGATTTGAATGATCTTGTCGGGCACCTTGAGAAAGGTCTCACCAACTTGCCGCAGAACCTCCATGCCCTTTTCGTTGACCTCCGACTCGCCGGAGTCGAAGACAACTTTGTCGACCAAATCGACGACGAGCTGGCCACTCGCCTGGCTGATGGCAACATTTCCTTTTTTGATCTCCTCATCGAGCTTACCCACGAGCTCATCTTGGGTCTGCTGAAGAGCTGCAACCTCTTTTTCTCGCTCGGCTACTTTGGTCGCAAGCTCCTGTTGAGCGCTCTCGAGCGCATCGACCTGTTGCCGCATGACAACATTGTCTTTTTGCGATTGGGCGAGAGCAGCTTCATTGTTCTGTAGCTTCTCGACCAGAGGCAAATAATAGCGAATTGCGACGAATCCGCCGCCAAGGATGCACAGGACCACCAGCGTCCAGGGGAGCAGGCCGCGAACGGGCGATCGGCGACTCGGCAACTCGTCGTCGTCGATTTCAAGCTCTTGGTTTGAGGCGCTGAAAGATTGCACCGGCACGGGACCGGATGGGGTGTTGTCCACTCGCACTGGCACCGGTGGCGAAAGGTTGGTGATCAAACGATTGTTGGTGCCTTCGGGGAGCTCGTGTGTCACAGGCCGCTTAGCCCCAGGCCCGGTATCCGTCGTGGCGTCGTTGGAATCTTTCCCGCTCATGCGCCCCTCCAGTTTGCGATGCTCGCCCCAGTTGTCAGTCCAAATGAAACGGTAAGGGACGCAGTCGAACTCGTCAACTTAAAGAGATCTCTGCACGGCATACCCTCCTGGTTGATTTGTTGACTCATTCTGTTATGGACCCGCCCGCATGGCACGGCAACGACTGCAACCTCCTGTTTCAGCCGCTCAGCTTGAGCTGGCGATCGGCCGTGAGCGCGTAGCCGACCGCAACGCACACAAGGGTGGCCGCAGCTTCTATTTCTTCGATTTTGACGACAACGTTATGGTGTTGGAGACGCGCATCTTTGTCTTCAACCGCAAGTCGGGAGAGGAAATCGCTCTATCGACCCGCGAGCTTGCTCATGTATCTGACAAGCTCGGTCAACCCGGGCCCTGGGAGCATTTTGAGTTGCGTCTCGATGACCGCACGGGCAGCTTTCGTAACTTTCGCGATCTTCCTCGGGATATTTGCAGTCAGGCGGTCCAGCCTTTTGTTCACGACGTGGTCGCAGCGCTTGGTCAGAGTGAGTATGCCTGGCGCGGACCTTCGTGGAGTTTGTTTGACCATGCGGTCTTCAACGAGAGGCCAATCGCCATCATTACTGCCCGAGGCCACCATTCGAACACTGTGCGCGCCGGAATCGCGCTGTTGTGCGAGCGCGGCCATTTGAGTTGCGAGCCCAATTACCTCGGCATCTACACCGTCAGCCACCCGGGGGTGCGAACAGAACTTGGCGACCCCGACGCACGAAGATCTATCCCCGAGCTCAAAAAGGCAGCAATTGTCGCTGCGGTGGAACAAGCAATTCGGCAATATGGCGCGAATCCCTATCACCGGTTTGGTATGTCGGACGATGACTCGGCCAACGTCGCGCTCATCGTCGAGGCGATGAAGGAGCTCAAACAAAGGTTCCCGGAAAACGCATTCTTCGTCATCGACACCAGCAAACGACCGGTAGCCATGACCGAAGTTTATGTGGAACGAACCGAGGTCTCGGCGGTGGAACAACTGACGCTCTTCTAGGGCTCATTCGAAAAATGCGTCCACGGGCATTCTCGCCATTTCATGTAGGGGAGGGGCTTGTCCCCGCCCGCCACGGTTGCGGTCGCGGATAAACCGCGACCCTACATGTTTTGGCTCAAATCGGCGATATGGCCTTGTTGCGCCACTGGCATAAACGCACAACTGGCGGTAATGTCTGCCGCACTGGAGGTGACTATGCGACTGTCTCATGCATTTCTGACTACCGCTCTCGTTTCCCTTTGTGCCTGCGGTTCCGACGATGAGGGGGATCCGGAAACGGGCAAGATCTCCGGGACCGTCACTGCCGATGGCACAGCCCTTGTGGGTGCGACGGTCAGTCTCGATTCCAAATCCGTGCAAACCGGGCCTGACGGCTCCTACACATTCGACGGTGTGAAAGTGGGAAGCGCAACGGTTGCTGCCCAAGCACATTGGTACGACGGGGCGGAGAAGCTCGTCGATGTTGCCGCCGGTGAAACTGCCACCGCCGACTTTGTCTTGGAAGTAGCGGCGCTGGATGTCACCACCGCTGACGCCAATCTATATCAGGCGTATTCGAGCTCCTTTGACTGGACCAGCGATGCGGTGTCCTTGAGCCTCGTTACCCAGCCCACCCAAGGTGCTCTCGAGCTCGCCATCTATCATCGCAACCCGGCCCTGTATGCCAATCCCTCCGGGGAATCGCAGGTAACACCATCGACTCTGCCAGCAATGGGGACAGGCTCCAGCTTTGACTTCGTGGTATCTGGCACTTCGGATCAAGCTCTCGATCAGTCAAACATATTCAACGACCTCGCAAGCACTGGCATCGACAACGCAGCCATTGACAACGTCTTCCACTGGGAACCAGCCATCGACTTCTTGCTCGATTGGAACTTCACCGATGCTACACCGTTGTATGTCGCCGGCCTGGCCGTGCGCGCGCAGAAATGGGGCGGCTCGAGCATATTGCCCACTCAGAGAATCGAGAGGGCATACCTTCATAATGACGAGCTTTGGGTCGAGATCGTCTTTGAGGGTTTCGTCGATCTCGATGCGTCCATCACCGACAGCAACGGCGATGGCTACCGTGAGGTGTTCGCACCCATTGCTGCGAACCACATCGGAGCTGCAGTGCTCACACAGCTCAACAGCTATGCCACGGCCACAAAGACGACCTTGGAGCTCGGTGGCATCCTTGAGCGCAATCTTGACGAGCTCTACTCACAGACCAACCCTGGCCTGGTGAGCGCAACTGGCGTGCCCTACCACCATGCCGAACTGGGAAGTGTCGAGTATCCCTTTGCGGTGATCGCCCACGCTGGCGTCGGGGTTGTCAACGTCTTTCTCGTCGAACCATAGGGTAGGTGCAACATTGCGCGTTTTTGCCTGGCGCATTTGGGGGCGAATGTGTAGCGTACGATCTCTGGAGGTGACCCATGATTGACAATGCAGAACGGCGCAGAGATACCCGGGTACCTGTGGCCTGGGGTGCTGAGTGCCGACTCGGGGGCCTCAATGCGCAGGGTGTGTTGCGGGATATCACCGATGAAGGCGCATTCTTCACCACCACGTTTACTCCTCAAACTGCAGTCGAATCCTCGGGTGAGCTGGCATTTCTCGAGGAGGGTGACACCATTGTGTTGCTTTACCAACCCGATTGGTCAGGTCGTGCCCTGAGCGGTCTTGCAGTTGTCCGTTGGCTCGGTTTCAGCCACGAACACGGTGTGGATGGTGTCGGCGTTAAGTTCGAAGCCTCCTGAAAAGAGGCCGCAATTCCCTCACACAGCGCATCTCCTGATGACAGAGTCGCGGCTTGCTCCACGGCGTCCTCGGTTGATGGGTCTTCTCACTCACTGAGGTTGAGAGTGATCCGTTTACGATCTTCGGTGCCATCGGACACGTTCTTGCTCTTCACTACAACGGAGAACGACTGGGCCTTACCATCATCAAGTGGCATCGACGTCGGGCGGGCAGCACCATCGAGTTCGTAGGTCGCTGACCAGGTCGAGTTGTCCGTGCCATCGATGTCATCCTGTTGCTCGATGGTGACCGCTGCCGCTTCGCTCACGGTACCATCGATTCTCACCGACTTGATGACGAACGGCACGTCGACCTTGCCGTTGCCCTTGTCGTCGTCGTCAGCGCAGGCAATAGAACCAAGCATCATCACGGCGGCAATGCTCAACAGAAATAGACGGACGCGATGCATGATGTCCTCGCAGTTATCGTCGCAGAAGTGAACCTTCGATTGCATGGGGCCTTGGGGTGTCAGTTGTCTCATGGTTCCACCCACAGGTGGTTATAGGAAACACTGGTGCTCCACGGTGTCACCGCTAGGTTTTCCGGCACCATCTCACCGGTAGCGACCTTGGCGACATAGAGGCGCAGGTTGAAGCCACCGGAGCGCAGCACCGCTGTGAAGTAGCCTGGGTCAGTTGACCATTCGGGGAACTCCCACTCGCGCATCCCTGCCGGCAACTCGAAGCGGCTGGTTTCGACAAAACGATTCGACTGGAAGCTGAAGATGCGCACCCAATCGTGGGGAATCACCAGTACCATCATCTGAGCGCTGGTACTGGGAGCCATCGAGCCGTTGCAGGTTTGATGATCGGCCACCGTGCCGTCGAGGAGAAAAAAATCGTTGTAACTGTATTCGACATCACCGCCGACGTCGTAGGCATACATGAGATCATAGATTTGACCGAGCCAGTTTCCGTCGGCATTCGGGCCCGAGTCCATGGCACGGTCGTGCACGGTCGTGGCAGAACCGTCGAGGTCTGTCGTTCCAGCCACCAGTTTTTGTCGATAGGTGCTACCGCTTGATCCGTTTTCGGCTTTGTCCGACCAGTCGGCATAAACAATGTACTCGCCAGTGCCGTCGACCTGCCAATAACCCACGTCGCCAGTGGCAATGCTCTGAGCAGAACCACCGCTGAGGCTGCGCACGTAGAGCAACTTGGGGCCGTTGGCTGAGCCTTGGCTGTACACCACACGGGTGCCGTCCGGGGAGACGATAGGATTCACACAAGCGATGTCAGTGGAGATGGCTCGCACCTGTGGGTCGTTGTCGCGAAAGTCGACCATCTGCATCTGCCCACCGGCGTCGACCCAAACGAGTATGCCGCCACCGCCAACGAAACTCCGTAGTTCCGAGGCTGAGACATCGAGGCCGGGGATCGGTGGTCCGAGGTCTTCGAGGGTGACCTCCAGGGTGCGTGTGTGGGTTTCTCCGTCCTGGTCCCATCC
>MGST01000373.1:0-3024 GCA_001798605.1 Deltaproteobacteria bacterium RIFOXYA12_FULL_58_15 | reverse complement strand
CACAGAAATCGTGGTGACATCAATGGCAGCCCGCGCTGGCCAGCAAAACAACGAGAGTGCGAGAGCGCTCATGCACCCTGTTCGGGTCAAACAAATCATCCTTGTCTCCGTGCGACGTTCTCGACGCTGATTGTGGATGCCAAATAGAACATCGGCGGAAGTATACACACTCGTTAAGGAAGCGCTAGGGCGACAAAGGCGTGAAACAGTCGCCATCAGAAAAACGGGGACACAAAATCATGTGCCGACAGCCTGTCCTGTGACAGATTGAATGAACAAAAAGACAAACCAGGCGGCAATAACGAGTAGCAAAATGCCCATCGCGCGAACAATCTTGTCGAGAGTTTGGATGCTGAAACGGCCACGGAACTGGTGAACCAAAAAGAGGAGAACACAGAACCAGGCGACAATGCCTACAGCTGCGGCGAGCCCAAAGGGCACGGCGGTGGTGCGGTCGAGCGCCAAGGTGCCGGTAGCAACCAAAGTCGTTGCTGCAGCGGACCAGGTGGCGATCAGCGTTGGATTGAGTGCGGTAATGGTGAATCCCAGGGCGAAGCTGCCGGTCCAGCGATCAGAGGGCGGTGTCACTTCTTTGCTCTCGTGCAAAGATCGTCGACGTACGAACACGATTCCAAGAATGGTGAGCACAACCGCCGCGGTGATACGACAAATCGGCAACAGAATAGGGAACCGCGCCAAGAGCTCGGTGAATCCCCAAAACGCCAAGCCAGCGTAGATTCCCTCGGCCACGGCCCCCCCGACCGCAATCCAAATGCCGCTGACAAAACGGTTCTCCAAGCCCCGGGCGAAGACCAGAACAGCGATGGGTCCAGCCACCGGCATGGAGCCGACAAAACCAAAGGCAAAACCAATCGCCAACGCCAACAACATGGTGCGCTACTTCCCTCGCGTGTGTGCGTGTCAACGCTCTTTGCACGGGTACCAGGAAATCTCAATCCTGTTTGTGCGTACCAGAAATTGCAGTCCTGTTTGTGCGTCATGGCGCAACTGCTCCGTTTTCGGGTCTCGAACTCGTGAGGTCGATGGCGTATGATTCTCGCAAGTTCCTCCAAGGCCCTTTGAGTTGCCCTGGAATGATTGTTGGAAAGAATGATGAAACTGCCCAGCATCGATTTGAGTCATTACAATCCTGTTCCCCCCGGCTTGCTCGAGTCGGCGTGGAGTTTGGTGGCGCCCGCACAGTTTGAGTCGGCCAAACCCCATGGGACCGAGTGGTACGCCAATCCCCGGATTTCCTGGGGCACGCAGCCTCGCGCTGACGTCTATCTGCCAGATGGCCCTGGACCCCATCCTTCGGTGTTGCTGTGCCACGGTGGTGCCTTTGTTGTGGGCTCGCGCAACATGAAGCCGATGCGGTTTCTCGCAACTCGCCTGGCGGCCGCCGGTTATGCTGCGGTGCCATTTGATTATCGCCTGTTGCTGCGCGGCGGCATGTTGCAGGAGATGATCGATGATGTTGACGCTGTCCACCGGTGGTGGCTGCGACAAAAAGACGTCTACAATCTCGATCTCGATCGTGTTGCTATGGCAGGTTTGAGCGCAGGGGCGGCGCTCGCATTGCTGCACGCATCTATGCCACCTTTGCCGCCCTTGAGTCATGTGGTTTGCTTTTTTGGTATCTACCATTTTGGTCAGATTGAGGGCCCTTCGGGGTCATGGGTTCCACGGCTGCTCCTCGATACCTCCGACCGGCAAGTGTGGGCCGAGCGCTCACCGTTCGGCAATTGTGGCACGCCGTTTCCCCTGCTTCTCCTGCACGGTGGTCTCGATAGACTCACCCCGGTCGAGCAGGCCTACGACGTGGTGGCCGAGAGAAGAAACCGGGGCCTTGAAACCAGCTTGAAGATCTTCGAGTCTGCCCCGCACGCATTCCTCAATGACCTGCGCCGGCCCGAAGCAGAAGAGGGTGTGACGGCTTTGCTGGAATTTCTGTCGACATCGAAGGTGTGACGGCTTTGCTGAAATTTCTGTCGACATCGAAGGTGCTAAATTTGTGACAGAATGACAAATGGTGATATTTAACGGCAGATGACCTGGACGCCCGAACCCATTCCTGACGACGAAAACACCAACGTTGTTGTAAACCGGTACAAGCGGCACAAGCGACGAATGCACCTGCGGGTCATTATTGTGGTGATACCCGTTGCCCTGGTGCTCGGTTACTGGATGACCACCCGCAAGAACTGTCAGGACCGATTTACTGTGCCGTTTCTCGGCGATGCCAAAGAGGCGGCGACAAGAAAGGAGCCGAATTGGATTGTCCATCCCACCTCGCCAACGGCGCAGGTGGATGTTCGTCTGGTACAACTTGGCGTGGTTTGGGTGGATGGCGAGAAACTCGGCAAGATGCAGGCAACCAGGGTTGATCTGAAGCCTGGGGAGCACACCATCCGTGCGGTTTTTGACAAGCTCGAGTTGCAGCAGATGATGACCGTCCGTGCCGGTCAGCAGTTCTTGCTGACCTTTGACTCCGAAAAGAAGGACGTTTTGCTCGACAGGGTGGCGGCACCAAAATAGGGTGACGATGATGGAGTCGTGAATCTGCGAACCACCTTCTGGGTCAAGATCGGTTCGAGGATAGCTGCGGCCCGGCCCCGTTCAACAATGGCTTCACCGAGCTCGTTGCGAATCTTGTCTGCGTCGACCATGGTGTACCGACAGGCGCATCGTCGCACTGCGCCAGAGCGCACCCAACCGCTCACCGTTCGTTCGACGGAGCGTTCGGTAACCCCACACAGCCCGGCGATGCGGTCGTAGCTCAGGCGCACGGGGATCTCTCTGCGTCCCGCATCCAACAGGGAGCAGAACAAATACGCAATGCGAACGCTCGCACGTTCAAACACCAAAGCGTTGAGCCAGCTCTGTTGCAACCGAGTTCGCTCCAGCCAGTAATCGCACAGTAGCTTGGGGTGCAGCAACAGACTCTGCTCTAAGAGTAGCGCTTCGACGTCGCCCAGTGCGAGATAACTCATGCCTCTCGGAGCCGGCAGCAGGATGCACGGG
>MGST01000372.1 GCA_001798605.1 Deltaproteobacteria bacterium RIFOXYA12_FULL_58_15 | reverse complement strand
TGATGCCCGCTTTCTCTGCTGGGCTGTTAGGAACCACCTCCGACACCAATGCGCCGACCGCCTTCTTGAGTCCTAACGACTCAGCCAAAGCGTCGGTTAGCGGCTGAATTCGGATGCCAATCCAGCTGCGGGTGAATTTGCCCTTGGCCTTGAGGTCGGGCAACATCTCTTTGACCATATTGATGGGAATGGCGAAGCCGATGCCAGCGCCAGCAGCGTTGATCGCTGAGTTGATGCCGATCACTTCGCCACGCATGTTCACCAACGGTCCACCCGAGTTGCCGGGATTGATTGACGCGTCTGTCTGCAAAAAGTCATAAAGGCCGCGTCGACCAGAGGGCATGATCTCTCTGCGCTCCTTGGCGGAGATGATTCCCACCGAGACCGAGTGGGACAGGCCAAACGGGTTTCCGATTGCCATGACCCAATCACCAATTGAGATGCGATCAGAGTCACCAAGGTAAGCGACCGAGGCTTTGGCGTCGCCATCCGTCTTGATCAAAGCAACATCATATTCGGGGGCAGTGCCGAGCACGGTGGCGGTCATCGTCTTTTCCCCACCGTCGGGTGCGGTGAGGACGACCTCGATTGATGACGCATCTTCAACCACGTGGTGATTGGTCAAAATCAAGCCGTCTTCCCTGATGACCAAGCCGCTACCAAGACCGCGGTTGTTGAATTCTTGGGGCACGTTACCGCCGAAGGGGCGGAAGAAGTATTCGAGGGGATCGCCGCCACGCCGCGACATCTTCGCCTTCTGCTCGACTTGAATGGCCACAACAGCAGGCACCACCTGTTTGGCAAGAGCTGCAAAATCAGGAACTTGCGCCAATATGCGGGATGAGCTCGACCGTTCGCTCCAGAGACTCTCTTTGGCATGTGCGCTCTGGGCGAAGCTGAGCCCCAAGAGGATGGCGGCGGCGGCAAAAGATGTAGTGCGCATACGATTCCTCATCTCTCCAGAATCAATTTTTGACCTAGGGGGTGCCCCCCAAACTTCGGAGAGCACAATGCCCCAAGGTCAATGGACAACGTCTTGTCGACCATGTTTATTCCAAATCGCGACCTCTTCACACACCGTTTTTTCAAGGACCACCTGGGCCATGGCGGCGATCCTCGACCCAAACGCCTGGCCGCTGCCGAAAAGACCGCGAATTGCGGTTTTTTTGGCGCGCACGGATGTTGGTGGTAGCGTCGTCGGCATGTGGTCTCTTATCAAGATGATGGTTGGTGTCGTCTTTTTTGCAGCCTTTGTCTATGGGACCTTCTTCATCGACATTGGCCAACAAACCTTGGCAGGTCACATCCTCGATATTTGGCGTGCACCGGTGGTTCAAGAGAAGTTCACGCAAGCTCGAGATGGTGTGAAGCGACAGCTAGAAGACCGTCTGGCTGAGGTGGGTGAGCGAGCCGGGCACCGCACAACGCAGGATATCAAAGGTTCGTCCGATGATCTGACCGATGCGGACCGCGAGTCCCTCCACGAGATCCTCAGAGCGGCCAAATAGCAACCTGACAGGGTTGGCTGTTGCGGGAAAACCGCTGCCGACCCAGGCAGGCTCCTGTGTCCGCGCGGTCAGTTACCGTTATCCCGATTAAGCCTCGGGGGTGTTCTTGAACTTGCGGTAGCGCCCACCAGCCCATTGAGTCTTTCTTCCACTGTCGCGGCGCTGATGACGCCTTTGTAAACATACAATGCGCCAGGGAGCTCGGTGTCGAGAGCTTCTTCGCTCACGCGTAAGCGACTGCTCACCGCAAAGATGATGGGGTTGGGTAAACCCGCTTCCACGAGCTCGACGCGTTTCCAAACAGCGTCACGGCTCCAATAGCCCATGACCTCCAGGAACACTCGGTGTTTGCCCTGTTGGAAAACGACATCGGGGACGCACATGCCGATACCAGGCAGTTCCAGGAGGTCGTCAGCCAAAGACACTTGCCACGGACTGTCGAGTCGTTCGAACGACTCGATGAGATTCTGCACCTCGTCGCGCAAACGCAGAGTGCCTTCCCCCGGCGTTTGTGGAGCAGTGCCTTCGAGGTGATAACGCATCGGTATGCGTTCTTTTCCCCACAGGACGTCGGCATCGAGTTGCCACTCACTTGCTCGTTGCAGAAGTGGAAGCATCAACGCAAGCTGCAGTCCGTACTTGGTCACAGAGCTAAAAAGGCTGAAGGGTCCATCAATGTCGATACGAAAGCCTCCACCTTCGCAGGGGTGAACGGTGTGCAGCAGACGCCGGAATTTCAAACGACTGAAGAATAAACGGTAAACGCTCGGATCAGCGCAGCGAAGGTGGACCACCACTCTCGTGGCCCGCAACAGGACCGCCTGCCGTTGTGCGATCTCGTAAGTGTCGAGCAGCATGGGAGCAGATAAGCCATCGAAGGATGTGAGACGTTGGTTGGCTTTGAGATCGGCGAAGAGCTGCGATTCGAGAATCTCTGCGGTGGTGCTGAACTGTGCCGCGACTCTCTGTAGCACCAAGGGTCTGTCGAAGGTATCACCGTCGCTGAGCTCACGCCGCACTTTGGCTGCGTGTGCGAAAGTCTCACGTCGCCACTTTGGCGGATCCGCATCCTCGTACACCTCGAAGTGGCAACGATCGAAGAGAAGTTTGCGCAAACCTTTGAGCAACTTGTAGTCGGTGCGAAGGTGGGGCACTCGATCGAGGGCCGTGTCGAGTTCACCGCGGGTGCCGCCGACGTGGGCTTTCACCAATGAAACGTAGGCCTCCGCTGCCTGAGTCAAACGACTGCGCTCTGCGGGCTTGAGTGGGGCGACCAGGATATTGCCCTTGCGGTGGCGCACTCTCACTTGATCCGTGGTGAGCATGCTTGTCCTCTCACTGACGCATGCGGCAAGTCGAGACGTCACGTCTTCTATTGACCTCAGTGGTAGGCAACGTGTTCTCTCCTGCGGCTGCTGGTCTGCTCTTCGGCGGTATTGCTCGCCACCAACTCATAGAGGAGCGCCTTCTTGTCGCCCTTTTTGCGCAGGATGCGGCCGAGTCTTTGCACGTGCTCGCGCACCGAACCATTTCCCGAGATGACAATGCCGACGTTGGCGTCGGGAATGTCGACCCCCTCATTGAGCACTTTCGATGTCGCCAGGGCGTTGTAGGTGCCCTCGGCGAAGTCGTCCAAGATCTCACTGCGCTCCCGCACCTTGGTCTGGTGGGTAATGACCGGCAGCAAGAACCGCTCGGACATCTCATAGGCTGAGTGGTTGCTCTCGGTGAAGAGCAGCACCCGGTCACGTCGATGTCGATGCAACAGGTGCTCGACATAACCGAGCTTCGATGGTGCCGCAAAGGCGAGCTGACGTTGACGGCGATAGGCGGCCATGGCGCGTCGCCCCTCTTCGGAGATCGACGAGCGAATGATGAACTGCGACCAACCGTCGGGGCTACTCATGCGAATGCCCTGTTGAAACACAAAGTCGCGGTAGATTTGTCGGGCACCGTCGTAGGCGCGCTGCTCGTTGGGTGTCAGATCAACCAAGATCTGCTCGACGCGATAGTCGGCGAGGTAGTCACCGGCGAGCTCGGTGATGGCGCGGCTGTACGCAGTCGGGCCGATGAGATGTTCATAGTCTTTGTGGCGGCCGTCGGCCCGCTCGGGCGTTGCGGTGAGGCCCATGCGATACGGGGCCAAACACGACTGCGCAGCAAGCGCATAAGCCTCGCCAGGGAGATGGTGGCATTCGTCGAAGATCACCAGGCCAAACCGAGTGCCGATGTTCTCCATGTGAATGTACGCAGAGTCGTAGGTTGACACCGTCAAGGGCGCGACGCTGTATTCGCCACCGCCGATGATGCCAACTTCGGTGCGGAAGCTCGTGCGCAAGAGATCATACCACTGCCGCACCAAATCGAGGGTCGGGGCAATCACCAGTGTATGCCGTCGCACCGAGTCGATGGCGAGCTGGGCGACGTAGCTCTTGCCCGATCCGGTCGGCAACACCACCACCCCGCGCCCTCCCTGCTCGCGCCAGGCAGTCAACGCCTCCTGCTGAAACGGTCGGGGCGACTTGCGCACTGCCAGTCGTGACTCCAGCTCACCATAACTCCGCGCCTTGTCATCGTACTTGAGCTTCTGCCTGACCAAGGCCATCACGATTTCGGCGTAGGCCACAGCCGGCGCACGAAAGCAGCGGCTGCGGTTGTCCCAGACGCATGCCTGGGGCAGGTGCGAGCCTGACGCATCCACCCCACGCAGCTCCAGGGTCCCACTGTTGAATCTTAGCTCGATCGTCACCGGGCGGTCATATCAGGTTTGTCCCAGATTTGGGATAGAAGTCAGAACAAGGGAGGGTTGTGGTTACGGTAACGGCCCGCCAGTTGATGGTGATTGCTGGATCAGAGACACCCTAGGGCTGCGGCCAGGCTTAGTGTCGGTCTGGCTCCGCCAGCACCTGATCGATGTCTTCTTCTATTTTTGCCGCAGACAAGGCGCCAATGTAGACCTCGCGTACCGTGCCGTGCCCGTCGACGAGATAAGCGGTGGGAAAACTGTCGACACGGAACAGTGACTGCAAGCGGCCTCGATCAATGTAAACAGGAAAGCTGAGCCGATGATCTTCCACGAACTTCTTCACGTCGCCTGGATCCTCATTGGCGTTGATCGAGACGACGCGGAATCTGTCGCCTGGCTTGTGGTGCAGTTTCTCGACCTGCGGCATCGATGCAACACAAACGGTGCACCAGGTCGCCCAGAACTCGATGAGCGACACCTGATGGTAGAGGTCGTCAGGACGGAGCGGGTTTCCATCTATGCTGGTTAGATCTAGGGGAGGTACCGTGTCACCGGGGAGCAAAGGTCGTGCCCGGTCCCAGTTGTCGGCGATCCGGACCGACGACGACGCGAATGCGGCGATGAGCAGCAGAAGTGACGCTGCTGTGATCGGCAAAGGGAGGCGGGTGCTCTTTGCTGCGGTGGGGAGGGAGGCAGCAAAACACGTCCTGACCGCGATCATGCCGAGCAATACGCTTGGTCCGAGCTCGATGACACCTTTGCCGAGCAGGGTGGCACCTGACAGTCTCGGATCGTTGAAGCTGCCGCCAGGGAGGATAGGGTGTTCGACCCCAAAGCGGGCCAACAACACCGCAGCTGCGATCAAGAGCACGTGTGGCACCCAGGCGTAGGCGAGCACAGACGCTGCGGTCCATGGATCGAGACGCCTCTGGCCGCTCCTGCGCAGTGCGTAGTAGAGGACAATGCCGAGGACAAAAACCCCCACTCCGACGGGCAAGGCATAGTTGACGTATTCCTGCCACATGCCCATGAGCGCGACACTGGGGCTGAAGCTCGCCCGCATGGCGTGACTGGTTACCCGCAACGGGCGAATCAAGAATAGCTCGATGCCGAGCAGCAAAAACAGAGTGCCAAACCCTTTGCGAGCAGCGATTGTCTCAGCAAAAACGGTGGCCGGCTCCCAAAGAACTCGCAGTGATCGTGGTAGCTTCATTGTCGTCTTCTGTCTCACTGTAGAGTTGTGATTCTCGCCACGTCCGGCAAGTGAAGATCGTACGGAGACAATGTGTATACATCAAGACTTGTCGGCCGTAAGGGAGATTGCCAAGTGAGATCAATGGGTGCCAACATCGGTGCTAATGATATCAATGGGTTGAGCCGCCTGGCGTGTCTCCATGTCTGGACATGCTGCCGAATTTTGGACAACCAACACCCCAGAGGCCGGGTAGGTCCAATTGCTGGAGCGTGCGTTACCGCGGAGAGTCGCAGTTGAGCTGTTGAGCCGTTGAGCCTGTTGAGCCCGTTGAGCAGCACAAATGGACAATATTGGATAATGGGTTGATAATTCGCAAGAAGAACACTCATGCAAAAGGTTGATACCCACAGAACTGAGGATCTCGCGCGCCAGGTGCGAGACCAGGCGCACGAGAGCAAGTCTGCCGACCAGAAGCTCGAAGACCTCATTCGCTTCATCAAGATGGATCGCACCCATGCCGCGGAGCAGGTGCACGTCGAGGTGAAGAAGCTCAGTGAAGGTGCGAAGTCCAAACTGGTGGAGATGATCGCGGAGCAGCTTCGCGGCCAGATGCCGCCGCAGCTCGCCAAAGCGCTCGCAGATGGCAAGACAGAAGTCCTCGAGCGTTTGTTGCAGCGGCTGCTCAACAGTCTCGAACAACGCACCAGCAAGGCGCCGAGCGCCGATGCCGCGCGGGAGTTGGCCTCAGACAAATCAACACCGCAACAGGCGCTGCGCTGGACGCAATTTGTACAAAAGGTTCTGCATATTCCCAAGGCGCTGGTGCAGGGCCGTGCGGGATCTGCCACTCCCAGAGGTGAGGGGAGCACCCTCCTCGAGTTGCTCGGCTCTGGCAATCCGGCTGGCGCAGGACTGCGTTCGCCCAAGTTGGTGCAGAGGGCCATCGGCGATCTCAGTCCTGGGCAGCGATCCGCCCTGATGATCGCGACCTTTGGGGAGAAGCTCGGCACTGAGCTCATGCGTCTCGGTATGCACGATCCCCTGCAATTCGTGCAGGCAGGTGCCATGCCCGACGGTCGCGCCGATTTGGCGAAAACCCTGAAGATGCCCCGTGCCCGCCTGATGGGATATTTGATGCGGGCGGAGCTGTTGAAGATAGGCCCCGGCAACAACGGCGAGATGGGTATTCGCCCCGAGCACCTAGATGCCCTGCGCCAAGCCGGTATCGCCATGCTTGGCAGTCTCACCGTGCTGCGTATCCTTTCACGCGAGGAGCTCTCCTACATCTTCAAGCTCCTGCGCCGAGCCAACGGTGGTTTCTCCAAAGCCGTGAAGGGAGGTCGCGGCCTCGTCAAGCGAGACCTCATACACTGGTCACGGGCGGCGTCACGGGGCCCGAGTGAGATCTTGCTTGCAGACGTAGGTGAGCGCGGACCGAGGTTCAACCATATGGACGCCCAGGAACTGATCCAGGCGTGGTACATGGAGAACCTCTTGTGGGAACAGCTCGCCAACGCCCGCCGTCATCGCCAGGAGCGCGAGCAACAAGAGCGCCGGGTGTCTCGTGATGATCAAGAGCGGCAGCAGCGTGATCAAGATGAGCGCGACGACGACGATCCCGAGTGGCTCTACGATCTCGACGCCGAGCTCGAATATGACAGTGAGCGTACCGACAACCTCATGTGTTTTTGGATCACCGATTTCAGCATCGACTCATCACAACCCACAGCCATGCGTCGAATGTACGTGTGCATCGACCCAGAGACCGGGGCGATTATTCCCCAGCACATTGAGGCGAGCCTGCAGTAGCGCTCCCGCCCGTAGCAGACACGATAGGTGTGACTTGACGTCGTCCTCAAACCCGGGCAAGACCAGGGCATGCCGACTCTGACGACGAAGACGCAGTCCATCCACTATATCGACCATGGCGAGCGCGACACTCTGCTTCTGTTGCACGCCTTTCCCCTGAGCTCTGCGATGTGGAAACCCCAGATCCCTGCTTTGTCGGCGGTCAGCCGCGTTATCGCCCCGGACGCGAGAGGGTTTGGCGGCAGTCGACCGGTCGCCGATGCGGTGTTGACCATGGATACCATCGCCGATGATGCCAGAACGCTCATTGATGCCCTTGGCATCAGTCGCGTGGTGATTGGAGGCCTGTCGATGGGGGGCTATGGGGCGCTGGCTTTCTGGCGCCGCCATCGAGCCAAGGTTCGCGCGATGATTCTTGCAGATACACGGGCCACACCTGACAGCGACGAGGGTCGTACGGGCAGACATACCTTTGCCACCAAGACTCTCGAGCTTGGTGCCGAGTGGGTGGTGGAGCAGATGGCCTCCAAGCTGCAACGGTTGTCCCCCATCCCCGAAGTTGATCAAATGCTGCGCTCGATGATTCTCGCGACACAGCCCGAAGGCGTCGCCGCCGCTCAACGAGGAATGGCTGTCCGTCCCGACTCCACGGCGATGCTTGCGGAGATTGATTGCCCGGTGTTGGTCATTGTGGGTGCCGAGGATTCGTTGGTGCCCCCCGTGCGCGCGAGAAAGATGGCCGATGCCATCCCCAACGCCCGGGTTGTCGAAATCGCCGGTGCCGGACACATCTCCAATCTCGAGCAACCCGAAGCCTTCAACGAAGCGGTGGTGGATTTCATTCGCAGTCTTGGTTGACGAGAGTGCGCTTACCACCGTGGGTGCGCTTGCCGTCGTGGGTGCGCTTGCCATTGTGGGCGCGCCACCGAGGGCGCGCTTGCCACGGGGTTTGCTGGCGCATCGCTCGATCGGTCGTTGCGTTTTGAAGCGTCTGAGGTGTCTGATGGATCGCGTGGCACTCATCGAAAATCTCGATTTCCGTTACCGTGCCGAGCAACCACTTGCGCTCGTCGGCGTGCATCTCGAGTTGTTTCGCGGTCAACGTTGTCTGGTGGTTGGGGCGAACGGTGCGGGCAAGAGCACACTCCTGAAAGTGCTCGCTGGGCGGCACATGGTGGCCGAAGATCGAGTGCGGATTCTCGATCGTCCGGCGTTTCACGATACCTCCCTGGTGCGTGATGTCAGCTACGTTGGTGGGCGGTTCGAGTTTAACGTCGACATGGCAGTGGGGGAGATCTTGACCCGTCGGCCCGCCGTCGACCCACGAAGGCGCCAGCAACTCATCGACATACTCGAGGTGCAAGATGATTGGCACATGCATTGGGTCTCCGACGGCCAGAGACGACGAGTGCATCTGCTACTGTCGCTCGAGCAGCACCGACAAGTGTTGTTGCTTGATGAGGTGACCACAGATCTCGATGTGGTGGTGCGCGCCAACTTGTTGTCATTCCTGCGCGCTGAGTGTGAGGAGCAGGGCACAGCCATCCTTTACGCCACGCACATTTTTGATGGCCTCGAAGACTGGGCTACGGACATTGCTCTGTTGGAGCGCGGGGAGGTGGTGTTGGCCGAGCCGTTGGCCGAACTCGATGCCCTCGTCGAGCTGCATCAGAGCGGCATGTCGAGCCCCCTGTATCGTTTGGTAGAGCGATGGATCCGCTTTGGCTTTGCATACCCGACCAGGACTTAGACAGTCGAGACAGACAGCGCCCCACGACAGCGCCCCACGACTCGACAGACAGCCCGCAAAATGTCATGGTGCGCCGCAATCGGTCTGTGGGCCAGTTAGGCGGGAATCATGCGAAAAGCGTCGTGGATGTGTTTGGGGTTGTATGTTGTGCTGGCCGGTTTCGCCGGGTGTGGTGACGAAGTGGCGACTCCTCCAGGTGCAGACCCGAAACCCAAAGATCCCAATGCCCTCGATGCGCTGAATGATTACCGGGAGATGATGGGTTTGTCCGTGGTGGTCGAGAATGCCAAGCTCGTTCAGGCGTCACAGAATCACGTCGACTATTTTCTCACCAACGTCGGCGTCAACGAGACCTGTGCCGGCGAAGGCATCTCTCCTCACGACGAGGTTTCCGGTTGCCCAGGGTTCACCGGCGAAGGGCCGGGAGAGCGAACCGGTTATGCTGGATACTCAGGCGCGGGAGTTGCCGAGTGCATGTCTTTCGTCAACGATGGCCCTCAGGCCATCTACGGTTGGCTGGCAACGGTCTATCACCGCCTTTGCATTGCCTCGCCGGAGATCTTCGAAATGGGTTTTGCCAAGGGCGAACGGTCCGAAGGCAACGTCAAGGTTGACGTCATTGAGGTGGGCCTGGCCTCATCCGCCGACCCGTCTCACATCGCCCGATGGCCGGTTCCCGATGCCATGGATGTGCCCAAGTCTTGGGACGGTCTCGAGAATCCATTGCCACCCACGCCACCCGATGGATACCCCTCAGGACCCATTGTCAGCGTCATCTATCCACCCGCCGACGATGCCAACATTTCCGACGCCACCATTTCCGACCACACCGGCGACGTCGCGAGTTATTTTCTCAGTCCTGAGATTGATCCAAATCTCGCATATACCAACGCCTACTTCGTTTACTCCCACAAGCCTTTGACCGAGCGTCGCACCTACACCGTGGAATTCACCGGCACCCGCGGTGGGAGTGCTTGGAACGACTCCTGGTCTTTTTACGTTCCCTGTGAACGCTCCATGCCCAAAGATGGCAAGGCCTGCAATGGCAACACGCTGTTGAGCTGCGACATGAGTGAGCCGTTCGATACCGATTGTGCTGAACAGTTTTGCATCGATTATCCGGGCGGTGCCCGCTGCGTCGATGAAGTGGTCACCTGCAATCAAGCCGACGGCGAGTTCATCGGTTGCATCGACAACGGTCTTGTCTATTGCCTGGGCGGCTACCAACTGGTCGAGCGTGACTGTGGCATTGACACCTGCATTCCCGATGGACCGCACGGCCCGACGTGTGCGTCCGTGCCGATCACCACCTGCGCCTCGGTCGAGCAAGACAAGCTGCGTTGCGAAGGTGATCTGTTGGTCTATTGTGAGCTCGGCTACCTTCAACACCGCGATTGCACCGACGAGAGCCTGTTCTGCCAAGTTAACAGCACCGGTGACAACGGCTTCTGCGCCGCGTCGCAAGCTCCTTGCTCGGCCGGACGCTGCGCGGGGGACGTTCCCATCGATTGCCGCTATGGCTGGCAGGTCGCGGAGCCCATTTGCCCGACGGGTACTTGCGCGGTCCTCGGCAATAACGCCAGCTGCCGACTTCCGCCTTGCGAAGATGGGGACGATAACGACAATGACGGATGGACCGATGATGCGGACCCCGACTGCGCTGGCGGCGATGACGAGGTCGGTTTTGGTGTCACCGAGTGCAACGACGACGTCAACAACGACACCGACGAGGAAAAAGACAGCGCAGATCCAGAATGCAGCGACGCTTCTGACAACGACGAGTCAGCCTAGCAGTGTTTGAGCCAATCCTCGAGTTCAGCAGGTAGATCAGCGTTAACGCAGGTTCGCTCGCCGTTTTCAGGTGCCCTGAAGGTGAGCTGGTGTGCGTGGAGAAAATGCCGCGGTGTTGGTCGCGACGTCTTTGGGCCATAGAGCTCATCTCCAGCGATCGGGTGACCGATGGCTGCAAGGTGAGCTCGGATTTGATGGCGGGCACCGCGACTGATTTCCACTTCTAGCAGCGTGAAGCCGTCGCGAGCTTCGCGCGCACGGTAACGGGTCGTGGCGGGTCGAGCATGCAACCGTTTTGCCTCTGCGGTGCTGTCCGCGGTGACCATGCGGTTCTGTCGTCCCGGGGCGTGGGCGATGGGGAGATCAATGTTGCCTTCGCCCTCGAGTCTGCCATGCACCAAGGTGATGTAGCCCTTTTCAATGGCACCGGTCTCTTGTTGATCCAGGAGATGGCCGAATGCAGCGTGTGTCTTAGCCACCAACAACAAACCCGAGGTTTCATTGTCGAGTCGGTGCAGCAGGCCGCACTCGCGATTTCGACCGATGTTGCGAAGTTCTGGATAGCGGGCCACCAACGCACATGCCAGGCAGTGATGGTCTCCTGGGAAGGCCGGCAGACACGGTAGGGGGGCAGATTTGTTCACCACAATGTACGAGGTGGATTCGCGCTCGATGGACAATGGGATGTCAGGATTGGGGCACGGCAAGCGCTCGGCTTCAAAGGCTGGCAGATCAACAACGACTTTGTCGTCTTTGCGAAGCGTGCGGTGCCGCACGACCCTTGTGCCGTTGACGGACACCCGACCCGATCGTATTAGCGCGCGCACGGCGCCGGCTGTGAAACCAGACAGTCGCTGTCGCAACAGCCGATCGAGGCGGATGCTGGCGGTCGTTATCCAGAGTTCGCCCATGGTTAGTGATGCCGGCCTTTGCCGCCGGTGTTGTCTGAAAGGCCCGGCGGAACCAGATGCTCAGGACCGTGGCCGATGAGGTCAAGACGCCCCATCTTCACCAGGGCCTCGCGAATCAGGGGCCAGCCTTTGCTGTCGTGATAACGCAACAACGCCATGTGCAAACGGCGTTGGCGACCGCCACGGGCGGTGGTGACAGTCTTGGGACGTGTGAGCGGCGTCCGCGGATCGAGTCCGGTGTGGTACATGGTTGTCGCGGCAGTCATCGGCGACGGCAGGAAGGACTGTACCTGATCGACCTGCAGATCTTGGCGTTTGAGCCACAGGGCCAGATGCAGCATGTCTTCGTCGGTGGTGCCGGGATGGGCGGCGATGAAATAGGGGACCAAGAATTGCTTTCTGCCGGCGCGTCGCGACGCCTGCAGGAACATCTCCGCGAAATGGTCGTAGGTTGCGATGCCGGGCTTGCGCATCATGTCTAGGGGCCCGGCCTCGCTGTGCTCTGGCGCAATCTTTAGGCGGCCACCGGTATGGTGCTCTGCGAGCTCGGCAATCCATTTGGGTGAGCGTACCGCAACGTCGAAGCGGACACCCGACGCGACCAGCACCTTCTTGATGCCGGAAACCTCCCGCGCTCGGCGATAAAGACTCAGCAACCGGGAATGGTCAGTCTCGAGGTTTTTGCAGATCTTTGGCCAAAGGCAGGAGGGCCTGCGGCATACGCCTTGAATGTCTGGATCTCTGCACCCCATGTGGAACATGTTTGCGGTGGGGCCGCCGAGGTCAGAGATGACGCCGGCAAAACCAGGCGTGCGGTCACGGACCTCCTCGAGCTCGCGCAGCACGGAAGCCTCGGAGCGGCTCTGTACCACCGCTCCCTCGTGGGCAAACAGCGAACAAAAGGAACAACCGCCAAAGCAGCCACGCATAATGGTGACAGAGCTTCGGATCATGTCGTAGGCCGGGATCTTCGCCTTACCATAAGATAGGTGTGGCCTGCGGCTGTAGTCGAGCTCGTAGATCGTATCGAGCTCGGCCGTGGATAGGGGCAAGGGCGGCGGATTGACCCACAACAATCGGTCACCGTGGGCCTGCACCAGCGCTCGGGCATTGCCTGGGTTGGACTCGAGCTCGATGAGGCGGCTCGCGTGCGCAAACGAGACGGGATTGTTGCAGACGTCCTCGTAGCTCGGCATGCGGATGAAGCTCGGTTCCTTGCGGTAGGCCAAGGAAGCGTTTGGCAAAGTGCCATCGATCTCGAAGACATCAGGCAATGGTTCACGCAATGCCCGCGCGCTGCCACGAACCTGTTTGATCTCCGCAATCGGAGTGCCCGCTGACAACTGCCTTGCCACCTCGAGCACGGCTCTTTCGGCATTGCCGTACAGGAGCAGGTCCGCCTTGGCATCGAAGAGGATCGAGCGCCGTACCTTGTCGCTCCAATAATCGTAATGGGCGAAGCGGCGCAGAGACGCTTCGATACCTCCAAGCACCACGGGGATATCACGAAAAGCCTCGCGACAACGTTGTGCGTAGACCAGCACAGCACGGTCAGGACGTTTGTCGGCAGCACCGTCAGGTGAGTAAGCGTCGTCGGATCGTATGCGTCGCTCGCTGGTGTAGTGGTTGACCATCGAGTCGAGGTTGCCCGCAGTCACGCCAAAGAAGAGCTTCGGTTTTCCAAGGGTGATGAATGCTTCGGCACTGTGCCAATCGGGCTGCGCGATGATGCCAACGCGATAGCCATGGGCGAGAAGAACTCTGCCGATGACTGCGGCACCAAAGCTCGGATGATCTACGTACGCGTCACCGGTTACCAAGACGACGTCACAGGCGTCCCAACCAAGCACGTCCATCTCGTCGCGGCTCATCGGCAACATCTTGGCCTCTAAGGGCGAGGGGCCAGGTCGCAACGGTGAAGGGCTTGGGTGCATCGAGAGGAGTTGTAGCACCCCTGGGCTGGGTGTCCAGGTGGTGTCTGGGTCAAAGAAAGCAGAGGTGGTTGGCCTTCATTGGCGAGCGCAGACCGCCAATGATACTGCGCACGGCGGCGCTTTTGAAAAAATGATGATCCAACCAACGTCGTGCTTCGGTACGCGGGTGACCCTCGCCGCAATAGAAGTCGACGTAGAGCGACAGCTCGGTGTCGGCGTGGAAGGGCTCGACGCGGGTGATGCCAAAGCGGCTGGGTTTGCGATGCATGGGGCTGCCACGGGGAAGATTGAGCAACGCCGCGTTGATGGCGGAAATGTTCTGCACCTGATCTTCGACCAAGGCGAGTGTTTGCTCGCGGTCGGCGTCAGTCTCGCTCGGAAAACCAAACAGAAGATACACGCAGTTGCGGATGCCAGCGGCAGCCGTGGTGTGAAGAACCTCGCGGGCGAGCTCGGGCGTGTGACCCTTGCCCATCAACTGCAGCAGGCGGTGTGATGCACTTTCGACGCCGAGCTGCAACATGGCACAACCGCCGGACGCGAGTCGTCCGACAAAGTCGGCGTCGGCGAACTCTTCCTCCACTCGCACGAAGCCGTGCCACGACAATGGCAGAGCATTTTTGGAAATGCAGTCGGACAAGCGCGCGAGGTGGGACGGAGGCAGTGCTGAATCGGTGAGGTGGAGCATGGCACCGTTGGGGAAACGCTCTGCCACCGCGTGTAACCATCCGTCGAGGCCGTCAAAGCTCGTGGGACATCGCGCCGCATGCAGATGATCGGGACAGAATGTGCAGCGCCGCCAATAGCATCCGCGGCCCAAGGCGGCGGGGACGATGGGCATGGGTGCGAGGTAGTCATCCCAATCCCCCTCATCGAGAGCGATGGACAAGGGCGCCATGGTTGCAGCATGGGCGACAGACTCTGTCGATATTTCAGTCTGGGTTAGCTCTGAGGCGAGCTCTGCGAGGTCGGCGTCATCCCCAGCGACAATGCGATGGAACAGGGTGAATGGTTGACCTTGTGTCGATATGTCCACGGCGCGCCAACAGGCGACCAGAGGGCCGCCGAGGATGCGTGGCACATTGGGCAGATGCCGCTCGAGGAGATATGCCAAGCGGAATGCCGCGGGGGCTTGTTGTTGGAAGGTGAGCGAGACGCCGATGATGTTGGCACCAGAGTCAGCGAGCTTCGGGATGAGCTCGCTGGTGAAGTAGTCATCAAAGGGTCCCGCTGATTCTGCCATTTGTTTGAGCCAGGCTGATGATTCTGGACGCAGGTAAGACTCGTTGCTGGCAATCTGCGCGACTCCCAGTTTGAAAGTGGGGTGCAGCCGAGCGGCCAAACCAATCAGGTTCTCGAAATGGCCGATGGCCGAGGTGTAGGCTTGTCGATCTTGGTAGGTCGCCGGCTTTCTTAGGGCAGGAGGTTGTGAGGTCAGGGTCCGGACCGCACGGCGGTAGGCAAGGAGCTTTCCGGGTGTGTCGCCCAAGGTTTCTGCTGAAAGCAGAGCCTTGGCGAGGTTGTCCGGCGACAGCATGAACCGGTGCCAGGCCATGGAACCGTCGATGGAGCGTGTCTCCACCCCCAGTCGGCGCAAGAGCTCTGCCGCCGCGGCGGCGGAGAGCCCAGGCTCACAGGGCTTCGTTGGGGGTGGTGTGACAAGATACAACTGCATGCGTGCGACTCACTGCCTTCTTTATCCGGTCCGATTCAGGCAATAAATGCATATTGTGTCCCCGAATTTCTGTGTTATCCCTACGGCCAAGCCCAAGGAGGTAACTATGCGATTTTCTTTTCTGGCCCTGGCGTTTGTTTTGATAGTGCCGTCGGCTGCTTGTTCCAAGAGCAGCAAAGACACCGTGGTGATGGAAACAACCCTCGGGAATATCACCATCAAGTGTTACGCCGACAAGGCCCCCCTGTCGTGTGAGAACTTCTTCGCGTATGTGGATGCTGGCTTCTACAGCGGCACCATTTTCCATCGGGTGATCCCTGGTTTTGTCATTCAGGGCGGCGGTTTCACCGAGGACCTCCAGCAGAAAGATGTCCGGCCCCCCATCAAGAACGAAGCGGACAATGGTCTGAAGAACAAGCGTGGTACCCTCTCCATGGCGCGCACGCCTGCCGTCGATTCCGCGACCTCACAGTTCTTTGTCAATGTCGTCGACAACGTGTCTCTCGATCAGCGCAGCAAAGATCCGAGTGGTTTTGGTTATGCGGTATTTGCTGAAGTCATCGAGGGGATGGACGTGGTCGACAAGATCCGCGACGTCAAGACGCTGTGCTCGAGTCGAGAGCGCCAACCCTGCAATGAACCGTTGCCCCCGGGCATGCGAGATGTTCCCGCAAAGCCCGTTGTCATTACCAAAGCTTATCGGAAGTAATAACTCAGACGAATCGGAAGTCATCATGCCGAAAATCTATCCATTTCGTGCCCTGCGGCCGCGAGCCGATCTGGCGATGCGAGTCGCGTCGGTCCCCTATGACGTAGTCAACACCAAGGAGGCGCGAGCCCTTGCAGCGGGTAACGCCGACTCCTTTTTGCACGTGACCAAGCCAGAGATCGATCTCCCCGATGACATCGATCCCCATGCGAATGAGGTTTACGCCGGTGGCGGCAAAGCGCTGCAACGGATGATCGATGACGGCATCCTGGTGCAGGACGCCCAACCGTGCCTCTATGCCTACACCCTCAACATGGGTGACCATCGGCAAACAGGTGTGGCGCTCTGCGCGTCGGTGCCTGACTACGACGCCAATTTGGTGCGTAAGCACGAGCACACCCGTCCCGACAAAGAAAATGATCGGGTGCAGCACATCCTTGCGACCAATGCCCAGACGGGAACGGTTTTTCTTGCCCATCCCGACTCTGAGGTGATCGCCAAGGCTTTGGCCAAGGCGACGTCGGGCAAACCCGCTGTGGATATCACCGCTGAAGACGGCATTCGCCATCGGCTGTGGGTCATTGCCGACAAAGGTCAGATCGATGCCATCGTCGCGGGTTTTGCCGCCCTTGAGGTTATCTACATCGCCGATGGGCACCATCGCTCAGCGGCAGCGTCGCGGGTATTTGCCGCGCGGCCCGACTCGAAGAACGCCTCGCGCTTTCTTGCGGTGTCTTTCCCCAACAGTGAGATGCAGATTTTGCCCTACAACCGTGTGGTCAAAGACCTTCGCGGGCACAAGGTCGACGCGTTTCTCGCAGCCGTTGCCGAGAAGTTCGACATTGTCGCTGGCAAGCCGAATCCGATCAAACCGGGGCAGTATGGCATGTACCTCGACGGCAAGTGGCGAACACTGACACCCAAGCCAGGCACTGTCGATACCACCGATCCCGTGGCACGTCTCGAGGTGAGCGTGCTTCAAGATTTGCTCTTGCGGCCAATTCTCGGCATCGCGGATCCGCGTCGTGATTCGCGCATCGATTTTGTGGGTGGCATTCGCGGCGATGGTGAGCTCGAGCGTCGCGTCAATGAGGGTTGGGCGGTCGCGTTCAATCTCTACCCAACCGCCATCGCCGACGTCACCGCCGTTGCCGACGCCGGTGAGGTGATGCCGCCCAAGAGTACCTGGTTTGAGCCGAAGCTCCGCGACGGCTTGTTGGTGCACAAAATCTAAATCTGTCGAAGTGCGGGACGGTTAAGTCACAGTTGGCCCTCTGAATTTGCGCGGCACACCGATTTCGAGATTCCGAGCCTCGTCTTTGTTGATGTTGCGATTCTTCTCGGCGACGCCATCGGCGAATTTCTCAACAGCCAACCGCTCTGTTGTAGCTGCAACCACGTTGGCTTGAGCATCCTTCATGTCCTTCTGCAACTCGGCGAGTTTTGCATCGGCCCGATTGTCTTTGTTCGCCTTCTTTCGGGGGGACAGGTCCACACCTTTGAGGCCATCAAAGATCTGATCCCCCAATCGCGTCAAGAAGTTATCGTTCTTCTCAGCCCTATCGATGCTTGCTAGCAACCGTTCGAGGTTGTCTTCCACCTTTCTCGGTTTCTGCTCGTAGTCGAAAATCAAATCGCCAAACAAGAGATCTGAAAACGCGTCCGCGACGACCTGAGAGCTTGCGGCCATCTCCCCCGGGGGGGTCGGAGGATCCACCAAGGTCTGGGGGCTTAACATTTCCGCAGTGGGTGCGGAGAAGGATTTGAGTAACCCATTGCCATCCGCAACATCGAGGCTGGCGATCTGGTCTTCCAGCTTCGACCAGCTCTCACTGAAGAGAGCCCGCTGCTCACGCATGCGCTCTGCAAAGGAATCGACCCGAGCGACACCCCAGCTCAACAGGATTTGCTGCAAAACGATATCCCGTTGCTCGCCTTCGAGCCCATCGAGCTCGCTCTTGAGCGTGAGCAACATCGAGGCGTAGGGATCGTTCTCGTTGTGACTGGCCCCAGCCATGCGTCCCATGACGACTGGCTTCATTGCCACGGCCATGGTGCTGGCGAGCTCAAGTCTCAAATCGTCTGGCAGGGCGGCACCGTGCATCAGGTAACACATGGCTTGCATGTGGGCCGTGCCAGGCAACACCACATCACCACCCAAAGCCCCGGGATCCAACGCCAGTTGACTTGCATGGGTGATGAGACCATCCATGATCTGTTGCCGGTCATCGCCGCGTTGCACTTCGCCCCGCGCCATCATGATCATCATGCCGTTGGCGGATACGAAGGCTTCAAGGAAGTCGAGCTGGGCTTGTTTGATGTCATCCGGACCTGCGTCCTTCGGCAGCAAAGCAGCCAGATAGTTGGGGCCGTAGTGTTCTGCGAAAAATGCATTCCAGGACGCGAGGGTTGGACTCTCGGGTGCCTTGACGACGCCACCATTTGTGACGTCAGCGCCGAGGAACATATTGAGGCGGATGTGGTTGATTCGATCCTTCTTCAACAGCACATCGCGTAGGGGGCCCTGCGCGACGATCGCGTCGGATCCGGCAGGCTTGGTCGTAGTGTCGCGCCGATGCCAACCTGTCCTATTCTCGGTCGTCGTCCAACAGCCTGTGTTGGTTGTGTTGGTTGTGCTGGTTGTGTTGGTTGTGTTGGTTGTGTTGGTTGTGTTGGTTGTGTTGGTTTCATATTTGTCGGTGACGACAAATGGGGTCTCGGTTGTGCCGACCTGGGCATTGTCGACGCCGATTTTGTCGACGCCGATTTTGTCGACCTGGGTCTTTACCTCAGTCTCGTGGACTGAGGTGAGCCCAGCGGTGAGCCCACCGCCGATTTTCTTATCCTCGATCATTCCGCCCATATCCAATACCCCATTTTCGCCCTGTGGCGAGAATGCAGACGCACCTATCACATAATCGAGTTATCGGCCGCAGCCCGGGATCTGTTGCCTCTGTTTTTGATCCTTCTTGATTGTTTAAACATTTAAGCAGGTTACGCATCACCACGGGCGCGGTCGCGAAAAAACCCGGGCCAACATGTCCTTGCCCAATCGGCCATAGGGCATTTTTCCCATGAGCCGCGCCCCGGCCGCCTGCGGCGTCCGGATTGTTCACGAGAGAAACGGGACAGACCCTGTGCCCAAGCGAGCGCCTGCGGTGGCAACGGGGCACGCGGTATTCACAGAGAACAAGGAAGCCGCCGAAGTGATGCCTTCAATCGAGACGAGAGTCTTTGGAGGCGGAACCGAGCGTGCCCAGTTGCCGCCGCAAAACGAGCGGCGACACTGGGTTAGTTTCTGGCCGAGACTACAGCGGTTTGGGAGCGCCCATTTCGAGGATGTGCTCACCGACGGTATCGAAGACGTCCGTCATGAGAATGACGCCCACCGCGTAGTCCCCTTCGAGAACCGGCACCAAGTCGATGGCGTGGTGGAGCATCGTTGTGACCACCGTGCTCAGGGAGTCATCGATGCGGACAGTGCCACGAATGGGGGCCATGATTGTTTTGACCGGCTCCCAGGACGACGCGATGGCCTGCTCGGAGAAGAGGGTGTCCCAACCCAGAGTGACTGGCATTGGGTCGGGGGCGAAGGTCATGCCCTGCACGGACTTTCTGGCCTGCTCTATGGCGCGGAACTGGGGGCTCAATCCCTGCAGCAGGTTGCGGCGGCCAATGACACCATTGAGACGCCCGTGTTGGTCGAGGACCAGCACGTAACGCGGGGTCACCATGTGACCATCCATGAGAACGACCGATGAGGCACCCAGGGCCATCATCGCCTCGCGAATACTCACGTTGTCATGAATATGGGGGTAGCGGCTCAACGGGATCATAAGATCGCGAGCGGTTCCGCCCTTGGATGTCGATATTGACGATGCTGCTGCGACGTCGTCGTCCTTCGGGGTAACATCCTTGACGCCTGGCACCCCTTTGATGAACTTGGTGACCTCGGCGCGCATCTTGGCCGAAAACGGCCCACCCATCAGGTGTACAACGCCTTTGTTAGCGGAGATCGAAAGGGCGTCTTCGTGAAAACTGGAATTGAACTTGAGGGCAGCTCGAACGTGAGTGGCCAGAGCGAAGTCAGCCACGGCCTGTTTCGATTCGGGTGTGGTTTTGAATTCTTCTCGTTCGAGCAGATTGACGATCAGCTCGGTGGCCGTCGCGATGGTCATGTGCTCGAGGTTGACGACCACATCGTACAACGACGGATCGGACCACTCGGCATTGTAGATGTGGCGTACCCACAGCTCACGTTCGTGATCCTTTGTCTCGATGTGTGCCAGAGCTTGTTCGCGGCTTAAGGAATGCTCACTCATTGCCGAGCGAATGCGCGATTCGAGAGGGGCGATGAGCCGCACCTTCAATACGTGGGGCACGTCGTGCAACAGCAGATGGCCGGCCAAGCCGTGGTAGATGGCGTCGCCGTCCTCCACGAGATCGGCGAGTGCCGCCTGGATTGCCAGGGTGTAGTGCTCTTTTTGACCCATGAGCCGTTCCCAGAAACCTGGGGGACTGTTGAGTCCCTTGACGAGATCTTCTTCGGAGATGTGGAACTCTTTTGCCGCTTCGATGATGACCTCGCGGCTGATGACTTTGATGCCGAGGCGCTCGCCAAGGCTTTTCGCCAATGCTTTTCCACCGCTCAATGACCCACGGGAGATGGTTATGATGGGCATAGATTCCTCAGTTCTCAGATACAGATGCCAGAGTCGTCATTACCGTCAATCAACACGTCGCCACCAATGTTTGCCACACCGACATCATCTCGCAGCGCCTCTGCTGCGCAGGTTGGCAGCACATCATTGTCTTTGATGATGAGATTGCCAAAAATGTCGACGAGCATCGTGGCACCCAAAAGCTCGAGCATTCCATTGTTTGATACATCCATGTTGCCTCCCACCAAAGTGAGAGTATCGAGCATCACACTCAGAAGAGCATCGTTCTTGCTGACCTCGAAGTCGCTGCTTATCGCCTCGAGCGCTGGCAATGCCAAGCTTTCCAGCTTGGCGTTGTTGTCGACGACGAGTTTTTCGCCGATCACTTCGAGTCCACTCATTCCCGTTGTATTTGTCATGGCCGTGTTTGACAGGAACACGCTCCTGCCAACGATGTTCAAGGAAGACAGATTGAGGTTGTCGAGCTTCGCCAGGTTGCTCACGCTCATGTCGTGGCCGACAGAGCGCAGACTGCCGAGGGCAATCTCCGTGAGCTCTTTGTTATCGTTGACGAGCAAGTCGTTACCGATGGTCAAGAGGTTTGGCAAGCCGGTTATTTCGGTCAGCGCCTCGTTTTCATAGATGGCGAGGCTGTCACCGATGGAGCGCAGATTGTCAAAGCCGGCAATTGTTACAAGCTTAGTAGCCTTCAGGGCGATAGCCCCTGCGACATGGCTTAGGTATGGCATATCCATATCGGTGAGAACGTCATTTGTCGCGATCCAAACGTGTCCCGTAACGGTGCGCAAGGATGGCAGATCGAGGGTATCGAGAGCGTTGTTGGATTCGAGCAGTAGGCCGCGCCAAGCACGTGTATCGTAGCTCTCATCACCGATGGTCTTCAACAAGGGCAAGTTGACCTCGGTGAGAGCTTGGTTGAGATAAATGACAACATTGCCTTTGACGGCGTTGAGCACCGGCAATGAGACCTCTGTAAGCTCCTTCGTGGAGCAGATGATGAGGTCTCCTGCGACGACCTCGGTATCGCGGGCGTCGGTAGCATCCTGAGTTGAGGAGATCAGCAGATCCGCGTCACTCGCCTGGTCACACAACGTCTCGACGCCATCCCCGGTTGGGTCGGCCGCGTCGGAGGCGCAGGAGGATGCGAACAAAGTGACGGCAAAAAGGGCGCGGGCTTTCATTTTATGCTCCTTGGGTTCGTGCTCGACTTAATGTGAGCACTGGCCCCGGTGATTGACCCCTATACCGCGGAATTCACGGCTTGGCCACGGTCGGAATGAAATTGGGGAAGTCTTACATTCTATTTGCCGTGTAAGTGGCGTTGCTGCTCTTTGTGGGCGGCGTAGGTCTTGGAGAAGACGTGCTTGTGTGAGCCGTCTTCCCGGGCCAAAAAAAACAGGTAGTCGTGAGCTTCGGGTGCGAGGGCGGCTTGCAGGGCGTTGAGGCCGGGGTTGGCAATGGGACCTGGAGGCAAGCCGGTATTGAGGTAGGTATTGTAGGGTGAGGGTCGGCGGACGTCCTCATAAGTGAGACGAGCCTTGGGTGTGCCGAGAATGTACTGGACTGTCGCGCATGACTCGAGTCTCATGTTGCGTTCGAGCCGGTTCTTGAAAACTCCGGCGATGCGCGGTTGTTCGTCGACATCCCGTGCTTCCCTTTCCACCAATGACGCCAGTGTAAGACGTTCGAACAGCTCAGTATTGGTGAGGAGAGCGGCACCTGGCAGCTCTCGCATTCGGCTCAGCAATTGGTCGACCATGACCGTCAAGATTTCCGTTGCCGTCAGGCCTCGGGCAAGGGTGTAGGTTTCGGGGAACAAATAGCCTTCGATATTGCGGGCGGGTATGTCGAAGCGGGCTAACAACTCTGGATCATAAGCCGCCCGGAGAAGCTCGCCGGCTTTGGTCAATCCTTCCTTATCGAGCAGATTGGCAACTTCGACCAAGCTCAAGCCCTCTGGGATGGTCACCGATTTCATTTCCACCTGACCCTGGTGCAACGCGGAGAGGATTGTCCATGCCCACCCGCCTTCGGGGAGCCTGTAGGTTCCGGCTCGCAATGACCGATCGACGCCGGCGATCCGGGCGAGCAGGCGGAATGCTGCGGCGCTGCGTATGACGCCCCTTTCTTCGAGATGGGCTGCGATCTCGGCGACCGACGCCTCTCGCGGGATTTGCACCAGTTTGGTGTTACCGCCAACCGGCGAAAACGACCAGGCAAACAAGGCGGCACCGAACAGGAGGGCCGAGCCAAGTGCAATGACCTGTCCCCGTTGCATCCGCCGGCGGCGCGGTCGTTCTAGATTGGCAGAAACGATCCCGTCGGGAGTAACGACGATGTCACGATATTGCTCATCGATCCGCAACCCCTCGGACGTGCAATCTTCCAGCGCTGCTGCAACAGGTAGATCTATTTCCACGTGGCCGAGTTGAAGTTCGTCAGCAATAACCACGGCGATGTCAGAGTCTGCGGGTTCCACAACAGCGGTTTGCTCCCGTGTGCTCTCTTGATCGTCATGATGAGGGGCGCGAAGCATAGGCGGTGCACGAAAACGTCTGTTGCGTGGGCGTGCCGAGGTCGATGACAGGTGGCTCCGCAGTGGGCCGGGCGCGGGCTGCGCCGTGTTTGTTGTTAGGATCTTGCCGCAGAAAGCGAAGAGCTCGCTTGCTGCGGTCAAGGGCAATGGCTCGCTCGCTTGATCCACGTAGGCTAACGCTGTCATTTTGCCGTTGGTTGCCAGGGGAATGACGGCGTAGGCTCGCGGCGGTGACAATCCCAGCGCTCTGGCTATCAAGGAGCCACCGGGTGCTTCCCCTGCCCCGACAATGGGCGAGGCAGCGGCCACGCACCATCGCAGAGGTGTCTCATCGAGAAGGGAGAGACCCGCACCCAAAGGTGGCGGTCCCATGCCCACCACAGACGTCACTTTGGCCGTGGTGCCGTCGACCCTGAAAATAGCTACCCGGCGGAATACCTTGCCCAAACCTCTGGTCCACCCAGCCGCAATATGCACCTCTGAACGCATGTGCTCGGTGTTGGTGGCGGTGTGCGCACTCACGGGGTGCTCCTTGTGGGGCGTTGTCTTACATCCAATAATGGCTCCAATACTCTGAACATCCAAGTTTCTCGCCGAGCAACCTGTCCAATTGGCCTGATGTTGCCTGACCACCCGGATCCAACCCCGAGAAATTTGTCCTATTCTCCCCGCTCTAATTGCTTGCCATAGGGAGTGGGAGGCGGTAAACGCCACAAGTCACCTGCGGGCGGCGATTGGAATCGTTAGAGTTTGGCCTTCGGCAAAAGTACTGCCTTCAGCGTTCTCTAAGATTCTCAATTCTTCCCAGACAACGGCGGAAGGCCGTCGATGTCTTCGAGAGATGTCGAGCAGCGACACAGGAAAGAAAGCACCAAATGGACATGGTGCGGGAAGAGGTATGGAGAAAAGCAGATGTCGAAGAAACTCTTTGTAGGCGGGCTTGCATGGGCGACGGCCGACGATGGCCTCCGGGACGCTTTTGAGCGGTTCGGCGAGATCATTGAAGCCAAGGTGATCACCGATCGCGACACCGGTCGTTCCCGCGGATTCGGTTTCGTCACGTTTTCCGAAGACGAGGCTGCCGACAAGGCGGTTAGTGAAATGGACGGCACGGACTTGGATGGTCGTTCCATCAAGGTCAATGAGGCGCAAGAGCGCAGTCCCCGCGGCGGCGGCGGTGGCGGTGGCCGCGGTGGCTTCGGTGGCGGCGGCG
>MGST01000371.1 GCA_001798605.1 Deltaproteobacteria bacterium RIFOXYA12_FULL_58_15 | reverse complement strand
GCCAGCCACGCGCTTCCACTCACCTCCATAACATAGTCATCGAGACTGATAAACAGAGGTTGGTTGCGCAAATCCTCCGTGGGGCGATATGGGTCGTGGATGCCCCGCGCCTCGCTCGCTCGCCGACTCTTTGTTGTTGCCATTTCCCTTGGACTGGTCGGTGGGGGGTGTGCAGCGAAGCCAGCGGAGCCGCCACTTTGGGCCGATTCGAAATTCACAGTCGGGGAGCGGGACCGGGCAATTCTGCGTGGATTGGATTTCATTGAAGAGCTGGTCGAGAAGGACAAACCCTTCGATGACAACATTGGCGATTTGCTCTGGTGTCATTATGCCATCGAGGCGACGACCCCCGACGCCAACCTGCGGGAGCTCGCCGGCGATCGTGGTCGGGAGATGGCCAAGCGATGGAAGAAGGGCGTGAGGGGTTTGCCCCTAGACGCCAATATCTTTGAGGTCTGGGATCTCGCGTCGACTCTGTATGTGGCCGAGAGCCTCGGTGTGCGCCACGATGATCTGCGAGCACAGCTCGAGCCGGCCATTGCCAAGTACTCTGCAAAAACGTGGCTCGGGTTCGATCCCCAGACCGATGCGCCGCCGAACAAGACGTACACCATTTTGGGCAAAGAGGCGTGCATCGCAGCAAATGCTCCACGGATCCAGTCGGCGACGATTGTCGTTGAGGATATCGAGGAGGTTGGGGCGAAGGGCCGCGCAGGAAAACGGGGGAGTGGCTCGTTGGGGCAGCCGGTGAAAGCCAGTGGCGGGAAGTTCGGCAGCTCGGGAAAGACCGGTGGTGGGAAGCTCGGCAGCGGGGATTGTCCAAAGGTGAAGGTGACGATGACCAATCTTGACGTCTTCTATGACGCGATGATCACCACCTACTTCGGTGACCGCTTCGGAGTCACCCATGGCGCGACATTTGCGGATTTCACCCAGTGGATACCGCAGCTCTATCCCTATGCCACCCAGGAACAGGTCGGCAGCTCGGTCTTCTATGACCTCATCTATACGGTTACTCACATCGTCTACACCCACAACGACTATGGCAAGAAAAGGATCGATCCGGCGGATCTGCCCGAGGAGTTTCGTTTCTTGCGCGAGACTTTTACTGTGCCCTTGGAGGACAACGACTGCGAGACATTTGCTGAGTATGTCGACACCCTCAAGAGCTTTGGTGTGACGCCCGAGGCCGATGTCAACATGGCTCGGGCGATAGAGAGTCTCATGTCATTGCAGAACTTCGATGGCAGCTGGGGCGATCCCTTCGACAATGTTTACAATCGCTTTCACACCACTTGGACCGCCATCGAAGGATTGCGCGATTATCGTTTTGATGATGGCGATCGTTAACCACTGTCTTTGACGAAGAGGTGGGCGGGGGCATGATCACACTCACACCGATGTGAGCCGGACATCAACTGGTGGCCTTTCGTTGGTGCCCAGTCTGTGTTTTGGTTGTGGAGGAGGACGCGTTCTGTTTATTTTTTGGAGAGTCGGCATCATGAAGGCGATATTCCTGTGTCTGTGGGCGTCTTTCTTCCTGTTGGCCTGCTCGGGCGATGAGGTCTGCAACGAGGAGGGGGGGTGCGTCCCGGTTTGCAGAGAGGGCGAGACCAACTGCTCTGGCGCTTGCGTGGACCTCCAAACCGACCCATCCCACTGCGGCCAGTGTGGGAAGACTTGCTCTCACAGTTGCGATGGTGGCGTGTGTTCATGTTTCCCGAAATGTCAGTGTGTATTTGCCAACGGCTTGTGGTGGTGTTTCCATCCGACCGCATGCGGCCGTGCCTGCAATGAGACCTGCGCCGCCTGGGGCTTGGCCCCGGTAGCTGATACCGAAGCCTGGTTTGCGGCTCAGGATACCGTAGCCGAGTGTCAGGCCGTCAGCGAAGCCTTTGGCCTAGGTTCCGTTGTCGAAGTTGACGGCTATGGTGTTGCGTGTCTAGAGGACGCATGGGGTGACCATGCCAGTGATAGCGGACTCATCGCGCCACTCACATGCAGCTCTTACGCCGACTGCCCTTCACGCCATCTAACCGAAATGGATCAGGGTTGGATCTCCTGCGAAGCAGACACCAATACGCGTCGGTCGGTATGCCCCTGCGAGTAGCCGCTCCGCTTATGCGGCTCAGTTGAGCCCTGGGACAAATGGCTCAGCGATTCGGCTTCTTTGATTGCTCAACCCGTTTCCAAAAGTTGGCGCGTTCGGGGTAGTGAACGTTGGCTATGAAGGTGGCCGCGACGTTGGTCGTGACGTTGGCGGAGTCGTTGGTTGCACCGTTGGTTGCGTCGGCTCCAATAGCGTCGAGTGCCTCGAGGGCGGCGCGTTGTTCTTCGGTTAGGTTGATAGGGGTTTCGACCAAGATGGTCACGTGTTGGTCGCCACTGCCCCCAGAGGCCCGGGGAACACCTTTGCCGCGCAGACGAAAAGTGCGGCCGCTTTGAGTTCCCGAGGGTAGGGTCATGCGCACTGAGCCATCGAGGGTGGGGATGTCGATCTGGGCACCCAAGGCGGCTTGGGAAAAAGTCACTGGGACCTCGCAACTGAGATCATAATCTTCGCGTTGAAAAATTGGATGAGGGGCGACCGCGAGCGCCACGCGCAGGTCGCCCGGTGAGCCACCGTTGCGTCCAAGCCGTCCTTCGCCTGGATATCGCAACACCGTCGAGCTGCTCGAGCCAGGCGGGATATTCACCTCGAGGCGGGATTCTTGTTGGGTGTAACCATTGCCGTCGCAGGGCTTGCACGGGTGGGTGACGATCTTGCCCTTGCTCTTGCAGTAGGTGCATCTCTTGCTCACTGACAGCAAGCCCTGTTGCACTCGGATTTCACCCGAGCCGCCGCAGGCATGACAGATTTGCGGTGTGGAACCTGGGGCGGCGCCAGTGCCAGTGCATATGTCACACTTTCTTGTGCGCGGGACATCGATGGTGCGAGTGCCCCCACGCACCGCGGTCTCAAAATCGATGTCAAGATTGATAACACGATCCTGGCCTCTGGCCTTGGGGCTGTTGGGTTTTCTGCCGAGGAAGTCGCCGAAGAGCTCCGAGAACACGTCGCCGAATCCGGTGAAGGCTGACGGGTCAAATCCAGGACCTCCTTTGTTGCTGAACGCGGCGCGGCCAAAACGATCGTACTTGCGGCGTTTGTCAGGGTCGCTCAGGATTCCATAGGCAACCGATGCCTCTTTGAATCGCTCCTCCGCCGAGGTGTCGTCAGGGTTCTTGTCTGGATGGTGCGCATGCGCGAGTCGGTGATAGGCCTTCTTGATCTCGCGGTCACTGGCATCGCGGTCGACCCCGAGAACTTCATAACAATCTCTCATCGCACAGCATTTCCTCTTTCTTCTTTTGGCTATGCCTGCGCGTAAATGGTCTCGGCGATGCGATAGGCCGAGCTCTCCAAGGCCTTGAACAGAGTTTCGATTTCCTTAGGCGAATCTCCGCCGAGGGCGGTCTTAATCCTTTCCAAATCGTGTTGAATGAGCTCAACATCGAGGGGGTCCAGAGAGGCGGCATACTCTTCGAGGGTGCGTTCGGTGGAGTAGATGAGCGCCTCGGCGCGGTTGCGCATGTCTGCGAGGTTACGCTTGGCGTCGTCATCGGCTTTGTGTTGCTCTGCCTCACCAATGATGCGTTCAATCTCCTCCTCGTTGAGTCCGCTCTGGGCGGTGATGCGAACAGATTGTGATTTGCCGGTGCCGAGGTCTTTGGTTGAGACCTGAACGATGCCATTGGCGTCGATCTCGAAGGTCACCTCGATCTGGGGCACTCCCCGTGGCGCTGGTGGAATACCGACTAGCTCAAAGCGGGCGAGAGTCTTGTTATCGGCGATCATCGGTCGCTCGCCCTGAGCCACATGAACGTTGACGATCGGTTGGTTGTCTGCGGCGGTGGTGAAGATCTCTGATTTGCGGCAGGGCACTGTCGTGTTGCGCGGAATCAGTGGGGTGAACACGCCTCCTGCGGTCTCGACACCTAAGGTCAGGGGAGTGACGTCAAGCAACAGGACATTCTTGATGTCGCCATTGAGGACCGCACCCTGGACAGCAGCACCGATAGCGACCACTTCGTCAGGATTGACCTCGCGGTTGGGCTCTTTGTCAAAAAATGCACTCACCATTTTCTGCACCAGCGGCATCCGCGTCATCCCACCCACGAGCAAGACGTCATCGAGTTGTTCGCGGCTGAGGCCGGCGTCCTTGAGCGCCTGGCGGCAGGGCTCGAGGGTGCGTTCAATGAGGTCTTTGGTGAGGTCTTCGAGCTGCTTACGGCTGAGCTCGACGTTGAGGTGTTTGGGACCTGTGGCGTCGGCGGTGATGAAGGGCAGGTTGATGTCGGTCTCAGTGGAACTCGACAACTCGTGCTTGGCCTTCTCCGCGGCCTCTTTGAGACGCTGCAACGCCATCGAGTCTTGGTGCAGATCGATGTTGTTTGTCTTTTTGAACTGCTCACACAGGTAGTTCATGATCCGGTGGTCGAAGTCCTCACCACCGAGATGGGTGTCACCGTTGGTAGAGCGGACGTTGAAGACGTCACCGGCGAGCTCGAGGATCGAGATGTCAAAGGTACCGCCACCGAGATCGTATACGGCAACCGAGCGTTTTCCCTCTTTGTCAACGCCATAGGCGAGAGCCGCTGCCGTGGGTTCATTGATGATGCGTTTAACTTCGATATTGGCGATGCGACCGGCGTCGCGGGTGGCCTGGCGCTGACTGTCATTGAAGTATGCCGGGACGGTCACAATCGCCGAGGTGACCGGCTCACCGAGATAATCCTCTGCGATCTCGCGCATTTTGTCGAGGATGAGCGCCGAGATCTCAGACGGCGACATTGATTTGCCGCCAACTTCGACCCAGGCATCGCCTCGATCGGAGGGAACGATCTTGAATGGCACGCGCTCAATGTCGATCGCAACCTCTTCGGCATCGAAACGCCGGCCGATGAATCGTTTGACTGAGAAGATGGTCTTGGCAGGATTGGTGACGGCCTGGCGTTTGGCAACTTGGCCGACGAGGCGGTCACCACTGTCGGTGAACGCCACCATCGACGGGGTTGTGCGGGCACCCTCATTGTTGGGGATGACGACGGGTTTGCCTCCCTCCATCACGGCCACGCAGGAGTTGGTGGTGCCGAGATCTATGCCGATCGTCTTGCTCATGGTCTACTGTGCGGCTTCTTCTTATTCGCCTTCTTCCGTTTGTTTTTGTTCACGGGGTGTGGCAGCGACCAAGACTTGGGCTGGGCGCAGAAGTCGATCGTGAATGAAATAGCCTTTGATGATCTCTTCCAATACCGTTCCAGGCACTCGGTCGCCGGCAGGTGCCTGACCGACAGCCTCGTGGCGTTCGGGGTCAAACGGCTTACCAAGGCTGTCGAATCGAGTGACTCCGTGGGTGCCAAGAACATCCAAGAACTGCTTGGCAACCATGCGTACGCCGTCGACGATGGGGTTGTTGTCGCCCTCGGAGTGCGCCAAGGCGCGTTCGAGATTGTCAACGATGAGCAGGAGATCGGAGAGGAGCCTTTCTGCGCCGTACTGCCGTGCCTCCTGCATCTGGCGAGAGGCACGTTTGCGGAAGTTCTCGAAGTCGGCTGCCAGGCGCAACAATTGTTCGCGCAGCACGGCTTCTTCGTCCTGGCCAGTGTCATCGTTTGCCTGGCTGTCACTTGATTGTGCTTCACTCTGAGTATCGGCAGCTTCTGTTTCATCTTGAGGATGGGAATCGATCACCTCGACGTCGATGGTATTCTCTTCCTGCTCTTGGCGCTCTTTTTCAACGCGCTCGACTGCGGCCAGGGCCTCGGCCATCGCGTCCTCGAGTGCATCTGATTTCTTCGTCATACTTCAGCCTATACGTCGTTTGCCTAGGTAACGTAAAGCACTCTGCCCGCACAGCACAACACCTTCAGACGTTTTCCCAGTAGCGATCAAATAGAGTTGCTGCATAGTTCACCAGTGGGACAAGCCGTCCGTAGTCCATTCGCGACGGGCCCAATACAGTGACTGCGGCCGTGTGTCCATCGGGACTCGTGCACGGCACGCCGACGCAGGCAACAGCCGGTAGGTCGAGGACGTGGTGCTCACTGCCAAGGACGACCTGCACGCCGTAGCCATCAACGACCTGGGTGAGCAACTCCAAGAGAGCCTGTCGTTTTTCGATGGCCTGCAGCAAATCGCGGAGGCGGTCAAGATCGGCAAACTCAGGTTGGCCCACCAGGTGCGAGGCCCCTTCGACAATGAGCTCGAAATCAGCTACGGCATTGGGTTCGGGGAGAACACGCGCGGCGATCTCCAGGCCAGCCTCTTTAAGGTCGGCTATCTTCGAGCGATGCCCGTCGAGGGCTTTCTTGATCCGCTGTCGCAGCTCAGCCACGGTGCAGTGCTCGAGTTGCTCGTTGAGAAAGTTCTGTGCGTGTGAGAGTTGTTCGTTGTCGATGTCAAAATCCAATTCGACAAGTTTCTGTTGTACCAGCCCACCGTGCGACAAAAATACCGCGCGCAGATGACGTTCATCTTGTTTGAGGAGCCCGACCTCTTTGATACGTGCGCCCAAGAAGCGGGGCACGGCCACTACGGCCATCTGCCCAGACAGTCCCGCAAGGCTTTGGCCAAGCATGGCAGGGATGTCTGCCACGTCTGGTGTCGTTGCGGCAGCATCGAGCTGCGAGCGATCGCTGGGCCGCAGTCGTGGCTTGAGTGTATCGAGATATGCACGCAATCCCTGCTCGGTCGGCACCCTACCGGCGCTGGTGTGCGGTTGCTGCAACAATCCCTGATTCTCGAGCTCGGCCATAATCGTTCGAATGGTCGCTGGCGATGCGTTGATTCTTTTGAGTCGTGAGGCCACAGTCCGGGAGCTAACGGGCTGGGCGTCAGCGATGAAGTGTTCGACGATATGCTGGAGAATTGCGCTGCTTCGGGTGTCCATCTCCATGGTGTAGCTCCTCATGGGATAACTAAGAAGCAGGCCGCGTGGGTGTCAAGGATTGTAATGCCCATGTCGCGGTCGAATTGCGCCACTCAACGACGAGTGTTTTGCGGCCTCCCGATGTCTGTCCTGAAAAGGGTCCAGAAACGGGTATCTTCGTCCTGACCCGTGACTTGGGATAGGGTACGAGCGGCAGTGGGGATTTCGGATAGATGGAAGATACGCGTGCGCAAGAGCATTCTTGCATTTCTTTGCCAGAACCTTGCGGTTTCTGGACGCAAGGAGCACCTTTGGTGTAGAGACCCAACTTAGACAATTTTCTTTTGGCCGGTTGGCGGGCGCTCTGGTAGGATCGAAGAAGTGGCACGCAAGGATTTGCAGATAGGACAGCTCACTTGCTCTTTTTGTGGCAAGAGCCAGCGGGAGGTTCGCAAGCTCATTGCCGGGCCGACGGTTTATATCTGCGATGAGTGCATCAAGCTGTGCACAGATATCATCGACGAAGAAAACGAACGTGAGACCACCGACGAGGGGCCGAAGAAACTCCCTACGCCTCGTGAAATAGCTGATTTTCTCGACCAGTACGTCATTGGTCAAAAACGTGCGAAGAAGATCATCGCCGTCGCTGTCTACAATCACTACAAGCGCATCGGCAAGCGCGGGGGTACTGAGGACGACGGCATCGAGGTTGCAAAGTCCAACGTCCTCCTGCTCGGGCCAACAGGCACTGGCAAAACATTGTTGGCGCAAACCCTAGCGAAGATGATCGATGTGCCGTTTACCATGGCCGATGCCACAACTCTGACGGAGGCCGGCTACGTTGGAGAAGACGTCGAGAACATCATCGCAAATTTGCTGGTCGCAGCAGAGAATGACATCGAGCGTGCGCAACGTGGCATCGTCTACATCGATGAAATCGACAAGATTGCTCGCAAGGGCGATTCGCCGTCGATGAGCCGAGATGTGTCGGGGGAGGGTGTGCAACAGGCGCTCCTCAAGATCATAGAGGGCACTCGTGCCAACGTCGCGCCGCGGGGCTCCAAGAAATATGGTCAATCGGAGATGATCGCCGTCGATACCACCAACATTCTTTTCATTCTTGGCGGCAGCTTCACCGGCATCGAGCAACCCATTCGCCGTCGGGTCGGCAAGCGCGGTTTGGGATTTGGTGCTGAGATTCACAGTGAGAAAAAGCACAACCTTGGAGAAATTTTGCAGTTTGTGGAACCCGAGGATCTCATTAAGTTTGGTTTGATACCTGAGTTTGTTGGGCGCATCCCCATCATTGCCACTCTGGATGATCTCCAAGAAAATGACCTGCGCCGGATTCTCACTGAACCGAAGAACGCGTTGATTCGACAGTACCAGAAGCTGTTCTCCATGGAACAGGTTGATCTCGAGTTTGACCCTGGTGCCATCGATGCGGTCGCCCATGAGGCCATCGCAACCAAGGGCGGGGCTCGCAGCTTGCGGACGATCCTCGAGAACGTGATGCTCGACATTATGTACGAGGTGCCATTCCTTGAGGGCATCAACAAATGCCGCATCACCCAAGAGGTTGTCAAAGGCGATGGTCAACCAGAGCTCCAGTTCGAGCGCAAGAAGAGCGCCTAATTCATCCAGCAAACGATTGGTCTCGCACCTGTCCACTCGCTCGGTCGCCGATGAACCGGATGAGCCGAGGCTCTCAGTGCCATTGTTGGGTTACACTCCTCGCGGATAAGTAGAATGAATTCACTTGCACTGATACGGGAACACGATGCCGGTGCTTGCGGCCATTGATGTCGGCTCACACGCCATGCGGTTGGCGGTGGTGCGGCTGAGCCCTGCTGGCTCTGTCAACGATCTCGGGTTTTATCGTTGGCCGATTCGGCTCGGGGCAGACGTGTTCGCTGAGGGGAGGATTGGCTCAGAGCGTTCGCAGGCACTGCTGGATATCTTTGCGATTGTGGCCGACCACATGCGGCGACTGGGTGTAGAGGCCTACCGTGCTGTTGCGACGTCGGCAATGCGTGATGCGAGAAACGGTAAGCACATTGTCGAGAAGATTCGTCGCAAGACGGGGGTTGAGGTCGAGATTATTTCGGGCCTAGAGGAAGGACGGCTGTCCCGCGACGCTTTGGTGCAGGCTTTGGGGTCGGTCCCACCTGACACACTTCTTGTCGACTTAGGTGGCGGCAGTCTCGAGCTTCGACGTGCACATGGGCGTTGGGGCAAATCGGTGCCTCTCGGGACGGTTCGTTTGCTAGAAAGATTTCCAGAGATGCGGGGGGCTCTGACAGCCGTCGAGACCTCCAAGATCGTGCGGGCCATCGAGGCGGATCTTGGTCGGTGCCTCCGTCGAGTCTCCTGCCCCTTGGCGATCGGTACTGGTGGCAATCTCAATGTCCTTGCGCGGTTGGTACCGGCCAAGCCCGGTTATCACCCAGCCATTGATGTGCGCAGGTTGGGAAGCGTTGCTCTGCGGATTGCTGCCGCGCCACCGCACGAGCGCGTTACTTTGTTCGGCTTGCGACTGGACCGCGCGGACGTTCTAACTCCAGCCGTGTTGGTCATTCACGCCGTGGTGCGCTACTTCGGTGTGCAGTCCTTTGTGGTTCCTGGAACGGGATTGCGTGAGACGATCCTGAGGTCATTGGCTGACGCGAGCGAAACTGAGTTGCGCGCGCGACAGGTGATGCGACGCCTCGGCAGGCGCTCGAGCGCCCCAGCTAAGATCGCCACTCGCCTATTTGAGCTTCTCGCACCGGTACACGGGTTGTGGCGTCCTGCCCGGGCAACTCTCGCTGTAGCTGCCCGTCTTGCGGCGACTATCCGACCAGATGAGTTGCGCTTCGGCGTGAAGGGCTTCGGATTGTGTGAGTACAGCTGTCGTGTGGCCGCTTATGTGGCCACTCAGACAAGGGGAGATGGGCTTAACTCTGGTTCCGAGTTATGCGACGATGACTCGCGTACCGCTCGAGTGTTGATTGGATTGTTGCGGGTGGCTGACGCCATCGCCGAGCGGGGTGTGCGCATAGTGGATGTCGATCTGACCAAGTCGCCCATTGTGATTCGCGCGGGGCTCAAGCGGGCGTTGCCTGCCACGGTATGTGAGCCACTCTCGCGCATATTGAGCACGGAGATCCTCATCCGCTGAACCTTTGGTGGGCGCTGCATTGATTTGCTGGTCTGCGGATTGGGTCGTGGTATGCTCTGGACACGATGACGACCGATTCGAACAAAGGTGGCCAGCTCCTCGATGGGCTGGTCAAAGACATTCGCAAGGCATTTGTCGAAGGTCAGACGATCCTTTCGTTCCCCGAGTTCTTCAACCTGATGATCGAGGAACCCGAGCGGCACCTACGTTCGACGGCACAGTACCTCGTTGACATGCTCGATCATTTTGGCCGTGAGCAGCTCGATTTGCCCACCGGACGGGTGACTCGTTTTAAGCTGTTTGATGCGCCGTTCGCCGGTGGTGAGGGGCGGGTTGCAGGACAAGAGCGAGTACAAGAGGCGATCTACCGTCTCCTCGCGAATTTCGCACGCCAGGGGCAAATCAACAAGATGCTGGTGTTGCACGGTCCAAATGGCAGCGCCAAGAGCTCGATCGTTCGGTGTCTCATGGCCGGTATGGAGGCCTACGCGCGCCTGTCAGAGGGGGCAGCATACAGCTTCAATTGGATCATTCCTTCGGAGCGTCTCGGTAGTGGCAGCATTGGTTTTGGGGCCGGTCGCGAGGCACCCAAGGCTGCGGGTGAGTCGTTCGCCTATCTGCCCGCGGATCTCATTGATGCTCGCGTTCCCTGTGACATGCACGACCACCCCGTGTTTCTCATTCCACGAGGCTTGCGGCGCAGTTTGCTCAATGAGTTATTGCCGGAAGCGAGCACTGGCACAAACAATCTCGACCAACCCCACACGACCATCAGCGACTATTTGCGATTCGGCGACCTCTGTTACAAATGTCGGCGTATCTACGACGCCTTGCTGGCCAGCTACGATGGCGATGTGAGCAAGGTTCTCGACCACATTCAGGTAGAGCGCTTCTATGTGTCCAAACGCTACCGCCGAGGCGCGGCCACAATAGAGCCACAGCTTTCTGTCGACGCGCGCATTCAACAAGTGACCGCTGACCGTTCGATGCAATCTTTGCCCAAGTCGCTGCAGTACATTTCTTTGTACGAACCGAGTGGCCCACTGGTTGATGCCAACCGTGGTCTGTTAGAGTTCAGCGATCTTCTCAAACGTCCCGTCGATGCGTTCAAGTACCTTCTCGACACGATCGAAACCGCTACCGTTTCAATGGACTCCTTTGTCCTGCAGCTCGATGTCGCCTTCATTGGCTCGACCAACGAGATATATCTAGAGGCTTTCAAAGAGCATCCTGATTTTCCGTCGTTCAAGGGGCGAATGGAGTTGGTGAAGGTCCCGTATCTCAATCGCTATGCCGATGAGAAACAAATCTACGAACCGCAGATCAATGCACGGGTGGTCGGCAGGCACGTGGCACCCCACGCCATTGATGTGGCCTCGTTGTGGGCTATCCTTTCGCGCATGCGCCGTTGTGACTCATCCCGATACGACGATGAGCTGAAGGGCATCATTGACGACATCACGCCGATGGAAAAACTGCGCCTCTACGATACGGGTGCGGTGCCAGAGCGTTTGTCCGCCGGTCAAGCAAAGGAGCTGCACAAGGCGATTCCCGATCTTTTCAAGGAATCCGTGAGCTACCCACAATATGAAGGTCGACTTGGTGCCAGCGCCCGCGAGATTCGTACAGCGTTGCTCAACGCCGCCCATCACGCCGATTACAAATGCCTGAGCCCCTTGGCGGTGTTCGAGCAATTGCGTGAACTGCTCGAGTCCAAATCAATCTATGAATTTCTCAAGCAAGACAAGATGGGCAAGTACCACGACCACCAGGCCTTTCTCGAGCAGACCGAGGAGCTGTTTACCCGGTGGGTTGACGTAGAGGTTCGTGAGTCAATGGGGCTCGCCACCGAAGGTAGCTACAGTGAGCCGTTCGAGCGCTACATCCGTCATGTTTCGCAGTGGGTGAAAAAGGAGAAGGTGCGCGATCCTACCTCTGGTGCCTTGCACGACCCTGACGAAAAGCTCATGGCTGAGATCGAAAAGGTGCTCAAAGCCGATGGCGAGAGTGCCGAGGATTTCCGCCGATCTGTCATTGGCACGATCGGCGCTCGCGCTCTTGAGAACCCAGATTTCAAGGCCGACTACGCGGTCATCTTCAAGCCGTATTTCGAGAGGCTTCGCGAAGACTTTTTCGCAAGTCGTCAGAAGATACTGCGGCGCTTGAACATCAATTTCCTCAAATTTACGTCAGGTGATAAGCAGGACGGACTCGAGCCCAAGGAGCGAGAGCACGCGACAGCCATGCTGGAGTGTCTCGAGTCACGTTATGGCTATTGTAGGAACTGTGCGCGTGACACGGTTGCGTATCTGTTGAGTAAGAGGTACGGAGAGTAGCTCGCGCGATCGAAAACGGCTGTTTTTGAGGCCGTTTTTGAGATGGAGGCGTTGCGGGCGAGAACGACCGTTTCGATGATATGGAGAGCTTGATGGTGGCTGCTACAACACAGGGTACCGTTCCAAAGCTGAAGTTGTTGGTGCCCATCAATTTCGCCCGCAAGTGTGAGATGGCGCTCGACTTCGCGCTCATCTACAGTCAGAATTTCAACGCCGACGTCTACTTGTTCCATGTATTCGAGGATTCGACCAAAGATTATCGGCACCTCGACCGCCTCAACGAGGAGTACCTTGGGCGAATGAAACAGGTGGTGATCAACGCCATCGGTCGCGTCTTCGAGAAGGGAGTCACCCATCATCTCGAGGATGTGCATCGGCGCTTGTCGCAAGGCAAACCATGGGTCGAGATTCTGAAAATGGCAGGCGGCATCAGTGCTGACATGATCATCATGGGGGCACCCGAAAGCTCCAACTTCAAAAAACTGCTGTTGCAGGCACCCTGCACGGTCGTTTTGGTCCGCGAAAAGGACCCCTCTTTTGTCATGGGATGAACCGTCGGCGATAGGGCGACACCCCCACAACCACAAAAACCAATTCGAGCAGATTGTTGCTGAGTGAGTATGAGCAGACGTCATGGCTGAGCAAGAGAACAAGATTGCGTACACCGAAATCCTGCGTGGCTTGACCGCAGAGAAGTTTTCAGAAGTTTTCTTGGCATCGAGTCGCAAGGCACGCGAGACGTATTTTCATCGCCAGGGCGTCCGCGCATCGTCGAAAAAGCGCCTCGTCAAGCCTGGCGCGAAAACAGAGGCTCGCATTTCCCAGCTCTACGACCTCCTCAAGACCGTCAACGATGACGAGATGGCTGAGGAAATGCTGCGCACCTGGTTGTTGGGAAAACGTGAGTTGCTTGCCGCTGCTCTCGACCATCTCGGCATCGAGCACGAAGACGGGTTGACCACCTCCGATGATCTCAACAAGTTTGAAAAGCTAGGCAAGAAGGAAATCCAGGCACTCCTGGGTGAGCTCGAAGCCCACGGGTCACGTGAGGACGCGGTGATTTATCTCAAGTTCATGGGGACCGAGAACGTGGACCAGAAGCGGAGCTAAGAAGCCTCATGCCCAGGTGGACTCCTGATCCGTGGTCCGATAAATGAATTGGCACTTTGTTCGTGGAGGGAATCGAATGTCGAAGGTGATCCATCTGCCACCAAAGGCACACGCCCAAGCCAAAAAGTTCTGCACGCAACACAACATGAAGATGAGCGATTGGGTTACAACCCTCGTCAATGAAGCTGTGACTCGGAGTGTCCCGTCTCCTGTCATCGCGGTTGAAGAAGAGACTGCACGGAAGAAGAAGATCCTCTCCAAGCTTTCGAGTGTGCCGCAAACTGAAGACGGCGTGCCGCTATATGAGAAGGCACCGTTTTGGAAGAAGGGCCGGCACTGAGCGGTTGCAAGGGTTGCAACTCTTGTTGCCGGGCGACGTCCAGAAGTGGGGCCTACCCCGTGCACAGTTGCTGAGAATCTACATTTCATTCAACTTCCGGTGATTGCGCCACGGCGACAGCGCCCCATATGGTTGTTGCCAGAACAGCCAACGAAACGACCGGCAGATTAGTCGATGTTGGCGCGATCCCAAACTTGATCAAGGAAGTCACGGTAGCCAACAGGAATTGTCCACCAGGAAGCACCACAAAGCCCAACAAGCAAGCAATCACAGCGCTTGCGAGGAGAATGGCGCTGCGCCGTGTTCGCTGTCGGCGTTTGGGTGGCAAGGCTTGCAGAACGCGGTCTGCAAAACCCCCATCCTGAATGTACTGATCGTCGTCTCTCAACATGGCGTCCAACCAATCATCGTTCTTTGGCATGATGCTTACTCCGCGTTCGCCCAGGCTCGCAGGTGGTTCTTCAGTTTCTCTTTGCCCCGTGCAATGTGGGACTTTGCTGTGCCCAGCGGACATTCCAGCACGACAGCTATCTCTTCATGGGTGGCCTCGGCTCCGTATGCAAGAGCGATTGCTGCCCTTTCTTGCTCGGTCAGGTGCTTCATTGCTTTCATCAGGTCATGACGCAAAGTCGTCTTGTCTTGAAACCTACCTCCATCAAGTGTTGTCAAAGGCTCCGAGTCAACCGCTTCTCTTTGGTTGTGCGTTCTTTCCGTCAAGAAAACGTTGTACGCGATTCGATACAGCCACGAGGAGAACTTGCCTCCGCCCCGGTATGTTTTGATTCCTCGGTATGCGCGTATGAATGTCTCTTGTGCGAGATCATCGGACAGTGCTTGATTACCGCATGTCAATCGCCGCAAGACCGAGCGCACCTGCGATTGATGTCGCCGAACGAGCTGGGCGAACGCGTGTCGGTCGTCGTCTTGAATAACTCGGGCGATGAGGCTGGCGTCAGAAGGAAACATGGGTGGAGGAGATCAACTGTTGTCGTTTCTGCCGTTTGGCTCCAACTTCCAAGCAAGAAGATAGCCACCACCAATCAAGGTCGGGATCAATCCAATGCTCCAAGCTCCCGCCGGACCCTCACCCATGATCGCGAGAAACGCGACAATGCTGAGACCCGCCGCGACAAGAACAATGCCTTTGCGCAGATCAGAACGTTGGGGAGTGGGTGGCGCCAACAACTCGGGTGGTATCTGAGTACCCTTCTCGACCATGAGCCGCAAAGTCTCCTGTCGTTGAGTATGTTCACGGAATCGAAGGAACAGTGGCAGCCCAACAAGAAAAGCGAGACACAAGAAGAAGGAGAGAGACACCAGGGTTGGTACAAGCACGTCCTCCAAAGATGAGTCTGACTTGCGTTTCTCCCGTGCCTTCAGAACCTCGGCCAGCTGTTCTGGACCTAGTTTTTGAACGACGTCCTCAGGAAGAACCCGCTCGTCGCCGCGAAAAACCTCCTGTGCTTTCAAGACGTCCACAATCTGCGCGGGACTGAGTTTCTCTACGATCTCCCGCGAAAGCCCCTGCTCCATCGCCTTCTCTTTGAGATCCTCTCGAGTCGTTTCAGCAACGGCGCCAGGATCCGTTTCGACGGCCGGATCCTGCGTTTGTCCCCAAGCCGTTGATGTGAGCATCAGAAAAGCTACGCAAAAAGCACCTATTCGTGTCATCTCTCTTACCTCCACGGGCAGTTTCGTTGATGCTGGTATGACCACCCAGACCGCAGGTTTGGATGCAAAAAAGTGCAATGTCGTGTCGCTTTTAGAATCGCATGCAACAACAAGGCAATAGGGGCAAAACGGGTAATCAGTGGCGGTCGTTTTGCAAAAACGGAGGCATCGCGGTTCTCTCATGATTGGCAAGAGTTCCTCGCGGGTTCAACCCGCAGGTGAGCCGACGAGCATGCCGACGACTGTACGGCAGCAGGCAGCCAACACCCATGATGTTGTTGTTTGCGGCATCGCAATGTATAGTCATTGTAGACACGGAGGACGACATGCGAACGCAAGTTTCCAAGTGGGGCAACAGCCTGGCGGTGCGGCTCCCGAGGACAGTCACGAAAGAGATCGGCCTTCGCGACGGTGAGCCGGTCGAGTTGTCGTTGGAGGGCAAAAGAATCGTGATCGCCCCCCAACGGCGGCGCTACCGCCTTGGCGACCTCTTGAGGCGCGTGAATGCCGACAACATCCACGATGCGGTCGAAACCGGCGAAGCAGTTGGCAAGGAGGTTTGGTGACAGCCCAGCGGTATGTCCCAGACCGAGGCGATCTGGTCTGGTTGAGCTTCACACCGCAAGCCGGTCACGAGCAGGCCGGCCATCGTCCCGCCCTGGTGGTGTCGCGCAAGAGCTACAACGGGAAGGTCGGGCTGGCGTTGCTCTGTCCGATCACCAGCGCCGTGAAGGGATACCCTTTCGAGGTTGCGCTTCCGCCTGGTGGACGCATTGGCGGCGTGGTTCTCGCAGATCAGATCAAGAGCCTGGATTGGCGGGCGCGGAAGGTGAAGCTCGAAGGTCGAGCGCCGAACGACGTGGTGGATGAGGTCATGGCCAAGGTTCAGGTACTGCTGGAGTAGCGAGGAGGAAAAATGCCGCACAGGATGCACAGCATCGGCATCGTGTGGAATCTGGGAGCTTGATGATGCGATCGAACGTCCGTCCCGCTCTGCTCTTGTTTCTCTCGGCCTGTGGCGGTCCTGACGGTGCTACACCGCCCGTCACCACGCCCACAACGCCTTCGCCCACCTTCTCCCGCCCCCTGGTGACGGCGTTGGTCGACGGTCTCTCTCACGAGACGGGTCTCGTTCGATACTTGGCGACCGCGCGTCTGCAGGCGCTAGCGCTGGCCCCTGAAACCAGAGAGGCAACGCTCACCGCATTGCTCGCCGCCGTCGACGACGAGCACCCTGCCGTGGCATGGCACGCGGCGCTCATCTTGGGTCGTCTGCGTGAGCCCAAAGCTGCCGTGGCGCTCGTCGCCGTGCTCGAGCGTCATCGCGCCGAGCTCGAGAAGCCGCGCTCGGTGGCACCGCAAACAGAACCGAACTCGAGCGGGCCACCAGGCCTCGTGGGTTCTGGGATCAATCCGGGGGGCCCGCTTGGGAGCGGGCCAGCGGTCACGCGGGGGCTTCTCGGCGTGCTGAGCGGCTCTGGCTCCGGCTCCGGCTCTGGCTCCAGCACCGCCCCGGAACCGGATCTCGCCCGCTGGGCTCAGAGGCAGAGCTTCGAGAGCCAAGACGAGGTCTTGGTCTGGGCCCTCGGACGCCTCGGCCCCGCGGCCGCAGAGGTCGCCTTGCCCGCCCTGTTGCCACGCCTCGGCGGTAGCAACTACGGAGGGCGGTTGCCGGCCTGCCACGAAGACATCGCCCTGGCTATAGGACAACTGGGGCTCGCGGGTGTTACCGCCGTGCTTACCGAGGCAAAAAGCGCGAATCGTGAAAGGCGCCTGGTGGGACTCGACGCGCTGGCGTGGATGACGCCGACCGCGGCGAGCATCGACACCCTGAAGAATGCGATTCCCGACGCCGACGCGGATATGCGATGGATGGCGGTTCATTCCTTGCACAACTTGCTCGTGCGGTGTGATGGCGCTGGCTATTGGAGTGTACTCGCCGGTGAGACCGCCTGCACCGATGCCGAGCAGCCAACACGAGCTGCCCGTGATGCCTTGGCGCAAGTGCTCTTGGACGTGCCTGCAGAGCTCGACCGGATCGGCTTTGACAAAATCGATACGGTGCACGAGCTCTTGAATTTCCTCGACAGCAGCCTCAATGCCGGATCACCGTTGTTGCGCAGCCTGGCCGAGCCGGTGGCCCGCTTGCTGAGCGCGAAGAAGGTCTGCCAAACGCGGCCCGTCGACCAGATTGTCAAAGCACTGCACGCGCTCGATGGCCAAGGTGAGCGTCTTGCGGCCCTGCGCCGACGCCGTGAGCCCTGCATCCGCGAAGCGTTCGCCGAGCTGAATCGCCAAGACCGTTCTCGCTCACCTCCCGAGTGGTTGGCACGAGGTCGTCCGCTTTCCACCGTCATCGAAGAGCTGCGCGCCGCGGTGCGCGATCCGGAGCAGCACCCGCTGCTGCAACACCTCTTCGCCCTCTACGAGGTCGATCCTGCGACCATCGATTATCGCTTGTTGCTCGACGTCATCGAGCGCGACGAGCCGGCGCTGCAATGGGCTGCGGTTTCTGGGTTGCGCACCGCCGACGAGATGACCCCCGTGCCTGACGAAGTGTTCCTTTCGCTCCTCGTCCATCCGCAGATTGCCGTGCGCGCCCCAGCCGCAGACGCGTTGTTCTCCCGCGTGCTGATCGAAGATCGAGGCGTGCCAGACCCAGAAGCCCAAGGTCGCCTGGTCGAGCGCCTCGACACGCTCTTGCGCGGCCCGATTGCCCGACTCGAGGTGGACACGCGCGCCACTCGTCAAGCCATGTGTGACAGCTACCTGAAGGTCACGCGGGAGAAACGTTGTCCTGAGCTCGACGCCATTGAGCCGCTCTTGCGCGTCATGACGACGCTGCGACGCGAGCCGCGTTTCTCCACGGATCTTCACCAAGGCCGATTGCCACGACTGCCGCCCTGTTGGGCCGAGCTCGGCATCGAGAACGCATCGCCGGCCTGCCCGGAGCCGCCCCCTTTCGTCCCGATGAAGGCCGATGGGGCCTTCGCCGGCATCACCGTGCGTCACCGCCAGGTGGCAAGTGACCTGCTCCACAACCTGCCGGTGAACGAAGCCACCCGTGAGGCGTTCTTGCGCTCTTTTATCTCCATCGAGGTGCAAGTTGAGGAGGGGCCATCGGTGCAGCGCGGTTTGACCTGGCGGGCGCATGTCCGCGACGAGCTCGCAGCGCTCGGCCGCCTCTTCGCCGAGTTCACCGGGTGCACGCAGCAATTCCCAGTGTTGAGTCAAACCCACGCCATCCGCTCGGGGCCGTGCCTCGCGGCAGGCAAGGTCACCGTCTCCCTCGATGGTTTCACCCGCTCGCCCGTCCCACGCGGCTCCGAGACGGAAGTGAGATCTTCCGATGGCGAGCTGCGCTTCACCGAGCGCTATCCGACGCCTGGAACGCACTTGATACGGGTGCAATACGAAGTGCTGCCCTCGCCACCCGCCAGCGAGCCGGCACCCAAGACACAGGCCTCACCCTTCTCCCTGGTTCTGCAGCAGGAAGTAACTGTCGAGGTCGCTGACGACGGCCGTGGCAATCTGACGCCGCGCGACGACGAGGAACTCGCCGAGACCCTCAGCCGCGAGCTGAAGGTCATTCTCTCGAGGCCGATCGGGCCCTCCGCCAATGAGAGCGCAGCCTGGTGGACCGACCTGCTCCTCAACGACCCCCAACAGCGAGAGGTGAAGCTGGCCTATCGTTTCGAAGCCCGACTCGGGGGACCGGACGGGCCGCTCGTCCCGGTCGACAAACCCAGTGGCATTTTCTCTGATCACTTCTCTGTCCCAGTCGCTTTGACCCTCGATCTGAAGGGTTTACCGGACGGCGTGTCGCGCCTCGTCGTGCGGCTCCTGCCGGATAAAGACCTGGCGGCGAGCTCGCCGTCCGCCCTGCCATGGCTGCGCACACCCATGCTGCTTCCGCCGGTGTATGTCATTCGCAACCCTGCCGCCGTGAACGAAGCCTGGGCGCCCGATCTCGCAGAAATCGTGGCGGGGTCCCCTCACCCTGAGGTGCGACTCACTGCCTTGCGGCTGCTCACCGAGCTCGGTCCAAAGGCCGCCCCGGCCCTTACCGCGGTGCAGGGCCTGCTGCATGACCGAGAGCGCTGGTTCGAGTCGACGCCCTTTGGCCACGGAGGCATCCACACTGAGCTCGCAGCGGCATTCGATCTCCTGCGCGCCATGGGCAAATCAGGCCGTGCCGCCGCGCCCGAGGTGCGGGCCATTCTCGCCGCGACGCTCGAGGACGCAAAAGAAACAGAGAGCCTCAACCATGAAATTGCCGAGCAGCTGGCGCTCACCTTGGGTCACATCGGCGACAAAAAGGACGCGGCACCATTGAAGCAGCTCATCACCCTCGCAGATCCGTCGCCCAAGCCGTGTCCCGCCAATGTCAAAGAAGACTGGCATATGACCTGTGCCGAGTTCCGCGAGATGAAGCATGAGCGCAACAATGATGAGACTCGCGCCATCAATGCCTCGGCGTGGGCCGCCCCCCACGAGGCGCTGGCCATGCTCGACCTGGCGCCGTGCGCGCGAGGCACGGCGCTGGCAACCATGCCCGGCGTCGTGCTGACCTGCGCCCGGGATCGCCGCTGGCGACGCGTAGTCTTAGATGAATTCGACGAGCGGGTGGTACCCAAACAGATCGCGTACAGCCGGCAGACTCAGAGTCACGTCTTTCTGGTGCGCCGCCACGCCGACTCGTTCAAGGATTCGGAAGAAGAGAACGCGCTCTTCCTCTATGTGTCCCACGATGACCCCCAGAAACCCATTCTGCGCTACGTCCTCGGCCTACGCGACGGCACGTGGCGGAAGGGTCGCTCGCCCACGCTGCGGGTATCCGGATCCAAAGTGACGATCGCGGCGAAGGGCGCCGCCGCCGACAGCATCGAGCTCGTCCTGTCTGACCCCCGCTCCTTTCCCGCGGAGCCCGACCACGAGCCGTATGAACGGTTTGCCGACGAGGAGTCGGTGATTCACCTCGAGGCCCGCAGCAACTACTGCGCGGCCAAGGAGCATGCAGACGCCTGCAACGCCGGAGGTTACGAAACAGGCGACGACGAAGATGATGGCTTGTCTCCGTAGCCCATCTACGCCCGCCTGAAGGTCCGTGACAGCCTTTCGGACATCATCACTGGTCTTGGGTGGCCTCGTCAGGGGATAGTCAACATAGTCTCCCGATGTCCAAAAGTCGCCGTCCTCATCACCCTTTCGAGCTACAGCGCCCCCGAACCACGTGAGCCGCCCGGCCTCCAAGGTTGAGGCAAATCGTTCCAAGTACTCGGCAAGAGAAGGAGCAAGAACCCGGCGCTCAGTGTCTTTCATCGACACAAAGATCACCTGGCCCAAAGCACCGCTGTCCGCGGGATTCATGTCGAGACAGTGATACTCAGAAGCACCCCCGATCAGCGCGAACGGAACCCAGCCATCATCCCAGACCGCGCAACGGACAGGCCCAGCGGCCTCAGGCTCGATATCCCAATCCTTCGTTTGCTTTCGAAGCTCAGTCACCTCGCATACGATGTATTCCGTCTTGAGGAATTCAACGTAGGCGTGAAATTGGCATTTGTCGCCGTTGTGAACACTTAGGAAGGCCTTGAGGTCTTCTGGGGCCTGACGGCCAAGGCCTTCATCCAGACCTGCGAAGTCCATGGCAGTGGCACCGTCGCCCAACTTGAAATCCGCGTCGGTGATTTTTGACTTGGTCCAATCGGCAATTCGATTCCAGGCTTTCTCTATTCTATCTGCGTTGCCGGTCATCTCATTCCTTTGCCCGTCCCTTAACAGTCTCCAACTTCAGAGAAGGGACTTGCTCAGGGACCTCGTTGAAGGCTCCTAACACTCCCTCAGTGAAATCGCCACAGTAAGCGGTGGAGATAGGAATCGAAGCCGGGCCCAAAGGCCGTCGATGGTGGATCTATGCCTGTACGCCTACGCTGATAGCGGTCACTTGAGGACATATCGGCCGTTCTTCTGGGTGCCGACGCGCTTGATGAGCCCGGCCTTCATGAGCGGTCTCAGGGTATCGAGCGCCCCTTGCTTGGATACGCCGAGGGCTTCCCAAATCTGGCGGGGTGTCATGCCGCCCTGGGCCTTGAGCAGAAAGAGCACCTGCTCTTGTTTGGGTCGCAGGAGGAGCTTGGTCTTGCCCTTGGTGACCGAGAGCTGCTGCACGCGGTGCCACACGCGCGTGAGCGTCATGAGCAGGCCCTCAGAGCAGTATTCGAGGAAGCCTGTCAGGTTCTCCCCGCGCTCGCGCACTGCTTGTAGCTCGCGGTAGTAGCGCGGCCGGTCCTCCCAGTAGAACTCGTCGGTCGAAAAAATGTGGTGGGAGTCAAAGCCGCGTCGGTACAGCTCCCACAGGGCCAAGGTGCGACCGGTGCGGCCATTGCCATCGGCAAAGGGGTGGATGGACTCAAAACGGTAGTGGATGATTCCTTGCGAGAGCACGGGCGAAAGCTCGGCGCCCTTGGTGTTCCACCATTGGAGGAGATCGGCCATGAGGCCCTTCACCTCACGGGCCTTGGGCGGCAAGTATGGCCCGACCCTGACCTCCACGTCGCGGTACACGCCCGCTTTGCCTTGGTCCATCACGTCGCCCGCGATGAGCATGTGCAGGCGGCAAACCTCGGCGTGGGTGACGGCCTTCTTGGTGGCGAACTTCTGGATGTACCGCAAGCCCGCGAAGTAGCCGATCACCTCACGTTGAGAGCGAGTGGGCAACGGGAGGATCGTGCCTTGCTCCTCTACGGCCCGGACCTGTTCGAGGGTCAGGGGGTTGCCCTCGATGGCGGTGGAGGAGTGGGCGTTGCGGGCGCGGGTGTCTTTCTGGAGAGCTGGAATCCAGGCCACCTCAACGGCCGCCGCCTGGATGCGCTCGCGCACTGCGGCGATGGACTCGACCAGCCCGAGGAGCTTGGGGGTGATGGTGAACTTCGGCTCGTAGGCCATGCTCCTCACGTTAGTTGTGGGTCAAGCATGGGTCAAGAGATTGGTCAAGCGACCATGGGCACGTCGATGTCCAGCTGTGACACTTCCAGCCGGTCACGCACAGGCCGGCCATCGTCCCGCCCTGGTGATGAGGTCATGGCCAGTCGTTCATCAAGGGAGGACCATTCCAGTGGAAGCGAAGCAAGCTGGCCTCTTTCCCTGCTCCTTCGCTCACCACAACCATGTCTCCGCTCGGAAGAAAGGTGATGCCTTCGGATTGGGGCAATAGCTTTGCATCGAGCATCGCGTATCCGGTGACGTTCCCACGCTGGTCAAAGGCCGCGAGGACATGATCGATGGCTGAGAGCACGACGATTTCTCCGGTCATGGGGTGTACGGCGAGGGAAGACGGCATGAAGCGCAAGCTAATCCGTTTGCCGCCACCCTTTTTCTTTTCCTTCTCGGGCAACGGTCGGGCGTGGGCCTCGGCAAAGTTGCGGATCCTCTCCACATCCAAGACGATGGATGGCTCCGCCTCCAGAGTGAGCTTTTTGAGATCCAGCGCATAAACGGGACGCACATTTTTGAACTCTTTCCCTTTTCCCAGTCGGCTCTTCGGGGCGATGAGGAGGCGTTCACCCCCGGGGTCAAAACACAAGCCCTCGTTGTTGCCCGTGGGGATCCCGAGTGCGTGAGTTCGGATCGATGGCTCGCCTTGCAGAACCTCGACCTCGAATAGGACACCGTCGCTGCGCAACACGAACAACCGCGAGCCAACACCTGTGACGCCTTCGTAATCCCCTGTAGGGCCAAACCGGACTCGGCGCGTGATCTTCCTCAGTTCCAGATCGTAAACAAAGATCACTCCATCCTCATCCTGAACGCAGGCCACCTCGCTAGGTGAGATGTCGGTGAGGCCGGACACTTCCTGGAGTTCAAGAGGGAGTCGTGCAATCAGATCCGGCTCGTCCAGGACATAGTGCTCAAGGGCGGAGCCGTCTGGGCGCGAGGCGGTGCCCTCTGACACGGATCTGGGTGGCGGAGACGTCGCCGTCGCGAGCACACTCTGAGCGCGCGGGGTTACAGTGTCGCAAAATGGCGTGCAGCCAACCGCCGTGAGAATGACGCTGACCTTGGCAGCCGTTGTGAATTCCCGGATCAAGGATCAAGCTGCAATCCCCTCGGTGACCACCTTCGTCACCAGCAGGCGAAATCGCTGGTCCGAGTTTGTCTCGAGCGATACCGCATACCGCCAGCATTGACTTTGATGACGAACTCGCGTGCCTTCCCGCTGGGAGGAGACTATTTGGAAACTGCTCGGAACGAAAGAAAATGGTGGAGCTGAACGGGATCGAACCGTCGGCCTCCTGAATGCCATTTGTGTTGAGGTGAAGGAAAAACAAACAGTTACCAACCAACCCGTTTTTTCGCCACGACGGACTGCCATGTTTTTGTAGGGTTACTGATTGAAAAACGGTTCGCACGCGAGGTGCCGCTCTGCGCGCCGTCGCAAGCAGTTCTCGGGCAAGGCCTGGCGACACCGGTTTGCATCGACTTCTACGCTGTCTTTCTTGGTATTTTGGCGGTGAACAAATTCCGATCATGGTCTGATTCCAACTGACGAAGGAATCGACGGCTTCGACAGTACGACGCGCGTTCGTAACGTCGGAGTTGAACTCCACCTGCCGCCGCAGCTTCTAGCTCCTTTTGGCCGAAAAAGAGGGGGGCCTTGAGTGGAATGCGCACACCCGGACTCACCTGCCCATCAAAATAGACATCCGTACGCTCGTTGAGTATCCGCCGAATTTCGTACGCGCGACCTTGGGCGTCTTCAGCCTCCACAACCACCTTCCCGCCGCTTCCCAGCGCGAAACGAACAAGATCCTGCTTGTACTTGAGATCCAACTCCTCCGCGGAGTCCGGAAGCGGTAGCTCCAACGCATAGCGTAAGCACTCAAGGACGGCGGACTTCCCACTGCCCCGAATGCCGATCAGGCAGTTCATCTCGGCGGACAAGTTGACACGCTTCCCGTCGAGAATGCCGCCTTCGAATCGAAT
>MGST01000370.1 GCA_001798605.1 Deltaproteobacteria bacterium RIFOXYA12_FULL_58_15 | reverse complement strand
CCGCGCCCCCTGCTGGTGCCACAGGCGCTCGCTTCCCTGAGTCTGGAGGCATATTTTTTGGTCAGGCAATCCGTTTGGAAACCAAGTGGGGCATTCGGCTGGCGACACAACCGCCTCCCAATCAAGCAACAGCAAACCCACTTCCGATGGCAGCGCGCCGGTGGCCCCGAACACTGCGAAGCGGAAGCCGCCAACGTGATGCTATTTTTGGAGCAGAAGACAACGGAGGCGGAATCGAGCGAGCAGTGTTCGGTGGCCACCAAGCGTTGCCCAGAAAACCGGCATGTCCGAGGCGAGGATTCGCCCAGGCGCATCGAATTCCGGGGGAGCGTAGTGACGGATTAGTTCCCCATGCCGCCTTTATGGCGGCTCCACGAGCCATGAAACTGGTAGTTTCTTGATAGCCCAAACTCAACGCCCACGTGGCCGACAACCTCCGGCGGGTCGCTGCGCGCAGGCATGGAGCGTCCGTTTCCCGAGAGCGCCCCTGGGCAGGTCTTGTCATAGGATTACAAACAGCAAACGTCTATACTTCAGCGATGAATCGGGCAACGCTTGTTGAGCTTCTGAAGACTGGAGATTTGGAGGTTGGGTTCGGGTCATTTTGCCGCCGTTTCTTCTTCATCGCGGCGATACCTATGATCGTCGGCTGTGTCATAAGCAACGACGTTCGCTCCAACGCTGACGACCCACCCGGCGGTGATTCATTCTGGGGCGATGGCAAAGTCGGTGACACCGGTCCGATGTCGGATTTCCCTATACGAGTGCCAGAAGCTCGCTCCGTGCCAATCGTCGGGGGCGTCGGGACTGAAGTTGTCTTGGACTGGGATCACGTGTGCCGCATTGACGATGGCGAGTTGCAGACCGACATCTACATCCAGGCGTCGGGTTCGTACATTGACTTCGAGCACGGTGGCCAGGTCATCATGGAGGTGGTCGGCGCATGGTGCACGCACGACGATGGCGTGGTGCCGATGCCCGCTACCTATGACCTGGGTGGCAATCATCTTGTCGACAGGATCCAATTTGAGCTCGATGGCGGCGTGTATGTGATCTGGCACTCATCGTTCACCGCCACGGGGCGCACGTGCGCTCCTCCCGATTGCGTGTTGTCGTGTCAAAGCGATGCGACGTTCGCGACCTGTGACCCGTACGGTGGTTTCTTGGTAGATGGCTGCGACCGTGAGACTGGCAGCGGACCACCACCCATTCCGGTCATTTGTGTTCTGGTGAATGCGGACGGAACCGTGCCGCCGCTGTTGGATCCGTGGCAGATGCAAACCGCTGACCCCGACTACCCGATCTTGCCCTGCCCGAACGAGATTGCGTGGTGACGCATGCGCAACGAGGATCTGCCGCAAATCGCTCCGATCTTCATGGCAGACGCTGCGGCGAGATTGCAACATGGCTATCGAAAGATGGGGGGACGATGTGAACAAACGGACGACAGACAAAATTGGGTTGTGCTGTGTCCTGATGCTCCTCGGGTGCTCGCGATTGGGTTATGACTTGCAGTTTGACTTCTGCTTGGGTGTCGACTGCTCCGAACACGGCCAATGTGTGGAACGGGATGGCCAGGCAACATGTCTTTGTGACAACGGTTATCTCGTCGTCGATGACACGCAATGCGTTTCTCGTGCCGCGGGCTGCTTTGGCGTTGACTGCAGCGACCATGGTCGATGCATCATAGATGGGGGGGAACCCCTGTGCCTGTGCGATACGGGCTATGTCAACGAAAGCGCCACGACCTGCTTTGTCCCCCCGGGCTATTGTGTCGGTGCACAGGACTGCGATGTCCCAAACCCATGTCTTCTAGGCAGCTGCAATGGTGTCGGCTATTGCGAGTATGAGAATGTCCCGGACGGCGATCCCTGCGGTGAGCTTGGTGTGACTGCGTGTGACGGCGCGGATCGGTGTGAAAGCGGAATTTGTGTTGCCAACTACGTTGGACAGGACACACCCTGCGGGGACACCTCCTTCTGCAATGGACAGGAGCTCTGCGATGGCTATGGCCGCTGTCTACCCGGTGTGAGTCCCTGTCCGGGCCAGGCCTGTGATGACGTCAATGGTCGTTGTGTTGAGTGCCTTAGCGACGCCGAGTGTCCCGCCTGCCAATTCTGCGATGCTGGCACTTCGACCTGTTTGCCCAAACCCGCAAACAGTCCCTGTGACGAAACCCCGGAAACCGTGTGTGAAACTCCGGGTGCCTGCGATGGCTCGGGCCAATGCCAACTTCTGGGCCCTGCGCTTTCGGATTATGATGAGATAGGCTTGGGCACCTCTGAAGCTCCCTACGTGATCTGCACGCCGGAGCAATTCGCCGACATTGGCGCGAGTGGTTGCAGCAATGGAGGCAGTGCGGGTTGTGCCACACACTATGTGTTGGGGGCTGATCTGCAGATGGAAGGTGTGTCCTACTCAATGATTGGTGACCCGGACTCCAATCAATTTCACGGCACCATTGACGGTCGCAGTCATCTCATTTGGAACCTGCAGATTGACGCCTCGGTGGATCAGGCTGGCATGGTGCGTTACCTAAGTGACGGTGGCGTGCTTCGCAATATCTTCGTCGAGAATCTGCAATTATGGGGAGATGAGGCTGTCGACGAAATAGGCGGTTTGGTTGGCGCTGCGGAGGCCGTTATCATTGACAATTGCCACGTCACCGGTTTCCTCGATCTTTGCAGTGCCGGTACCATCTGGGACGTGGGAGGCCTGGTTGGATCCGCCAACGGATTCCCTGCGGACGTCGGGCTCATCGAAGATTCGAGCTTTTTTGGCAATATCACCATCCGGGCCAATCGCGGCACCATCATCGGCGGCCTCATTGGTAAGAACAACGGTGTGGCTGTCAGAGACTCTTCGAGCGGAGGCAGCATCAAGATTCTTGCAAATTCCTGCTCCTACGCCGGAGGTTTCGGCGCACAACATTGGTTTGGTTCGGTGTCGCGGGTCGACTCCACCATGGACGTCTCTGGCTGCTCAGATACGGCGGGGGGACTGTACGCCATGTTCTTTCAAGCAACCCTGGAGCAGGGAATTGCCAGAGGTTCTGTCACTGCCGGTGACTGGGCCTTCGAGGTCGGCGGCCTCATTGGTTACTTGGCATTTGCCCCCGCAACCGTCACAGACAGCTATGCCTCGGGTGCCACCATCGGGGGCATAAACAGTTACGGCCTTGGTGGAGCCATTGGTTACATCAACGAAGCCAGAGTCGAAAGGGTAGCCGCGGAGGGATCGGTCATTTGTGGCGACAGTTCCGACGCCTGCGGTGGTTTCGTCGGATTGGTGGAGAGCAACCCCGAATACGTTGCAGACTGCTACGCCACGGGAACGGTGACCATGGGCGATGGGTCGTCCGTTGCGGGGGGGTTCTATGGAGACTGCTGGGGCGAGGTCACCTCGAGCTACGCTGTCGGCCGTGTTTCCATGGGCACAGGGGGCAGCATGGTGGGTGGATTTGGTGGGCGAGGGAGCAACTGCACCCACAGCGCCAATCACTGGGACACAGAATCCTCCGGCGTAACCGATGCCTATAGTGGCGTGACCGGGTCTGTTGCAGGTCAAGTGGACGGTCATTCCACCGCTCTCATGAGGCAACAGGCAACCTTCAGTGGCTGGGATTTCGGTGTCTGGTCCATCAATGAAGGTGTCGACTATCCGCGACTGCAATAGCCTTTCACTCGATGGTACTGTATTGCCGGAACCGCGGCTGGAGGTCACTCGAATCGCTGTCGACCTGACCGAGCGTCGGAAATCATGTCATCCATCCCGTGAGACAGCTCGGACGGGAGCTCGTCATCGGTGAACAAGCGCACTTCGGCAATCTCCAACGGATTGATGCCGCTCGGGTCTGGCTGCGACACCGTGGCGTGAACCACCACGGTCACCGCGTGGAAGCGCGGATCCCGGGCCGGGTCGGAATAGACTCCCACCAGGGGACCGACCTCCAACAAGCGTGCACCGGTTTCCTCGACGAGCTCTCTGGCAATGCAACTCGACAGGGTCTCACCCCACTCGAGGGTTCCGCCCACAAACGCCCATCTCCCCGTGTCTGCACGACGCACCAACAACCATCGCCCGTCGTCTGTTCGCGCGGCCGCCACGACCCCGGCGATTGGGCGACGCAAGAGGTGACGGGCGAGCTCTTTGGTGATTCTCCAGATGGCTGTTGGAATTCGCACATCTTGTCCCTACAACAACAACCGCCGCCGCCCAAGCCCTCAGAGCCGTTGATCCTCAGAGCACGCTGAATTCTCGGGACTGATTGGCCCTCGTCCACAGCCTGCTATACTCCCCCCATGCTGACACCCATTTTGCTGTCCGTTTGTCTTGTCACCCAACCACAATCCCCGGCCACAAGATTGGCGGTGAAAGTCGCCGAGGCCATGGGCGCGACCGTGGAAAAGCTCGCCGTCGACACCGATGAGTCGGTGACGACGACAGAGAAAGAGGCGGCCATCGGGGCGCTGACACGCACCGGCCTGTTTCGCATCGTTGATAACGCCGAGGCCGTGGCCGCGTTGAAGCTCAGCCGCATCGACAACAACACCATGTTGGCGGCAGCGACGAGCTCTCTGGGCGACCGCATGTGGATTGGCCACGTGGACTGGCCCGCCGCTGCCGACAGCACAGCCCGCGACCCAGAAGACGACTCTTTTGAAGAGACCCACAAAAAGCTTCTAATCTACCGCCGCGAACGTCTGCGCGTGGTACCCATCGTTCGCAATATCATATCGCCGCCATTCGTCGACCTCGCCAGCGCCCAGGTACTCGGCACCGGTCTCAACAACCCATCACGCTGGCAGCTCGGTTACGCTGGTGCCGTGCCCATTTCAAATGCGCCCTCAGACTGGGCGATCATGCGGGGCACCGCTGAGGTCATCGACGAGACTGAGCTCGCAAAACTTCTTGGCAATGAGGCGCTCGTCACTCAAATCGAGGATGCGAGGTATTGGCCGCAGGTTGGTTGGATGGGTGGATTTGGTGCTGGCGCATTGGCCGGCATCACCTCCGGCATCATCCTGGCCCGCGAAGATGATCGCGACCTCGAGGCTGTTGGAATTTCTCTGCTGACGGTCGGTGTGGCCTGCGGCATCATCGCCGCCCTGTTTCCCTTAGCAGGTCCAAGACACGTGCTCGAGCCCCTCGAGGCCGAGAGGCTCACGGATCAATTCAACGAAGGGCTGCGACATCGACTCGCGCTCAGCGCCGAAACGGTACATGACCTCGACTGACCCAAAACCAGCCGCTCAGTCGCCGATCTTCAATGACGCGACTATCTTGTCAAAGTCCGCTTCGGCAGATTTGTCCGTGGGACCAAGGCAACGCACCAACCAGATATCGGCCTCGTCGACGATTCCATAAATGCGGGTCAAGCGATCCGCCGTGCCGCCATCGGGTAGTTGCTCGGTGAGGGTCATGCGAAACATTGACCCCGGTTTGCCAGCCACCGTGACTTCTTCGGGGTTACCCGTGGTGTCAAAGGCTGCAAAGGTCTGGACCATCTCCAAAGCCATGGCGGTGAAAATGTGCGAGGGCGGTCGCCGCTGATCGGCCACGGGGATCTTGCGTTGGCCGATTTCGACCACAGCCGCCATGCTGTGCGAGCCCGTGGCCCCCTGCAAGATCACCAGGGTGTCCGGAAAAACACTGTGATCAGGTGCCAAAAACCTCCACCCGTCGGGTCGCTCAACCGAGAGACCGTTCACGACAATGGACAGTGCCTCTGAATCGATGGTCAAACCAGACGCACCCCGCTCTGCAGGTGCATTTTGCTGCGTGCCGGCGCAGCCGAGAAACATGAGAACGAACAACAGCGAAGGGATGGTATGGTGATTTCGCATGCACATGAGGTACCAGTCATGTCGGGATGGGTCAACTTCAGTTGTGGCAGACTCGGACACGACAAAAGAGGCTCTATTGGCCGCGTCAAACACAAATCTTTGACAATAGCACATCGACCGGAATTTGTGTTACAGGTCGATGCATTCCATGATTGGTGCGCGACAAAAGACAAATAGAGACGGAGAAGGCATCATGTTTAGGTCCCTTGCAATCGCGATGACGGTTGTTGCCCTCGGAACTGGCTGCGCCCACAAGATGATCCAAGGTACTCAGGTTCCCGCTACCGATGACAATTTGGCGGTGATGGCCGTCCTCGTGGAGTTGCAAGAGGCGATGCGAGCCAAAAGCACCGATCGCATCTTGTCTTTGGTCTCAACCGCGTACTTTGAAGACAACGGCACGCCCGATCCTCGCGACGACTACGGTTTCGAACAGCTCAAGACTGAAATATTGCCGAAGAGCCTCGATGTGGCGGAGGAGATCTTTGTGAGTTTCCAGGTTCACGATATCACCGTCGACGATGAGACGGCACAAGCAGACATCCGCTATAACTCAAGGGCCCGACTCAATCTTCCCACGGGAACGTTGTGGGACACACACCGCGAGTTCAATCGTGTCATCTTTGCCCTAGAGGACGGCGCATGGCATATTGTCAGCGGTTTGTGATCCGTCGCGACAACGACGGCTCAAGCTCGAGTCCAATGAGCTCGAAGGGGTCGACGTCAATGCCATCAAGCTTGACGCCGAAATGCAAATGCGGCCCTGTCACCCGTCCGGTTCGCCCCATCGTCCCGATACGTTGACCGCGATTCACCATCTGACCTTCCCGCACGTTGGCCTGCGACAAATGGAAATAGACACTGAACAATTGATCACCGTGATCAATGAACACGGCGTTACCTGTGTAGAAGAAGTTGTTGGCAGTCAGGGTTACCCGGCCTGCGTTTGCAGCCACTACCGGTGTGCCCACTTCACCATCGAGATCGACTCCGAGATGCCGGCTTTCGAGCTTGCCGTTGAACACCCGCTGGGTGCCGAAGGCGCTAGTGATGCGCGTCGCCACAGGCGCGGAAAACGGTTCGTCCCAGAACCAGCCGGCATTTGACTGACGCCACGCTTCTTGGATTCGCCGCGATTCGGCGGCTACTCTCGGCGGTGGTTTGCGTGTGTATTTGGGAGCGACATGCAACTGGGTCTCGGAGAAGGCGTCGTGCCACACAGGTACAGAGAAACCGATCTCTTCGCGACCACAATGGACGCGCAGTAGGTTGGAGCCACCCGCAGCCCCAAGGGGTACAGGCAACAAAATTCGCCAATTGTCACCTGCTCGTCGAGTTGGACGCCAGCGGCGCATCCAGGTGATCGCCGGCGCGTCACACCAACCGGAAGCGTCGACCTCCACAAGCAACACGCCCCCGGCTCGCGCCTCAGCCGCCCGGTAGAGGGTGACGCCAGATTGGTCTTGGCGCACTGCTTGGATCTCGTGATCGAGCGGCACCTCAGACGATCCGACCAGCATCAACGCGAAAAACCCGACAACGCTCATGACCACTGTTTACGGTGCCACAACGCCGCCAGCAAACAACTGGCGACGAAATTTCCGCGGCCCCATATCCGACACCCCCGACGGTGGCCAAATGGTCCTCTGAATAATGCGTCTTTGGTGCCCCTTAGGATTGCGCCTCAACCGGATCTTGTGGTTGAAGGCGCGCATGGATTTCATCAAACCGGCCGCAAGTTCCCCCGCTCCTGGACGCGAAGTTGATTCCTATTGTGGAAGCTGCAAGCTCGAGCTCGCCCACGTCATCGTCGCCATGGACGGCTCGCGCATCGCCAAGGTTCAGTGCAACACCTGTAGGAAGACCCATTCCCACCGTGGTCAACAGGCCACCAACAACACAACGACGACGGCAAAGACCAAACCCTCTCCCACGAGAAAGACAAAGTCCAATCTCACCCACAGCGAATACGATCGTCTCATCGGTGGGCGCGACATCTCCCGCGCCACCCCCTACAAGATCACAACCTGCTTCACCGAAAAGCACGTCATCGACCATCCCAAGTTCGGACTCGGTGTTGTCATTCGCATACTCGGAGATGACAAAGTGGAGGTCGGGTTTCCTTCGGGAGTGAAGGTTCTGGTTCACAACCGCCCCTGAGAAGAATCTGAGTGGGAATCACACCCACACAGGTTGACCATTTGCGTCAATCAATTGTGTTGATCTTTTTGTTTCCAATCAGCATGCTGTTAGAGCAAGCAGAAGAGGCGGACCCGCAACCTTTTGGAGGCAACGAGAGACACCGGAACAAAAGGGGGGATGGTCACGAAGGTGGCCAAGGGAGACGGATTCCCCGTTTTGAACTGGTTGCCAATCGTTGATGCGGCATGTCTCGAGAAAACCCCAGTTTGCGCAAGAGGCGAAAGACACGCGATCTACGACGACGCAATGGTAGTGGCATGCAAGTGCGCTGTGTCGTGACCAAGACAAAACCTACGCCGGTACTCACAGCGGCAGACGTCACAGCCCCGTCGCCCGCGCCGGTCGACCAGGACGTCGAGCCCACCAAAGAACAAATTGTTGCGGAACAAGAGCAACTCGAAGGCAAAAGTGGGCGCCAGGTGCCCGCTGCGGGCAAGGATTTGTTGGCGAGCTACATGGAGCAGCTCAGCCACATCCCGTTGTTTACTCCAGAGGAGGAGGCGCAAAACGCACGCGATCTCGAAACACTGGAGCTCGAGACCCTGCGGCTCTTGTTGGCCATTCCCAAGGCTGTCCGGCACCTGCAATGCGAAGCCACCGAAATCGAGCCCCAGATCAAAGCCGACGTGCAGAAGTTGCTGGACAGCTACCGCAAGGCCTCCGCTCACACCCGCAAGCGCAGGTTGCCGTCTCGACCGTCTCGAGATCAATTGATTGACAAGATCGCCTCAAAACTCCGCAGCGCTGACTTCGACAAGGAGCTCCTTGACCAGGTGATCAAAAGAGTCCGGCGAGAAGTGTGGGGCCGCCAGGTTCTCGATGCTCACCAAGCTTTTCGCATTTCTCACGCCGACCTCACCGAGCTGGAACGAGCGCACGGTCGGGCGCGAAGGGCACGGAACGACTTCGTCCGAGCCAACTTGCGTCTCGTCGTCAGCGTCGCACGAAACTACCATCATGGTCGCATTTCGTTTATCGACCTCATTCAGGAGGGTAACGTCGGCTTGATGAAAGCCGTGCACCGCTTCGACCATCGCCGCGGTTTTCGCTTTTCCACCTACGCACACTGGTGGATTCGCCAATCCATCGAACGTGCCATCATCAACAAGGGGAGCCAGGTGCGTCTGCCTGTCCACGTCATCGATGCACGCAGACAGGTCGCTCGTGCCGCCGCCCGGCTAACTCAACGTTTGGGACGCACCCCTGCGACTGCGGAAATCGCAGATTCCATCAAGGTGCCGCTGATCAAGGTCGAAGCGATCCTCAACGGTGTTCAACAGGATCCCGTATCACTGGATGAGCCTTTTGGCGACGACAACCAACGTAAGTTTCTCGACCTGGTGCGCGACAAAGACGCGCCCCAAGTTGATGAGACGGTTATTCGCGAGAGCACCCATCACCACGTGCGAGAGCTGCTGTCGTTGCTCAACCCAATCGAGAAGGACATCATCCGCAGGCGCTTTGGCCTGGGCGACGACTCCGATCAGACCCTCGATGAAATCGGTAAGCTCTACAATCTTTCCCGGGAACGAGTGCGCCAAATCCAGGCGCAGGGCTTGATGAAGATGCGCAGGATGTGCGAACGGCGTGAGATCACCTCGTAACCCAACCGTCCGATCAGAATTGCTCGACCACCGGTAACTCACCAATGAGCGGTGCCAGGTAGGTACGAAACTTGTCGGTAATGTCGTTGTCTCCACCGATGAAGTCATCGGAGAGAACACGGGTCTTGGCGGCAACGGCAGTTAGCTTGATCAATGCGTACTCGGACTCATAGGGGTCGTCACGCTTGCGCTTGATGGCGATCGAACCCTCGCTGATGCCATCAACAGCGCGCTTTGCGGCAAAACGGCCGACCTCACGCGCTTCTTTTTGGTCAACTGGGCTCGCACTGCCAGGGTAGCACCGTTGCAAGTAGCCAAAGGTGTCGGCACGAACGCGCAACTTGCCACCGAGCTTGTCTTTGAGCTCCGCCGACAGGAAGTCGCCGAGAGCTCCGGTGCCGGAGAGCTGGACGTTGCCATGTGCGTCCTTCTCGACGTTTTTGGCGAGACGCGCCGCGATCGATGTACCGTTGGCGTCGTGGATCCCCTCGGAAATGGCGATGAGACAACGACCTTCCTTCTTGTAGACACGGTCGACGTCCCCAACAAACTTGTCGATGTCAAAAGCGCGCTCGGGAACATAAATGAGATGGGGACCATCCCCGGCCTTCTGCCGAGCCATAACGCTCGCCGCGGTAAGAAATCCCGCGTGTCGACCCATGACGATATTGATCTTGATGCCCGGAATCGACTTGTTGTCGAGGTTGTCGCCGGTGAACGCATTGGCAACGAAACGAGCAGCAGAGGGGTAGCCCGGAGTGTGGTCGTTCTCCATCAGGTCGTTGTCGATGGTCTTGGGAATATGAAATGACTGCAGATCGTAACCCGACTTCTTTGCCACTTCGTTGACGATGCGGCAGGTGTCAGAGCTATCGTTGCCACCAATGTAGAAGAAATAGTGAACGTCGTGTTTCTCAAACACCGTGAAGATCCTCTTGCAATAGGCCTCGTCAGGCTTGTCACGCGAGCTGCCAATGGCGGCCGATGGCGTCAGGGCAATACGGTCGAGTCGATCTTGGGGGATGTCGCCGAGGTCGATGAAGTCCTCTTTGATGATGCCACTGACCGCGTGGTGCGCGCCGAGGATTTTTCCAACACCGGTATTCTTCAGGCCTTCAATGCATCCGACCAGGGACTGGTTGATGACAACTGTCGGTCCACCTGACTGCCCGATGATCGCATTGCCCTTCATGTCGTGCCTCTCATTGCGGTGCCCCCTGAGAGGCACCGGTTGAAGTCATTTCATGGCCGTTTTGGCGACCTCGCGCGGCCGGATCTATGCCAGCCAACGACGCTGGGCAAGGCGGCCGACGTCATTTCCAAACTCGTCTGCTACCTCTGGCAATGGGCGCAATAGAAAGTGCTGCGCCCGCCTTGGACGATGCGCCGAATCCGTCGGCCACACCGTACACAGGCCTCCCCTTCGCGGCCGTAGGCGCGGAGGTCCGTCGCAAAGTATCCAGCCTCACCGGCGGGGTTGGCGAAATCCCTGAGGGTCGTACCACCCCGGGCAATCGCATCCACCAAAGTCCCCCGGACAGCGTCGACCAATCGTTGCCACCGCACTTTCGACAGCCGACCCACCGACAAGCTCGGTGGGATCTGCGCTGCGAACAGCGCTTCACAGGCGTATATATTGCCGACCCCAACCACTACCGACGCGTCCATGATGAAGCTTTTCACCGCTCGCGTGCTCCCTCGGGAAAGCTTGTGCATCATGTTTGCATTGAATTCGACTGCCAGTGGCTCCACACCGAGATTCGCCAGGCGTGGGTGTTTGGGCTCATCACTTCGGGCAAAAGCATCGACGAGACCGAAACGACGCGGATCATTGAATCGGAGCTCGCGGCCGCCGTCGAGTTCGAACACCACGTGGTCGTGCTTGGCATAGGGCACTCCGGCTTTGGCAAAGGTCAGTCGACCGCTCATCCCGAGATGAACCATGAGCACCGCGCCCCCATCAAAATCCAAGAGGACGTACTTCCCGCGTCTGCGTGCCCCGAGCACCCGTTGACCGGCGATCAATCGCCGGAGCTTCCCCGAAGGCACAGGAAGTCGCAAACGTCGGTCTCGGACCACAACCTCGTCCACACGGCGGCCGACCAGTTGGGCCTCAAGGCCACGCCGGACGGTTTCTACTTCGGGAAGTTCAGGCATTGGCAGCGACGATGTCACCCCACGGGCTAATGCAAATTTGCGATGACCTTATGATAAGCACATTCCTAGATGATGCTGCATATTCTACACTGCGACGAGGCCCTCTTGGCCATCGCCAAACCTTCGGGTCTCGCCGTGCACCCAACCCGCGGCGTGACCGGTGCCACCTTGGTAGACGAGGTTCGCATCCACCTCGGGACCAGCACTGTCTACCCCATCCACCGGCTCGACCGCGGCACCAGCGGCGTCATCGTCTTTGCCCAATCCCCGGAGACTGCGCGCCTGCTCCAAGTGCAACTGACCTCCGGAGAAGCCCGCAAGACCTACCTCACGCTGGTCCGGGGCGAACCACCGTCTGCGGGGCTGATTGACCACCCGATCCCGCGACGCCATGAAGGGCCGCCGGTCGCCGCCCGCACGACGTTTCGCACAATCGAGACGCGCGACCTCGAACCCCGGACTCTTTCCTTGGTCATGGCGCACCCCGAAACCGGCCGACGGCATCAAGTCCGACGCCACCTCAAACACCTCAACCATCCGGTGATTGGTGACTCAAACTATGGCAAAGGTCCGCTCAATCGAGCCATTGCCGAGCGCTACGGCCTTTCTCGCCTCGCCTTGCACGCTTGGTCGCTTTGCTTGCATCACCCAACACATGGCACACCACTGCAACTGACGGCACCCCTACCCACCGACCTGGCAGCTCCCCTCTTAGCCATGGGATTCTCACCAGTCACCTTGACCGACCCAAGCGGCGGCGATCGCAGCTGCATCTGAGCCACTTGGCATAACAGTTCTGGACAGTCCGACCCAGTTGCGGCAACAGTAGTGCATGGTCACCATTTCTCGCATTCTCGTGCCGATCGATTTCTCTCCCTGCTCCGCTGCGGCTCTGGACCACGCACAGTTCCTCGCCGCCCTAGTGGATGCGAGCATCGACATCCTCCACGTCATTCGCCAACCCACCTATGTTGGCGCTGAAGTTATGGTCGACGTATCGGGCAAGAGCCGACAGTCGTTCAAAGATTTCGCGCGCGCTCAGGCCGAAAGAGAAATGAGCCGTTTTTTGGCCTCTCGCACTGATTCGCCCAAGCTCACCCGGCACATGCAGGTGGGAGACCCAACGCGAATGATCCTGGAGTTCGCCTTGGAGAATCGCTGCGACCTTCTCGTCATGGGTACAAATGGCCGCACCGGATTCTCCCATTTGCTGCTCGGCAGCGTCACCGAAAAGGTCGTGCGCCGATCACCATGCCCGGTGCTCATCGTCCGCGATGCAACCTGCAAATCAGAACCGTCGGAGAGCCATGAACAATGAAGACGATGCGATGAAGATCCGCATGCCCGGCAAGAGCTTCACAGGGCCTGTTCCCGGGCCCACCGACGAGTTGCAGGTGTTGGCCAAGGAGCTCGAGAAAACCATCGTGGTCCTCGCCAACGACATGGGCCCTCGTCACGTGGGTGTCCCTGACCTTCTTGAGCGAGCCGCCGTCTTCATTGAAAGTGAATTCGAGGGCGCAGGACTGCAACCGACGCGACAAACCTATACTGCCGCCAACATCGCAGTCTCGAACATCGAGGCGCGGCTGCCGAGCAAAAATCCCAACGCAAAAACCATCGTCGTCGGTGCCCACTATGACACCGTGCCAAACACTCCAGGAGCGAACGACAATGGTTCCGGGGTCGCCGGCGTGTTGGCGTTGGCTCGCCGCCTTGCCACTGCACCCGTCGGTTGCCACATTCGCCTCTTGGCATTCGTTAACGAGGAGCCGCCATTCTTTCAGAGTGAGCTTATGGGCAGTTGGGTCTACGCGCGCGGCTGCAAAGAACGGGGCGAAGCCATCGACGGCATGATCTCCCTCGAGACCATCGGTTTCTTCTCCGACGCCAAGGGCAGTCAGAACTACCCCTCGCCATTCGGCGCTTTATTCCCCTCCGAAGGCAACTTCATTGCTTTCGTCGGTGAGTCGGGCTCCTCAAAATGGATCAAGGAGGTAACCCGCCTCTTTCGTGAAAATGCGAAGTTGCCTAGCGAGGGCGCAGCCTTGCCCGCCGGGCTCACTGGCGTCGGCTGGTCAGACCATTGGTCCTTCTCGCAGCATGGCTATGAAGCGCTGATGGCCACGGACACCGCGCCATTTCGCTATCCCCACTACCACATGCCGCACGACACACCAGACCAGCTTGACTATCATCGCATGGCGAGGGTGGTTGACGGTGTCCATCAAGTCCTGCTTGCACTCGGCGCGCAATAACACCACACAACAGAGGCACACGTGACCGACAAGGCAGACTATCTAAAACTGGTTCAACCCTGGCGGGTTAGGGAAGCCGACGTACTCATCGAGACGCCTGTCTTCCGCGTGCGCAGTCGTGATTGTGAATCGCCGACCACAGCAGGCAAGGGCGGTCGTTTCGTCTATCTCGAGACCTGCGATTGGGTGAACGTCATCCCTCTCACGAGCGACGAGGATGTGGTCATGATCGAACAGTTCCGCCACGGTCGCGCTGAGATCACCCTCGAGCTGCCCGGGGGCATGGTGGACGAAGGAGAAGTACCCCTCGCCGCGGCGCTGCGCGAGCTACTTGAGGAGACCGGTTATGTCGGCGACGACGCCGAGGTGATCGGCACCGTTGCACCCAACCCCGCCATCCAAACCAATCTTTGTCACACCGCCATTGTCCGCGACGTCACCCTGCGCGGCGCGCAACACCTCGACGGCAACGAAGAGATCGCTGTGCGGTTGGTGCCCCTCACCAGTATTCCCGACCTCATTCAAACCGGCGTCATCAATCATGCGCTGGTGGTGTCGGCGTTTTACCATTTTGTAATTGGCAGCCACTCCCAGGCATAGAGCGTCGCTCAGGTCGATTGAGTCAGTGATCGCCCGAGTACGACCGATGGACCCAACAACCGACCTTGCCAAAACAGCCTGTCTGCTTATTTTCTCGTTGTGGCAGACAACGCCACCCGAATTGGAGGCGAACATGAGTGACAAAGAGATATCCCTGAGAAGTGCCCTCGAGCTCGCAGTTGCCACAGAAGAACGAGGCGGCAAATACTACGTTGAGATGGCGGAGAAGTTCGCTGGGGAAAAACCCGTGGCGGAGATCTTCACCAAGCTAGCCAAAGACGAAGCCAACCACGAAGCTCAATTCAAGACATTGCTCAGCCAGGTTGAGGGTGCCGGCGGCAAAGCCAAGGATGACGAAAGCTATCACTTGGTTCGCGCGGCCGCGCTGTCGAGGTTTTTCGACAAAGATCAGAAGGCAACGGATGACATCCAGTCGCCGCGGGACGCTTTGGCCCAGGCCCTCGATCTCGAAAAATCGACGCTTTTCTATTATCAGTCCATCAAAGATGCCATCGGCGGCAGCCCAGAACTCGACGCTCTCATCGCAGCGGAGAAGGGTCACGTGGTGGCGCTCACCCGCGTCATCATCTCCGATGCAAAATTTCGCGGCCTCAGCGATCCCTGGTGATCGTACCTGGGGAGCCGATGCCCCGGAGGGTCTAACGACACCTCAATCGGACTAAACGTCGAGCCCGACTGAGCGCATGAGCTCTAGAGCATTGCTGCGGGTAACCACCCCCGGCCGCATGACATAGTCAAAATGCAATTTCCCTTGCTCCAGGGTGTCGGCAAAATGGACATTGACGGCCCTCGGTGACAACGAGTCGGCGATGCCGGCGAGGGCGAGGTCATGGGTGGTAACCAGCCCTATGCCCCGAGCGTCGATGAAACTGCGCAGGACGGCCTCTCCTCCGACACGCCGGTCGTGGGAATTGGTACCATGCAGGATTTCGTCCAGCAGGAAAAGCAACTTGCCGTCGCCCTTGCGCGAGATCTCCATGAGCGTCTGAAGTCTTTTGATCTCGCTATAGAAGCGGGATCGACCCTTCTGGATCGAGTCGTGGATGCGAATGGTCGCACCGACCTTGAGCTCCGAGAGCACCAAGCGTTTTGCCCGCACCGGCGCTCCAGCCAATGCCAACACGGCGTTGATGCCCACCGTTCGGAGCAGAGTTGTTTTCCCCGACATGTTCGAACCGCTGACGATCATCGCTCGGCACTCGCCATCGAGACGCACCGAATTGCGCACGCAATCCGTCTCAACCAGCAATGGATGTCCGATCTCTTCACCCTCAAAATAGGGACCACAATCGCGAATCTCGGGGAACGGGTCCGCCGGATGCTCGAAGGCGTAGCCGGACAAGTCACACAACGCTTCCAGCTCACCGACGGCATCGAGCCAGAATCGAATCTGGGTGCCGTATTGTCTACGCCAACCCTCGATCGCCAAGCCAAAGTGCACGCCCCACATCAACAGATACGCAAAGGGCGCAAAGAACTGGTTTCGTTGTGCGTTGAGCCACGAAATGCGGCGCTCGAGCGCCGCAATACTCACTGATGCAACAATGTTCCCAGTGAGCAACTGCTGTCGCAGGACTGCAAGCCGAGGACTCTGTAGCCTCTCTTGTTGCATGCGGTCGAGTACTCGAGCGAGAACCACCAACTCCTCCTCGGGTTGCTGGACGCCAGCGAGCACCGCGTCCAATCGATCGCGCAGCAATCTCCCTGTCACCCATTCGAGAACGATGACAACAATCAAAGGCCAAGGACCAACCGGGGTGAGGGCCCACGCCACAACCGACCCGACTGCCGCCGATGCCAACATCCAAGCGGCTATCCGCGCCCAGCGTGCAACAGCCGGGGAGAACGGGCTCGGCCTTTCTCCCCAAGCGATCAGCGCATCTGGGTGGACAAACTCACCTACATCACGACCGAGCATGGCAAGGTCTTCCCGAAGATCGATACGATCCCGCAACTCGTCCACCGCGGCCTGACGGCCACAGACCACTTCCTTGCTGGCGGGAGCTGCGAGCCATGCAGCGAGAGATCTCTCGCCCGCTTGGGTCCGGGCATTGCACAGGAGCTCGAACATAGACCCATGCCCAAAGAGATCGAGGTCGGCAGCGTATGGATGTTCGTCGTCAACCAGGTCACATCGTTGGTTGCCAGTACCAGGCCATGTTCCGTCGAGGCGGGAGAGAGCCCGCAGATAGTACTCAACGGCTATCTCAACGGTGCGCGCAGAACGAATGACATAGGCGTGCCACACGACCAGCGAAATGAAGCCAACAAATGGGGCGACGAGCCAAGGCCCCGCAATGAGATCAAGCGCGAAGCTGGCTATCCCAACGACCACACCAAGAACAAAGACCACGAGACGCAGATTGGCTATCCGTTCGTCAAGATTCCGCCACCGTGCCAGCGCACCGCGACGTGCCGCCAACCGTTCGTTGTAGATCGATTGGACCGCCGGTAGGTCTGCAAGCACGAGACGCAGTGCCTCAGCTCACGCCTTGATTTCGGCGAACCTTGTCAATGAAAGCTGCGAGGCGCGTCTTGTCCTGCTCGTCGAGATCAATAAATCGCAGGCGTGTCTTCATCTCATCATCGCCGACCTTGGCACCCACAACTTCGGCTGCCACCTCGATCGTGTCAATCTCCCCGGGGAGATTGAACCGAAGCTTCACCCGCGTTCCAATAGGTTTGGGAAAACCACGGTCAAGATGAACACCACCGACCGAGATATCACCGGTATGCCTAAAGGACGTACTCTGCTCGTGCAACTCCTCGACCCACAGATCGATCGAGGCGCGCGGATCTTCTCGGCGTTCGTCACCCACGTGCTTCCTACCTCTGGCAGATTGGCCACCAACAGTCTGGAGAATTTGCTCGATCACGTGCGCACCATAGTCGACGGATCAGGCTTGAGCAACAGTTACAGTCGACATCGTCGCCATCTCACGATTGTCGGGCCCGAATGTTTGAACGGCGCACCCGTCGTTGCTTTGATCTCGCAGCACTTGTGCCGAGCCTGTCCGACGATCTATGCGAGAGCATGGTTATGCGCCCCATTTCGCTGTTTTGTTTGAGTTGCATTTTCGCGTCGACCTCCATTGATGCCAAGGAGATCGACAGATTGGTATTTAGCATCGAAGCCATCGGGCACTCTCCCGCAGGTGTTCCCAAGCTCGACAGCTCAGTCGAAAGGATCGCGCTGGGGCAGGCACAACCATTTCTTCACGAGATCGCCCTTGTCTACGGCGTCGGCATGACCCACCTGCACACCGACATCATCCTTCACATCGGATATCGCTTCGCCTCAGGCAACCTTCCTGAAGGTAGCGTTGTCCACAACGAACCGGCCTCCACATACGGATTGTCCGCTGTACCGATGAGCGTTGGCCTGCGCCTGACCCCATTCTCGTTTCGGGTCAGGCCAATGCTCGGGCTCGACCTGGGCGGCGCAGTTGCCAACGTCACCTATGTGCGCCCAGATAACGCCCCGCAAGAAAGTGGCTGGAGCTTGATCGGTGAAATTCGCGGTCGTGCGGGAGTACATGTTGATGTTTGGCAATGGCTCAGTGCCCAGGCGTTTGTTGAGGGGCGTTGGACGCAAGACCTCGTCGTCGAGCATGGCCCAAACTTCGACACCTCTGGCATCGGCTTCGGCCTGTCGATAGTCGGGCACACCGGTGGCCCCGAAGCTGAGTCGTTGTTTACGCCAGCAGCGCGAGCGAGCGCGAGGGATGAGTCAGAGAGCAAGGATGGTTTGCTTCGGGAGTACGATCCAGACATTGCCAAGGACAGTCGACTGGAGCGCGCCTTCGAGCTCATCCGCAAAGCCGACGACCTGGTGAAACGGAAGGATTACCTTGGCGCGGAGGATTCATACCGCCGAGGACTTGAGCTCATTCCCCTCGATGCCCAGGCCCAACGCAATGTGTCGGCCCCCGTCCACGTCGACTGGGCCAAAACCCTCATCCACCTCGGCCGCAGAGATGACGCTCGCGCTGCCCTACTCAAAGCGCTCGAGATCGCTCCCGACCTCGAGGTCGCCCGTCTCCTTCTCGAACGCCTCTGAATCGTTTGCCGCTGGCTCAGCCGTGGCGAACCCGCTCATCCTGCGCAATAGCCAGTTGCAGGAGCAGCTCCGCGGTTGGGCGGAAAACATTGGTAAGCGCGTGGGGAGGATCCCGCTGGATGAGAGAAAAAGCACCGCCCGAAAGGCCTAACAACGAGATCAAAGCAGTTTCCCCACTCAAAGCGCCCCACTCGCAGCGATACAGCTGACCGTGCTTGAAGAAAATGACTCCGGCACCGAACCCCACACCAACGCGGAGCATCGCACAGCGGTGAGTCTGGTGCAGCCAGGTGATGATGTCACTGAGCGCCCAGGTCTCCAGCGTGCCCACCAAACACCCATCCCAGGACCCTGCGGTTTCATGAGAAAGAGCAACGTTGCTGGCCATGACCACCTCCGGGTTACACTTGGAACAGCAAGCGCCATGCCACGAGCCAACGCCTAACCCGTTGATTGTCCAAATGTAGTGACAGGTAGGCGACCGCAAATCTCGGGGGCGTTTCTGTCATGGTGACATGGTGATCACGACTGTGACGAGGGTCACATGCGGGGGCAGCGAAGATCAGCCGTATTCGCGCAGGAAGAGGTCTACCAACCGCTCTGCGGACGCGGCAAGCTCTGCTGGATCCCCCAGAAGCGATATCACCACATAACCTTCACCGGCGAAGTCATAAAAGTACCCTGAGTGGACAAAGACGTGAGCTTCTCGGGCGAGCCATAACACCAATTCGTCATCGTTTCGGGTACGGGGCAACCGCAACACCGCGCTCCAGCCCCCCATCGACGGCAGAAGATCCACGGAAGGAACCCGCCCCAGCGCCTCCTTGAGGGTCGCCTGATTCTCCAACACTCGGCTATTGATGCGACGCTGAACAACTGGGGCGATCTCCATCAACCTCGGCGTAGCGTTCTGTATGAGTGCGGACACCGACAGAAAAGCGTCAGCGACCCACTCCAGCCGCTCAATAATGCTCTGACGGCAGGCAAGGTCGGCACCCCTGACGATCATCCACGAGAGCTTGGCCCCTGGCAGGCCCAACCCTTTGGAGAGGCCATCGAGACAAATCAGAGGTGCCTTGCCCGCAAAACACCGGCCCAGGGCAGGCATTGGCTGCCGGGCGTACGGTGCGAACACCTCATCACTGATGGCGATCGCATCATAGCGAGCACAAAGGTCGGCGAGTTGAATGCCTTGCTCCACGCTCACGCACGATCCGGTCGGGTTGTTGGGCTGAACCATGACGATCACCCGCGCCCCCTGCTCCACTCGAGCTTCCAGACTGGCAAGATCGATCTCCCATTGGCCATCGAACGCCAAACGGTATGACACGGGTACGGTTGCCTCAAGCTCACCAATCACCGAAATCAACGGATAGGACGGGGCGGGGTAAGCGACCAACTCATTTGCTTCGCAAAACAGCTTGAACACCCACGCGTAGGCCTCGCTGGTGCTGGCACACAACACAACCTGGTCGGCTGTGGTTTCTTCGCGGGCGCACCTGGCGATCGCCGCCCGTGCCTCCAGTTTGCCAAGCGCCGAAGGTGAATAGGAGAGAGGATCGGGGCTGGACAACGCGTCGGCGAGCGATTGCACTGGGTAGGTCAGTCCACATCGGGTCGGATTTGAGCAAGTCAAGTCGATGAGCTGCATTTGTCGCAGCTGTTCGACCAATGGGCTCGTCTGCAAACTCGATGGAATTCGAGAAGAGAAGCGCATCGCTTCGAGTGCCGAAAGTGGCAACGGGAGTCAACTCCAGAGACCGAATTGTCGGACCACCGTGTTTTAGTCACGCTCAAATCATGCTGGCACACATCAACATCGGTCTCGATTTCGACGGCAACCATACGTTTGAATGGAAGCCGAGCAACGACCCCAGTGCGGTCGATATTCCCAAGTCCACTCTCGATCGCTGGACCGCGGAACGGGAGGCTTTCAACGTGACTTTTTTGCGCTGGCGCCGTGTCATGGAGGAAATCGAAGAGACCCTCCACCGCGCCGAAACCGTTCGTACCCGGCGAGAACCGGCGCTGGCGGTCGTTTCCAGCACTGCGGGCCGCCAAAAGCGTTGATCGGACAGTTCCGTCGGGCTTGCTCCAGCCAAATCGCACCGCCGCCACAATTCAACTGCCATCAATTTTCACCTTTGCAGCGAACTGGCATAGAATTACAGCCGTGCGAGTCATCGCTGGCAGCGCCCGCGGTCGCCGTCTGACCGCGCCGAAAGGGTTGCACACCCGCCCCACTCCTGATCGTGTGCGCGAGGCACTCTTCTCAATTCTCGGCCCGATGATCCCAGGTGCCACGATCCTCGACCTTTTTGCTGGCACGGGTGCCTTCGGCATCGAGGCTTTGTCCCGAGGTGCCAACCGCTCCGTTTTTGTTGACAATGACCGCCGCGCCCGACAGTTCCTCGAAAAGAATCTCGCGGTTGTCGCCGGCACTCAATCCCGCATCTTGCCGGTGGCGGCGAGCCAGGCGCTCAAGAAACTGGTGGACGAGGGGGAGCACTTTGATGTGGCATTTCTGGACCCTCCCTTTGACGCGGGTCTGTTGGAGCCAACATTGTGGCAACTCGCTGCATCAGGGATAATGGCCGCCGAAAGCTCTGTGATATGTGAGCATCGTGGACGCGTTCACCCGCCTGCTGCGCCAAATGGGTGGTGCTTGAGTCGGGAGCGCCCTTTTGGCGACGTGGCCGTGAGTATATTCGTCATGAAAGGACACAGTCCGTGACAATCGCTGTATATCCTGGATCCTTCGACCCGGTTACGTTTGGACATCTCAACCTCGTCGAGCGCGGTTTGCGAATATTCGATCAATTGATTGTGGCTGTTGCAATCAACATCAAGAAACCACCCCTATTCACCCCCGAAGAGCGAATGGCGATGATTCGGGAGGCGGTTGGCGACAACCCACGAATCGAGATCGTGACGTTCACTGGGCTGTTGGTTGACTACGCCCAGAAGCGCAACGCGTCGGTGATCCTACGAGGACTGCGGGCCGTCTCCGACTTTGAGTTTGAGTTTCAGATGACCCACATGAACCGACGGCTTCAAACTGGCCTCGAGATCGTCTTCATGATGACCGACGAGGAGTATTTCTTCGTCTCCAGCCAACTCGTCCGAGAGGTCGCCTCCTTTGGAGGCGACGTCGGGGGATTGGTTCCCGAAAATGTGAGGCAGAACTTGCGAAAGCGATTTGCTGAGTGAAACTCCGCCCCCTCGCGTCGGCTCTGGGGATCTGCGCAGCCATCGGTAGCGCAAGTTGCCAGCGGGCCGAGGTTGTCGACTCCTTTCCCAAAGATTTTGTGGGGGTTGGCATGGAACTCAATATGGTCGATGGCTCAGCGATGGTTGTGCGGACCCTTGCAGGTGGAAGCGCCGCGGAGGCAGGAATCCAAAGCGGCGATCGTATTGACATGGTCGATGGCAAGCCGATAACCGGTCAGAGCCTCGGGGACGTGGTCATGCGGGTTCGCGGCAAGCCAGATACCCAGGTCACTCTCACTGTCGACCGTAACGGTCAACGATTCATCATGGTGGTCAAGCGCCGAAAAATGGCAAAGACCACCGATGGTTACTCCACAAAACCGTAAATCTTCCCCCTCTGGAATGCCCTGGCGTTACCGGTTATGCTTTGCCGATGTCGATCGTCGAAACCGAGCTTGCTGCGCCGAGTTTTCTCATCGCCGTGCCCCAACTTGGCGATCCTAACTTTGTTCGTGGTGTCGTCCTCCTGCTGGAACACGGTGAGGATGGTTCGATGGGCCTGTTGATCAATCGCCCAAGCAATCTCGACATCGGGACATTCTGCAGTAGCCAGAGCATGCAGTTTCGCGGAGATCCTTCCTCCCTGGTGTTTCAGGGAGGTCCGGTACAACCCGACCGAGCATTCATCCTCCACGCCTCAGACCACGAGGGCCCGGAAACGGAGAACGTCTCGGGTGAACTCAAGCTGAGCTATTCTCTCGAATCCCTGCGCTTGCTGGTGGAAAAACCACCACCACGCATGCGGATCTACCTCGGCTATGCTGGCTGGGGGCCGGGGCAGCTGGCCGACGAGGTGATCCAAGGAGCATGGCTGGTGACCAATCCGGTCGAAAACCTGACCTTCGTGGACGATCCCGACGCGGTCTGGGAAGAGGCCCTCAGAAGCATGGGCATCGATTCTGCGCTTCTGATGCACTCTGGTGCCGTTCACTGACCGTCTGACGAGGGAACGCTTCGACGAACGAGTGGCCGCCGATGCCGAGTCGTAAGAAACAGCACGCCAACACCACCCTGGTGTTGTCTGCCGCTCCTGAGCGTCGCGAACTGCGATCACTGCAATCTCAGTTGGAACACCGCCGTGATCAGCTGGCGGAGCTCGACCTCGAGATCGAGACACTCCGCGAACAGCTCGCAGCATTCGAGGGCAGGACTCGCGCAGTCTTGGCGACCGAGTACGACACCCTGAGCCGAGTTGAGGCACTCACCCGGCACATCGAACGATGGGCAGATCTTCTCAACCGAGCCAAGCGGCATTCAATCACCGACGACGCCGTCAGGCTCGAAAACAGGCGCGCCCGTGAGCTCGAAGACCGGGCGTCCCGATATGCGGCAGTGCCACCCGCGAAAGAATCACCAGCTATCGACGATCTTCTCGTGCCAGACCGCAGCGATCGTCTCAAGGCCGCCTACCGGGCCTTGGCTCGACGATTCCATCCAGATCTGGCACGCACGGAAGACGAGCGCGTGCGGTTTGGCCAAGTCATGGGCCGAATCAACGCCATGTATCGCGAAGGCGACCTCGCCCGCCTCGAAGCCATGGAAGAACAAGCCAAGGGCGGAGAAATAGATGCAGGATGGGATGACAATGTGGAGACACAACTGGGTGCACTGCAGGAACGTTTATTGTGGTTCGACACGGTCCTCGAGAATCTCAACGACGAGCGAGCTGACCTTGAGTCGAGCGGCACCTGCCAGTTGTTGCGCAATGTCGAACAGGGCTCGTTGGTTGGACGGGATGTGATTGGCGAGCTCAGACGCGAGCTGCAGGAAAGAGTCGAACGTTCTTTCAGCGATGTCCCAAGTGCCATTCGATTGTTGGAGTCTGAAGTGCGACGATACAACCGTGACGCGAGCACACCAACCTCGCTGCAAGAACGTGGTGGACAGGCCCTCGATCGAGTGTTCGATCCATTCGCCGACAAGCGGCTCATCCGCATCGGCCTCGACTCCCTTGCAGCCAGCCAAGCCAGTCCCGCTGCCCAGCAGCAGGCCAAATGGATCGAGGTGGAAGGGCCCGCGCAGCCCGCAGTGCTGCGGTTGCTGCTTTTGTGTTATGTGTCCGAGCTATCTCCATACCCTTTGTTGGGGCTCGAGACCTACGATGATTTGAAAACGCGATTCGACCACCTTGCTCAATCCGATCCAAAACCAGCCACGTTAGAAAAGGCGCTCGTCGATGCCGACGACATGGTCGAGCTAGGTGTACGCCACGCGAGCGGCAAAACAGTGCAGACGGGTTTGCGTTTTCGCAACGAGCTCACTCGTAATGCCGTCCCAATTGCGCTCACGGCATTTCCTATTCGCCGAGAGCTGAAACGCATCCTCCAGGTTCTCGGCGATCACACGACGTGTAGCGCCTGTCAACGTAAGGCGTTCGCCATCCCCCTCTTCCGTACCCGTGGTCTCGACGATCTTCGCGCCACTGTATGCCCGCTGTGTGGGCACACCCTCTCAAGCTACTGGATGCCCAAGGGAGATGATGTACAAGCAGTTCTCAACACGGCCTATGTCGATTTCGAAATTGTGGTGGAGTACTCCTTCCGGATTGCGAGAACCAGCGTTGCAACACAGCTCCTTCCTGTTCAAATCGATTCGTGGACGGTAGGCGACCTAAAAAAGATGCTCTTCAGAGATCTTTTCAACCGTTACGATCTTGGGCTTTCCCTCAAGGACGTACGCTTGCACCAGGACAACAAGATCGTTCGCGAAGGCACACCCCTTGGCGATCTCACAAAAACGAGCTTCACGGTTCGGTTCAACCCAGGCACCCCCGTCAACGAAGCGGACGCAGTGGAGCTTCTGCGCCACAGGATTCGCAATCGGTTCAAGTCCTAGATCTTGATTTCAAATGCAATAGCACGGGTGGCAGAGCTTGGTTGCGATGGGGAGAAAAGGGCCCGGACCGCCGGCACAGGTTCTGGAGGGGGGGATTACCAAACCCTGCGCCAACGATCGGGCCATTCTGGAACAAAAAAACGACCCGTTCGTCAACACAGGTTCTGGCGGGGGGGGGGGGGATTACCAAGCCCCTGTGTCAACGAACGGGCCATTCTGAAACTACGGC
>MGST01000369.1 GCA_001798605.1 Deltaproteobacteria bacterium RIFOXYA12_FULL_58_15 | reverse complement strand
GTAACCTGACGCGGCGGCCACCGACACCGCTCGGGAGCTGAAACCACTCTCGATCATCGCGACATAAACGAGATCACCTGGGAGACCCCGTTCTTCGAGAATGGGTTGCATGAGCGGAATGTAGCGGTCAGCGCGGGCCAGCCATTTGGAAAAGAACGATCGGCCGCGGCCGGTGAAGTACTCGATGTAGCTGTCCACCAACGGATGATCGGACAAGGGAATGTCAAAAGCATCGGCTTTGGCGAGCAACGCTTCGTGGGCCGCATCCACTCGGAGTCCCGCTACGATGTGCTTGACGAGAAGGCGTTCTGCCAAGGAGACGTCGGTCATCATTGGCAAGACCATCCGCCGTTTGATGGCGTGACCCAGTTCTCGGGTCATTGCAAAATCTCGCCGCAATGCGCGGTTTAGGGCCCATTGGCTGTCGTCGTCAGCCGCAAGTTCGATATCAACGTCGGCAAGCTCGGCAACATCATCTGACAGCGGTGTTTTCGGCAGGATCTTGGCAGATTGTTTCTCAGGTTGGAGTTCCTCTGCCGATAGCTCGGTGAGAGCACTTGCGGAGGCAGGCGCAAACAACGTCGTGATCCCGAGAAATATGGCGGTTTTACTGATGTGTCGACTCATCATCGGCCAACCTTAGAAGATAACGGGTAACTGGGCAAAAAACCTGCAGATCCAGAACGCTGAACTGGGTGGCATCGCGCTTGGCGCCGGCCAGGTGAAGGATGAATCTCGGGAATCACTGCTTCCTGAGACGGGCTGCAAAGAAGCCATCCGTCCCATGTATATCGGGCCAAGTGCGAAGGCATGATCCGACATAACCATTGCATGTATCAACAAAATGCTTCAAATGATCAGGTGGATCCACCCGCGACATTTCCGGGTGCCGTTCAAGAAATGCCTTCACCCTATCGCTTCCCTCAGCATCGGTGGTAGTGCAAACAGAATAAACAATATGCCCACCCGACCGAACGAGTAGCGCTGCGGTGTCCAAGATATTATCTTGCAGCTTACAAAGACCAGTGACCGCTGTTTCACTTTGCGATCTCAACTCGGGATTCCGACGCAGTGTCCCCATACCAGAACAGGGTGCGTCAACCACGATAAGATCCACTTCCTCCCGTTTGTGGTCAAAAAGGACGTCCTCAATGGCCTCATGATTCGTGGCATCTGCTGCCGCAACCACAATATTGGTCAGGCCCAGACGCTCGGCACTTTGTGCTATCAGTCGAGTCTTGGCGGGGTGCAGGTCGACTGCGATCACCAACCCCTCGGGGTCGAGCTCAGCCAGATGGCAGGTCTTTCCACCTGGGGCAGCGCAGAGGTCGAGAATGGTCATCGCACCATGGGGCTCGGCCAAGACAGCCACAAGCTGGGCGGCCAGATCCTGCACCGAGAAATGACCCTCCAGAAATCCCGGCAACTCGGACACCGCACCCGCATTGCGCACGAGAAGGGCGCTTGGAAATCTCTCGGGCAACTCCACCTCGCACCCATAATCCAACAGAGATTTGGCGACTTCTTCTCGTGTCGCCCTCTGGACATTAACCCGCAGAGACAATGGCGGTCGTTCATTGTTGGCGGCCACAAATGCAGCAAGCACCTCCGCGCCGCGTTGCCGCTGGACCTCACGCAGCAGCCACAACGGGTGGGAGGATTCAACCGCCAACGCCTCCAGTGGGTCTGCGATTGAATCTCTGGGCTGTGGCACCTCTCCAGCCTCATGCATCACCGCAAGCTTGCGCAACACCGCATTGACAAAACCGGAGGCAAATCTATGGTCGCTACTCACAAGGGCCACCGACTCGTTCACTGCCGCGCGAGCTGGAACTCGCATATAGAGAATCTGATAGGCCCCCAGTCGCATAGCCACAAGGACTGACGCCGGCATCTTGCTCAAGGGACGAGTTGCCAAGGTCGACAGGATGAAATCGATATTGGCGAGCGAGCGCAAGGTGCCGTACACCAGCTCCGTAACGAGATTGCGATCCCGAGGTTGCAAGCCCGATCGTTCCAATACCGCGTCGAGCGCTCGATCAGCGTACGCACCATCTCGAGCCACACGCAGCAATACTTGATGGGCGGCACGTCTAGCACGGCTGATCTTCTTGACACTCATTGCAACTCCAATTGCGGTGAGGTCGTGGTTCAACCCACTCCCACCACCCGTACGATCGCGGACAAATCGCAACCGTACACGGCATCGTCTAACACCCGCTAGACGCTTTTGTCACATGGGCCTCCGCCAGACGCCTCTGTCATACGGACCTCCTGTCGACAACCAGGATTCCGAATCCTCCGTCAGCCACAGTCATGACAAATGTATCCCACAACCCTGACGAATGGCGCAATGAGCAGTCCTTCATGTGGCCGTCATTGTTCTTACAAATGAGCGGTCTTTGCACCCTCGAGTTCTCGAGCCATGTTCATCGTCTCAGGTGTACGACTCAACTTCTTCAATCCCCTCACAGAGGGCCGTTTGCTCATCAGCGGTCGCTCCTAGACGCGCCATCATTTGGCGTTCTGCCCAGAATCTCTCGCCAGTCTCTGCCCGTGGACAGTATCGTCGCAAGAGCTTTTCAAGCCCCCCATGCGGGCCAGCCGAATGGTGGGACATGATGGCCGTACGCGCATAGGCTTGCTTGTAGGCCGCACGCACAGTGTCTGGAACCGATGGGTCGCTGAGAGCCTCACGCAGTGCCTCGACCTCCATTAGGAGACGCTCAAGCAATTGGATTACAACCTGACTCTGCGGTTGCGCGCAGTGCAAACGCGCCAAAGCCTCATACACACTCACAGATGTCGATTCGGAATGCACGCTATTGGGCATAGGTGACATAAACGCCATCCCAGCATCAATCTCGCCAATCGTCAACGGGGTGGCCCAAACGCGAGCGACATGATCTCGTTCTCCGCCTTCTCGTGGCTCTCGAGGCCAACAAGGAGCGGGCCCAGCTCCCCGTGAAGACGCTCGGCGTTCACCGGGGAGCAGAGGTGGCACTCGTTCCGTAACCGTTGCAAATCTGCCAACAGCGGTTGATGCTCCTGTTGCAACCGGGAGAGCTCGCCCGCAGACTCGTTCATGACGTCCTTCAAACGGTCGTGCAGGCCGGCGACCTCCTCGGCACCAAAATGCGCCTGCAGATGCACTTCCAGAGTGCCGAGATGGCGCTGGATTCGAGCGTGCACACGCGGATCGGGAACTGTCGTATCGAGCGCTTCGAGCGCCCGTCGTACTTCGGCGATCGTCGCTCGGATCTTGTCGTGAGCCTCAACTGCGTCCGTTCCGAATGAGGTCAAGGTCGAGTCAGCAGCCATAGGTTCTCCTGATCATCCTGTCAGTCTTCTGCCTACGCATCGAACAGTGAGAATCTGTTGTTCCCAATGGACTTCGTCAAGGGCTTGGACTCCTTGACGTGGCCGAGATTGCCGCACCACGCTGGCGGTCACGAGCAACTTGCTTTTCGAAGCTTCAATGTCACCTTACGTCCGAAGTCGTGGCTTACATCGGGGAGGTGGCTATCTTGAGAATCATTTCAACGGAAGAGAGGCGCGTGCGCCTGGACGCTGGCCCGGTCGCGTTTTGGTATGCACGAAGCCATGAGACGTAGAGGTCGTCCAAGGAGACTTTGGTGATCAGCAATCACTCGAGCGCGCCCTCAAGGGGGTCGACGCAGTCTTCGCCATGACGACGCCATACGAAGGCGGCGCTGAAGTCGAGAAACAACACGGTGTCACCCTGGTGAATGCAGCGAAAAAGGAGGGCGTTCGTCACCTCGTCTACACGTCTGTGGCCTCTGCCGACAAGAAGACCGGGATCCCCCACTTTGACAGCAAGCGCGAGATCGAGCAGCAGATAGCCAAGGCAGACGTGCCTTTCACAACGATCGGTCCGGTCTACTTCATGGAGAACCTATTATTCCCCTCGAGCTTGGACGCGCTCAGACAAGGTAAGTACGCCGCGGCACTGCCGCCGCGCCGCAACATACAACAGGTTGCCGTTCAAGACATCGGCAGGTTCGCGGCACTGGTTTTCGAACGGCGGGTCGAGTTCCTGGGGAAACGAGTCGACATCGCGTCGGATGAGCTCAGTGGCTCCGAGATGGCGAAGATCTTGTCACGCATCAGCGGACAGATCTTGGAGTACACGCAGCTCCCGCTCAGCGCTGTGCGCGCACAGAGCGAGGACATGGCCACCATGTACGCGTGGTTTGACCGCGTTGGATACGACGCCCCGATCGGGAAGCTCAGGAGGGAGTACCCGGAGGTCGGCTGGCATACCTTTGAGGACTGGGCAACCCAACAAGACTGGTCGGTACTGGCCGAGTCGCGCAAGTAACCGCCACCTGATCCCTCTCATGTCGCAGACGTAACGGGGGCCTCAATGGCACGACCTCGCTTCAAGTCGTGCCAAATGAGTTACCGCAGCCACAGGTGCGCCGCACGTTGGGATTCTCGAACTTAAATCCCTGCCCCTGCAGACCCGGCGAATAGTCGATCACCATCCCACGCACGTGATCCATGCTCTCGGGGTCCACGAAGACCTTGATGCCGTACTGCATGTCCACCAAGTCCAGATCTGCCGTTACGTCCGCGAACTGTAGGTTGTACTGCATCATACCGGAGCAGCCGCTCTTGACGGCGACACGCAGGCCTTGGCTCGTGGTGTGCTCTTTCTGCATGACCTCGCGAACTCTCTCGGCGGCTCTGTGCGTAAGGGTCACGGGAAGCCCTCCGTGCGATTCGCGGACGCCGCCAGTGTTCCCAGATGTGCCAATTTGTGTCATGGTCCTCTCCTGTTCATTTGAGCTTCGATCTTGGACGATACCCCCCGGCCATCGAGCAAAGATCCACATGCGCAAATATGGTGATGGTCCTCGCTGCGTGCAAGGCGTGTTGCGTGGGTGGGTTGAAATTGTCACGTACACTCAGTATCGGAGCGAGTTACAAGGTCTTCTGCACGCCCCTGGCCGCGGCTGTCACTTTTTGTTTTCATTGACAAGGGCGCTCTGATAGTAGGCCGTCCTTTTTGCAAGGAGGGATCCCAATGTTTAGGACGTCGTCCGTCCTGCGTGTTGCGGCCTGCGACCTCGGAAAGGCGTCCGCTGGTTTTGCAATCGTCACAGTGGGACCCCACGGTCAGGTCGAGATCGAGAGCATCGAGCACCGGCCGCATCAGGGCCGGCCCTTCGCGGAATTCGAGCGGTGGTACCGTCACCATGACGTCCACCAGGTCTCGGTTCTGGCTGCCACCGGCATCTACGCCGATGAGCTGGATGCTCCCGTAGTGGTGGTGCCCGAGGATG
>MGST01000368.1 GCA_001798605.1 Deltaproteobacteria bacterium RIFOXYA12_FULL_58_15 | reverse complement strand
TGGGGTTCCACGTCGCCGAGGTCCACTCGATGTTGGTCTTGGTGCTCACTGAACACCTTTATAGCTGGACCGTCCGACAGCCGCCACAGATGTACACAGATGTAACGGTTTTCCTGCCCCAAGAGATGCCGGGCAAAGACACGACCCCGCCCACCAGGCACGATGAATGATGAATCCTCGAGTCGAATGCCTCGGAGATGAGGGGACCGCTCAAACCTTGTGCCCCTGCCGTCCCAACGCCTGGCGAAGCAAGGCGACACGTTTCTCCACGTCACCATCGAGGGCTTCGAGTGCTGTTTCGAGATGCCTCTTCCTCACGGCGTCCTTCTCGGCGTTGATCGCTTTGACCACCTTCGGGCGGCGCTTCCTCAATCCGACCAGTTTGGTCCAGGCCTCAGCGATGACGAGATCGACGTTCTCGCGGAACTTCACGCTGTTTGGATCGTTCAGGCGCAACGTCTCCTCGGTCAACTTGCCGGCCTTCGAGCGCGGCTTCGCCCGCTTGGCCTCGAACCAGAGGTGCTCGCCCATCGCGTCCTGGCAAGGATTGACGATGTACGCCCCGTCCGGCTCCGGCTCAAACCACTTCTTGCCCTTCCGTCCGTTGCAGGCGCGGCAGGCATAGAACAGGTTGGAGTACTCAGAGCGAAGATCCTTGAACTTGCTCTCAGGTCGGTAGTGCTCGACCTCGAAGGTGCCGCCGAAGACGTCGGGCATCAGGCAGTAGACGCAACTGTGGTAGAACTCCTCGGCGAGAGCATCAATGTAGTCCCGCGATTTCGAGAAGGGTCCTGGTTTCAACCGACGAACATGGCGAACGGTCGAATAACGGAAGGGTGACGGGCTAGCGGATCCCAAGATCGTCCAACATCTGGGAGATGTTGTCTCCGCTTTCCTTGAACTGCTGCCGCACCTCCGCAAGACACTCGACCTGCTCCGGAGTCACGCGAGGGAAGAGCGCCTCCACCTTGCGGTGGTCAATCTGGAGCCGAGCTTCCATCTCACGCGACCAGCGGTCGTTCACATACTTCTCGGCGAGCAGGTCGAGCCGCTCGACGTTGATGTCGTCGGCAGCGTCGTCCCGCGTCGTTGCCGGCAAGGGCATGATGGAGAAGAGCGGAGTCTCGTTCGGCAGGGTGTCCGTGTAGATCTGGTACACCTGGATCCCGGATTCACTGCCGGAAACACGGATAACGTCCCGATGAACGGATTCTTGCGTCGCAACCGACACCACCGCTGCGATTTGTTCGTAGGGCGGAGCCGCTGCGTATGTTGGAGCGAGATCCATCAGCCACCATTCATAAGGGTAATCGCTTTGTTGTCAAGGCACCACCGGAACAGCGCAAAGCTCTGATCATGCAGCTTCGGCAACACCTTCATCAGGTTTTCGGCGTCTACATCCTCGGCATAGAAGTCGGTATCGAGGATCAGCTCGTGGCTGCGCTCGTTCGGAAAGCCCCAACGCAGATTGTAGCGCCCAATCTCGGTCCGACCCACCAGCTCCGACCATGCGCGGTCGAGGTGGCCCAGCTCGGGCGTCATGGACAGCCCGTGCAGCTTGGGGTTCAACCAGCCCGTCAGCTCGCCCCGGTGCATGGGAACGACGTTCACATATCGGAGGCCAACACGGGTGAAGAAGCTGGTGTCGAGGAGAGGTAAGAGGATCTCGACGAGCTTGCCGAGCTTCTTCTCGAAATCCTCGAAAGACGCATAGGTATCGGTTTCGAGCGACACGGCGGCTTGCCGCAATGACACGGTCCAGTGCCGATCCCGGGTCTTGAAGACGTGCGCTAGCTCGGCTTCGTTTTGCCCCGGAGCGATGACGAAACCCTGCTCGTAGTAGGGGTAAGGCCCCCTCAGCGCCGTGCTAAAATTGTCGGGCGCGGGTTGTGACCGCAAGCTGGTCAGGATCGGGAACCGCAGCTCGCAGATTGCGCTCTTGATGAGGTTCTTCTTGAACGGCGGGTTCTCCACCAAGGGAAGCGAGAACACCGGCTGTAAGGTTTCCTTCTCCACCATCGAGAGTCTCCTCTACCTGAAAACGCGCCCCAAGGCGACCTTTTTGCCAGTGCCTCCTTCACCGCGTCGGGTTCGGGCGTTGGCAAGTGCGCCGTCCGACAGCCACTACAGATGTAGCGGTTTTCCTGCCCCAAAAGATGCCGGGCAAAGACACGACCCCGAACTTCAGGTATTCAAGATCCGCCAGGCGGAGCTTGCGGCCAGGGGGATGTGATGAGCTTGAATCCAGTCCAGTTCGGCACCGAGGTGATCGACCAGTTCGGCCGATACCTCATGACCACGTTCCCCATCGCCGACAAAGCCATGGCCGCGCAGGTCCGCGAGCACTTGACCCACGACGTGGGCGGCGAGCGCCTCATCGCCAAGGGACCGTACGTCTACTTGAACCGGCCGTTCGAGCAGGGGCCGTCGGTGGCCGAGCTGTGCGCGGACAAGGCGCTGGACCTGCACCCCGCGCTCAAGAGCATCTTCTCGTTCGAGGGCGTCCACAAGCACCAGGAGCTCGCGCTCCGTTCGGTGAAGGCCGGCAAGAACACGGTGGTGGCCACGGGCACGGGCTCGGGCAAGACCGAGGCGTTTCTCTTGCCCATCGTCGATCACGCCCTCCACCTGCGCGACGCGGGCGAGCCCGATGGCGTCGTGGCCGTCATCGTCTACCCGATGAACGCCCTGGCCGACGACCAGCTCCGGCGGTTGCGCCCATTGCTGGCCGGCACCCGCGTGACCTTCGGCCGCTACACCGGAGCGACACCGGACGAAGGCGACCCGGAGTCCGGTCACATCAAACAGTCTCGTGCTTACACCAAGGGCGAGCTCAAGCTCTTGGCCGAAGGCAAGGACGAGAAGGTCGCGCTCCCGTGGGAGGAGTGCGTGAGCCGAGAGGAGATCCGAGCCCGCAAGCCCCGGCTCCTCCTCACCAACTACAGCCAACTCGAGTACCTGCTCCTTCGAGACAAAGATCTGGAGCTGTTCCGCAAGGCCCCGCTCAGATTCCTGGTGTTCGACGAGGTCCACTCTTACACCGGCGTGCTCGGCTCCGAGGTCGCCTGCCTTATCCGCAGGCTCAGGCACGTCACGGGGAAGACCGCGACCGACGTGGTGTGCATCGGCACCTCGGCGACCGTGCAGGAGAACGACAGCCGAATCGATGCCAACGCCGCCACCCGCGGGTTTGCCTCACGGCTGTTCGGGGTCGATGACCACGCGGTCGACCTCGTCACCGAGCACTACCGCAGGCAGAGCGCGCCCACCGGGCAGGCCTACACGCCGCCGCACCCACAGGATCCCCGCAAGCTCCTCGACGACATCCTCGAGGCGGCCCGGGTTCTCCAGCTTCAAGACGAAGTGGAAGATCTGACCCCCGAGCTTCTGGCATTCACGGAACGCTTGTGCGGAAAGAGTGCAGCCAAAGGCTCGAGCGCCATGGCGGCGGCCTACGACCTCCTGGCGGTCAACCAGCTGGTCCTAGTTTTGAGCGACCAATTCAAGCGGCCTGACCTCCTGGCGAAGGCACTCCCCCGACTCCGGTCACTGAATCGCCAAGACGTGGGCGAGTCCGAGCTCGTGGCCGAGCTGCTCTGCTACCTGACGCTCGGGGCCCTGGTGCACCGAGACGCCGAGCCGCTCCTGCGACCCAAGCTCCACTACTTCGTGCAAGGGTACCAAGGGCTCGGCTGCTCGCTCACGGCCGACGGCAAGCCCAAGGTTCACTTCGATGCCGAGGCCGCCCACGACGACGAAGGCGCTCGCGTATTCCCTCTCGTGCTCTGCCGCTCCTGTGGCCAACACTACTTCAGCCTTCTCGCCGCCGAGACCGTCAACGAGGACGGGGTCGGCGTCACCCTGACCCGGGTGCCCGACCGGGACAGCGATGCCGGCGAGGAAGAGACCTGGACCTACATCACCAACGCGCTCATCGGGCAAAACGAAGACGACTCCGGCGAGCTGCCGACCAACGTCTATCTCTGCCGCCACTGTGGCACCCTCCACGACGCCATGACGGAGCGGTGCAAGAACGGCAAGTGCGACAAAGCCGGGTCGCTCGTCCCGGTGGTCATGTTCTCGGGCGACATGAAGACCTGTCTTGCCTGCGGCACGGCGGCCAAGGGCTATGAAGAAGTCGTAACCCCCGTGCGCTCCAGCGAGGTCGCGGACGTCACGATTCTGTCGCAGTCCATGCTCGCCGCTATGCCCGAGGAGTCTTTGCAAAAACTCTTGGTGTTCACCGACAATCGCCAGGATGCAGCGTTCCAAGCGGGCTGGATGGAGGAGCGGTCACGTCGGTTCCGACTCCGCCATGTCCTGTACGCCACGCTCCAAGGCGGCGGCGACCGCACCGTGGGCCTCGAACGACTCACCGAGCACATCGTCGACCAAGCCAAAGAGCGCGGCATCTTGAAGCCCGGTGTGTGGGACGAGGACAAGAACCACACGCGGGTCCGATGGTTTTTGCTCGAAGAGTTCGCCTCGACCGGTCAACGAAAGAGCAGCCTGGAGTCTCTCGCGTTGGCCGAGGTTCTGACCAAGGGCATCGAGGTCAGCGACGCACCTCAGTTGTTCGAGACCTGGGGTAAGAAGCTCGGGGTCAATGCTCAGGGCATTGCCGACGTCGTTCGGCTCATCATCGACTACTACCGCCGCCGGGGTGTCGTCTCCGACCCACTGATGTGCCGGAAGTGGAGTGACCGCGACCTCGAGGTGCGCGATGGCCTGGTCAGCACCTTCGACGAGTACCGGCCCCAAGCTCTCGTGATCAGCAAACCGGAGAAGTCCTCCTACACCAAGGGCTTCACGGCCAAGAACGGCCGGTCCGGTGCTCAGGAAATCTTCCGCAAGGGGATCCCCAACGGCACCAATGTGTCGGCCAAGGACCGCGACCGTTTCCTGGAAGAGATATGGGACTGGCTCACGAGCTCCCGGGTGCTCGTCCAGACCCTGCTCACCTACAAGAGCGGAGGCAAACAGGTGGCCCTCAACGTGCCGGGCCCCCTGTACCAGATCGACAAAGACAAGCTCGGTTTCAAGCTTACCGACCACCGATACCTGTGCCCCGCCTGTGGTCGAACCCAGAGCGTGACCCCGCCGACCGGTGCTTGCCCTGAATACGGCTGCAGGGGCACGTTGCAATCCGCCGGCCGCGATGTCGGGCACTTCGACGTCCACCAATACACCCAGGTCCGGTTCGTGCCGCTCAAGCCACAGGAGCACTCGGCCCAAGTGCCAAAAGAAGAGCGTGAGCGGATCGAGCGGGAGTTCAAGCGAGAGAGCGGAGGCCGGTACAACTGTCTGGTCTGCACGCCAACCCTCGAGCTCGGTGTCGATATTGGCAAGCTCGAGATGGCGCTCATGCGCAACGTGCCGCCCACGCCCGCCAACTACGCGCAACGAGCAGGTCGTGCCGGCCGTCGCCACCGGGTCGGTGTGGTGTTCAGCTACTGTCGGGGCAGCGCCCACGACCGTTACTTCTTCGACGACCCCAGGAGCATGATTGCGGGCGAAATCCGAGTGCCGGCGTTCTCGATGAGAAACGAGCCTTTGATTCGAAAGCACGCCCACTCGGCCTTGCTTACCGCGCTTCGCGAGCTCACCTGCTCCGAGGATAAAGAGGCGTTGGACTACGCCTTTCCGCCGTTCATCTGGGCGTACTTTGCGCGCAAAGATCAGGGTCGAGACAAAGCTCCGGCTCAGTATCTCGACGAACCTCGCCAGGTGGGAAGCTTTGCCGCGTTGGTTGCCAAGCACAAAGCTGCTCTCTCGGCCGTGCTGGAGAGCGTGTTTGCCAAGACGTGGCCACGGGATGAGGCCGCATCTGTCGGGCCTGGGGTGCTGGGTCAATTCGTCGAACAGCTTGGCATCGACTTGCAAAAATGCATCGCCCGATTGTTCGCCGAGGTGACGACCTACCGGGACGAGCTGCGCGAGCTCCGTAAGACCGAAGACAAGGGCTTTGCCTTGAACGAGGAGCAAGAGACCCAGCGCCGCCGGTTTGGGCACGCGCTGAGCACACTGCTCGGCGAGCGGCGGCAGGAGAATTACACGCTCAGCCACCTGACCCAGGATGGCTTTTTCCCTGGCTACGCGCTGGCCCGCGACAGCGTGACCGCGCAGTCGTTGGAGCCGTATCTCGAGGTGACACGGCCCGCGCCGGTGGCGCTCAGGGAGCTCACGCCCGCGAACTTTATCTACGCCAACAAGAACATCTTCCGGGTCCGCAAGCTCAACTTCTACAAAGTGAAGGCCGACGAGCGGACCACCGCTGCTGTTCTTCAGCGCCAGCTCGCCTACGACCCCGAG
>MGST01000367.1 GCA_001798605.1 Deltaproteobacteria bacterium RIFOXYA12_FULL_58_15 | reverse complement strand
TCTGTCTACCCGAACATCGCAGCAATCCAGGTGGGGTATTTCCTCAACTCTGGCGCGCTCGTTTTCACTCCCGACGGAGGTGATGACCAAATCGGGCGGTTCTCGATTCGCTACCCGGCGCTCAACCAATCGGTCAACGACTTGATGCACACGGTTGGGCAGATAAAGGCCACCGGCGATACCGCGGCAGCCAAGGCCCTGATCGAAGAACACACTGGCGAACCGGGCCGGGCCCATATTCGACTTGACCAGATCACCGAACGCGTCCTGCGTTTCCCCAAGGAGAGTTTCTCATACGCCATCGTCCTGTAGGCACCTCTCAGCATCAGCTGTGGGGTATGACCGTTGCAGAGCTCGGCGAGATGCTCGGCGGCAGCGGCCGCGCCAAGCAGGTGTGGAGGGCGCTGCTACGTGGCGACGACCCCTTTGCTCCCGGTGCACTCAGTGAGAGAGCGAGACTGAAACTCGTCGGCCGGTGTCGTCCCACTTCGGCCGCCCTCGGCAAGCAAACTGTTGCTGATGACGGTACCCTCAAGGCACTGGTGGAGCTCGAAGACGGCAACGCCATCGAGATGGTGGTGATCCCCAAGAACGGCCGCACCACTGTTTGTGTCTCAACGCAAGTCGGCTGCAAGAGGGCCTGCTCTTTCTGTGTCACCGCCCTGGTGGGTTTGCGCCGCTCACTCTCGGCTGCCGAAATTGTCTTCCAAGTTGAGCTTGCCCGACGGATGTCGCAAGAACGGAAGATGCCACCACTTCGCAATGTCGTCTTCATGGGTATGGGCGAACCACTCGACAACCTCGATGCCGTCAAACAAGGTGTTGCGGTCCTTTGCGACCAAAACGGCCTGTCGATCCCTCCGCGACACATCACCCTCTCCACCGTAGGAACAACACCCACGAAGATCTGGAGCCTCAAAGATTTGCCGGTCAGCGTTGCATGGTCATTGCACACAGCCGACGACGAGCTCCGACACAAGCTCGTACCCACCATGCGCCACGCCCTGATCGACCTTCGCGATGCGTTCGTCCGTGTAGTGCAAAACAGAAACGCCCTGCTCTTTGTGGAGATGGCCCTCATCGCCGGCATCAATGATGATATCCAGAGTGCCGAGAAACTCGCTGATTTCCTCGTCCCTTTTGGTGACAACGTTCGCATCAATCTGTTGCCCCTAAATCCTGGGCGCGGGGATCTCGCTCCCAGTCAGCCGGAGAGCGTCGGCGCCTATCGACAAACACTGATCGAGCGTGGTTATTTTTGCATCTTGCGGCAACCCCGGGGGCTCGGAGCCAACGCGGCATGCGGACAACTTGCAGGACTCGGCACCTGACCACCCCCGCTCTTCGCAGTGCCCGCCGGCATGCAACCATAAACTGTCAGCCATCCGCTGCAGTTCGCTTGCACAGCTGCCCGGGGGCTATTCGGAAACTGAGGGTTTTGGAACTTCGGCGGCAGCAGTGTCTGCGCCATGGGTCGCAGAATGATCGATAGCGTCGTTGCTGCCGGGGGCAGCATCGGTAGCTTCACCATTGGCTGCGCGGCGCCGCGCTGGTAACCAGCGTCGTAGCACTCCGTACAAGATCACATCTATGACAGCGAGGATGGCAAGCAGAGCAGCTATAGCCAGCACCGAATAGAGGGGCCAAATGATGATGAATCCACCGAAGGTGCCGAGAATGCCGCCCAGAATTGTAATGTAGCTCAGCTTGTCGTCGGCGAATTCGCGGAAACCGACCTCCAACTGCTCGCTGGTGACGGTCGCCAGTTGTTTGAGAACGACACGGCGCACGTCGATCTCTCGAATCAATCCCATGACGATACGAGTAAGAAAGACATCAATGGGTGCCTGCCGCTCTTCCAGGAACGATGGAATGTGATCGAGGGCATCATCGATCTCACCGACAAGTCGGTCGAGGGTTTCCGGGAGCTGATCGATCTCGTTGTGAACGATACGGGTTAGCGGCTCACGCCACATGCCGCCCATCCGGCCAATGAACCATGAGGCGAAGGATCTGCCAGCCACGCGCTCGACTCTCTGTTCTACTTCGCGGGTGAGCTCCTCGCGGAATGTCTCACTCTGCGCAAAGCGCCCCGCATAGGTGAGGATGACTTGTTTGGTGTCTCGAACAAACTCGGGGTCACGCACCAGGCGACGGACCTCCTGTACAGTCTCCTCGGTGAGACGCGAGATCAACCGGCTCTCGTCGAGTTCTTGACGAATGATTTCTTCGTTGATCAGCTTTTCGATCACCTCATCGGCTACCTTGCGAATGATCTCATCCCTCTGAGAGGGAATGAGGCCCTGACCAAAAACAGGTCGCACCTCCCGCGGCCGAAACAGCATCTGAACAGCAATCCAGTTGGTACCGAAACCAATAATGCCGGCGATAGAACAACTGCGCATCACCTGTTCGAGGATCGGATGTGGCACAATAAATGAAGCCATGAACAAGCACACGGCCGCCGGCATGAATACCCTTAGGGCAATACGCAAACCTGTGCCCGTATGAAAAGCCAACCTCTCGATCGACAAGGGATCGTCCTCGTCTTCATCGCGAAGGGGCTTGAGTATCAAACCGGTGCGCGGGTCTGTTCGCAATCGTGCCCGCCACTTGTCGAGATACGGCATCAGGTTCTGTTGACGGAACCGGCCGATCCAGGCGGCAGCTGCCTGGCTCAGGTCGTGGCGGTCACCGCCACCTGCACCTTTTCCCCCTAATTCTGGCCCCGTGGCATCCTGCATCGGGGCATGATAGCAAAATGGCAGTTTTGGGCCACCCATCCTTATGCGCAAATTGTGAAGAAACCATGGCTTGTCTGATTGCTCTGTTTGCCCTTCTGACGCCACGCTTGGTTTTGCTCGTGGTGATCATCCTCACCGATTTCGTGGGCCGTGCCTACGAGGGTTGGCTGTGGCCACTGCTCGGTTTTTTCTTTATGCCGCTAACAACCCTGGCCTATGCCGCTGCCATCAATTGGAACAACGGCTCGGTGTCGGGATTCTATTTCTTTATGGTGTTGCTGGCTGCGCTCGGCGATCTCGGATCCCTCGGCGGCGGCCGTGCAGTCCGCCGCCGACAAAAGGTCATCGTGGTAGAACGGCATCAATAGGGCACTGCCGGCATACCGACACAAATGCGCAAGAACGTCCGTCGCAAAGGTTGACGGCGGCGCCAACGTCCCTAGCTTCGTCATATAGGCCATCCCGCATCAAGTTGCGGCTGGCGACCGCCAATTAACACGCACTGAGCCGACACGATTGGAGAGACAATCCATCGAGTTGGCCTGTCATGGAGTTGTACTATGTCCGGCGCTGATATCGATGCCACCGTGCCGACCTCACCGTTTCCGCTATTGCCGATGCGACATGGGGTTGTGTTCCCTGGCACCGCAGTAACCCTTCCCATCGGCCGGCCTAGATCCATTGCTCTCGTCGAAGATCTTCGGGAAGGCCAAGTCATTGGCATCGGTGTACAGCGGGAGCCCCAGCTCGACAATCCGAGCGCGGACGAACTTCTGCCCATGGGCACAATTGCCAGGGTCCTCAAGCGAGTCCGCGTTCGCGAAGGACAATACCGATTGGTTGTGCAAGGCCTGAGCCGTTTCCACTTCGATGGCTTTTCGTCAACCGACCCATACTGGTTAGCTGAGGGGCGTCCCGTCGAAGAAACACAAGGAGATTCCCTCGAGGCACCTGCTTTGGCCGAATTGCTTCTTGAGCGCGTCCAGAAGATACAGCCGTCTTCGAGTGAAGAACTGCAGCGTCTGTTGAGCACGCCTGCGACATGGGAGAACCCAGGGCTCGTTGCTGACGTTGTGGCTGGCGCCCTGGGTCTCACCCCCGCCAAAGAAGTCGAGGTGATGCTGCAACTCGATGTGGTCGCAAGACTGCATCTCGTACACCACCTCATTGCTGAGGCGCAGACCATGGCCGAGCTCAAGGAGAAGATCGGCGCCGAAGTGCACCGAGAGCTGAACAAGGGGCAACGGGAGGCCATCTTGCGCCAGCAACTGCGGGCCATTCGCAGGGAGCTCGGCGATGAGGAGGAAGGTGGTGCTCTCGATGATCTGGCAAAACGACTCGGAGAAACCACTCTCCCGGAAGAATCGAAGAAGGTCGTCGACCGAGAGCTCAAGCGGTTGCGAAGCATGGATCCTGGAGGCGCGGAGTCACATGTAGCCCGCACATACCTTGAGCTCATCGCCGAGTTGCCTTGGGAGATACGCGCTGACCTTCAAACCGACGTCGACAAGGTGGCAGCCAAACTCGATGCCGACCACTTCGGTCTCACCGAAGTGAAAAAGAGAATCCTCGAGCACCTCGCGGTCCGCAAAATGACTGGCGGCGGACGGGGTGCCATCTTGTGCTTGGTGGGACCCCCAGGGGTCGGCAAAACCTCGTTGGGCAGATCAATCGCCGACGCCACTTTGCGCCCCTTCACCCGCATTTCCCTCGGCGGTATGCGCGATGAGGCCGAGATCCGTGGGCATAGGAGAACCTACGTCGGCGCCTTGCCTGGTCGCATCATCAACGCCATTCGCAAGGCCGAGGTCAAGAACCCAGTCATGTTGCTCGATGAGGTCGACAAGCTAGGTACAAGTTGGATGGGCTCCCCCGAGGCGGCATTGCTTGAGGTGCTCGACCCGGAACAGAACGTGTCCTTCACCGATCATTACCTGGACATGCCATTCGATCTGTCAGAGGTCTTTTTCGTTTGCACCGCCAACACCCTGGATAGCATCGCACCGCCGTTGCGTGATCGACTCGAGGTCATAGAAATTCAGGGTTACACCAGTGAAGAGAAGCAGCACATCGCTCGTCATCACATACTGCCGAAGGCCCTCGATGAACATGGTCTAGCATCGAGCGCTATCGATCTCGACGACGACGCGCTCGCTCGAATCATCCTCGATCACACACGCGAATCGGGTGTTCGCCAACTGGAACGAGAGCTCACCAAGATCATTCGTGGCGCAACCCTAGAAATCGCCCGCCACGATGACGGCAAAGCCCAAACTATTCACGTTGGAGTCGGGGACGTACACACCTACCTCGGCAAACAACGTTTCTTCAACGACGTGGCAGAGCGCACAGCCATCCCGGGAGTCGCCACGGGACTCGCATGGACACCCGTTGGCGGGGACATCCTCTTCATCGAGACCTCGAGAATGCCGGGAAAGGGGCAAATCGAGATCACCGGTCAGTTGGGCGATGTCATGCGTGAGTCCGCACGCGCAGCACTGAGTTACATCCGCAGCCATGCCGATACTTTGGGGGTCGACCCAACCTTTCTTGAATCTCAAGACCTGCACATCCATGTTCCCGCAGGAGCCGTCCCTAAGGATGGCCCCTCGGCCGGCGTCACGATTTTCACCGCCCTGGCCTCCCTACTTAGCGACCGCTGCGTGAGGAGCGACACCGCGATGACCGGCGAGTGCACATTGCGAGGCCGAGTCCTTCCTGTGGGCGGAATCAAGTCCAAGGTTCTCGCCGCACACCGCGGCGGCCTGACCCGGATCATCTTGCCGGAAAAAAACCGGCGCGACCTTGACGAGATACCGCGGGAGGTCCTTGACAGTCTCGAGATCATTTTCGCCGAGGACATGAACCAAGTGCTCGACGCCGCATTGCTAAAGCAGCCGGAAGTGCCACAAGTGCCGGCTGCATCGGTCGACAATACCCCTCGCCTCGCCTGTTGACCGCAGGCCGTTACCGTGAAACTGATCCATGAGAACCTTGGTTGGGGCCATGGGATGCCGATGCTGTGAATCGCCTTACTTGCCGCCCCGCAGTGGAGACGCAATGATCTCAAGGATCCCTCACTTCATCTGTGCAATAACCTTGGCCTGGGCTGCCGCGGCGGAGGCACAACCACCACCGCCACCGCCGCCGCCAGCCCCCGGTGCTGCTGCTGCCAGGGACGTCGAGCCCCCGCCGCCCCCCGTCGCCCCCGAACCGGCGGAATCGAAACCGGAAGAAGAACCCAATGCGACGACCGAAGGTATCCCGGACCCCACGCAACCGACTCCCTCGGCGCCAGAACTGACCACACCGTCAGAACCGTCGCAGCCCTCAGAACCATCACAACCGTCAGAACCGTCGGATCCACCAGAACCTCTGCCGTCATTGTCGCAGACACCAGCTCAGCCACCACCGGTAGATGAATCCTCGACGAGCGCGGCGCACACAGAGGCCCGGGAAGTCACAGACGTCACTGCGGCAGGGTTGACGGAGACATCGACCAATCCCCAATTCATCAAAGGCGACCTCATTCACCCGGGAACTCGTCGTCTTTTGAGCCGCTACGATCACGTCGGCGTTTCCGCTGGCGTTGCGGCGATCGACGGAGACTTCTTTTTGAGTATTACCCCAGGCATGGCTTTCTACCTCGAGAAAGTCGCATTCGCGCTGGCCCTGCCACTCAATTTCATCGTCATGGAGGGCGGCAGTCTCAACGTTGGAAGCTTCGCCCTGCGCCGTGAGGATTGGGATGAGGTGCCGGATTACACCAAGTTGATTAGGTTCGTCACCATAGGGCGCAAGGAGGACAACCTCTACGTCACCATCAACAGCCTCCGCCCGGCAACTCTCGGCCATGGCATGTTGCTCAGCAAATATCAGGGAAACATTGACGTTGACCGGCACATGACGGGAGCAATCTTTGACGCCTACAACGAATTTGCCGGTGTGGAATTCCACGCCAACGACATCACATTTGCCAACCAAGTTGTCGGCACTCTTGCATTTATCAAACCGCTCTCTTTCTTTAGCGATAATGTCCTTGCCCAGAGTGTCTCTCTCGGCGGCGAATATGTCGCTGACTTTTCCGCGCCCAGGTGCATCCGCACGGTACACAATCGCGGAATATGTGTTCAGGGAACTGGACACGCCGCCGGGGCCGATCCCTTCACGGGCGAGAGTCGCGACCACACCTTCATTCGCACTGATCCCGATACCGGCGGTCCTGGGGTCAATTCAGCCACAGTTCACGCGGCTGGTTTCTCGGGTGAGGTGAAGGTTTACAAAGACGAGCGCAACATCGATTTGAAATTCTTCACCACTTATCACCAATTCCTCAATGATGGGGGTGGGGGCGGATTCGCCGCAGGATTCTTGGGCAGATTCAACGCAGGCACAGAGCTCATCAATGCATTCCGTCTGCAAACCGAATATCGCAACTTCGGGGATGGTTTCTTGCCTGGGTACTTCGACAGCCTGTACGAAATCAACAAGTACTACTATCCAACATCCACCAATGCGTTTCAGGTGACCCCCACCAAGTTCCAGGCCATCTTCGGCGATCCGGCGAACGGCTTCGACCGCCCCCAACACGACCGTCGTCATGGTTTCAACCTAGAGGCATCCTGGGGACTGTTTGCCGGTGGTCGCAGCGCCAAGCAGATTGCCTTCGGCTTCGGTCTTCAAGACTCCACCGGTCCCGATGACACACAATTTTATGCGCACCTCGAGTATCCCATGCTTGGCATCCTCCAGATATTCGGCACGTACATGAAGGTGAGCGAGAAAGACATGACCAGCCTCTTCAATGGTGACATGTTTACCGCACCGAACACGGTCGTTCTCACGGGCGCTCGCCTGCAGATCCTGCCTTTTATGTTTCTCAACGCACACTACTCACGCAACTATCGGGTCGTTCAAAGCCCCGGCTCGGAATACCACTTAGGCAACCTGAGCATCGTCGACGACGACGGTTTGCCGTCACCTCATTTCAAGGAGACGCCACTGTTTGAAAACGTCGATACATTCCTCGCGGAGATCGAAATTGGATGGGAGTTCGACGATGACGAATAACATTCTAATTGGCAGCACCAAGTTGATTGTTGCAGCGGTCACAGCAGCCATCACGTTTGGGTGCACGGAGGCCGACAAGGAAATCATTGGCACCGCCGGTGAAGGTGAGGCATGCGGTCAGATTTCCGACTGCGAGGCAGGCCTCAATTGTGTCGCAGGTGTGTGCGAGCCCTTCGAGCCCTTGTTCTCGGGACCGCAGCGAGGAGATCCTTGCACCAGCAACACACAATGCGAACCAGATCTCGTGTGTGGACGTCAGGATGTTTGCACCCTTTCGATGGGGGTCGAAAGAGACCAGCCCTGCGGTCTCACAATCGAATGCCTGGAACCACTCGTCTGCAACGGCGAGAGCGGTGTCTGCACCGACGAGGGAGGCAGCGGCACCCTCGATTTTGGTGAAACCTGCAGCAACATCACAGACTGTCGCCGCCCGTACATCTGCAACCTACTCAACCAGTGTGACAGGTTGCCTTTCTATGCCGGCCCAGATTGCACCCTCTCAGACAACGAAGCGGGCGCATTCCGTGTCTACTTCGAGCTTCCCCCCGCGACCGTGCCAGATCCCTACGAGTTCTATCGCCTCCCCTTCCCCAACGACGTGCGCATTGTCGACGGCCACGTCTCGCTTGCGGGGCACGCGTCGCCCAACGCGGTATTGGGAATAGGCGTGCCCGAGCTCTACATGACCGCGGTTGAAGAAGACAGTGTCGCCTTCGCCATCAATCAGCCGATATTCTTTCGCATGAGCGACATCGTCAACCGCGAATCTATCTGTCTCGGGGAAGGGGGCGTCTACCCGACACCGAGTGATCCCAACGCGCCGTCGTTTTGCCCGGGTGGCGGCGCGGCGACCGTACTTCTGGTGAACATCGACTCGGCATCGGCTCACTATGACACCCGTGTGCCGGTGCAGTTGGCGATGGGCGACGAGAAGGGCCAGTACATCTGCCAGAACTGGTTGGGGATTGCGCCGCTCGACGGCATGCCCCTCGAGCACACCACCACCTACGCCGCCATCATTACCACGGGTGTCCGCGACCTTCGGGATGATTCCCCGATCCAGGACCTCGATTTTGCAGACATTCTCTCGGGCACTGAGGCCGTGCCCGCCATGCAACCCTTGCTGGACTGGATTGCCGATACCGGCGTCGACGAAGCCACCTTGGCCGCGGCCACCGTGTTCACCACCAACAACCCCGATGCTCTCGCACCCAAACTGCGTGAGGCTGTGCACGCTTTGTCGCCGCGCCCCTCATTCAACACGGGCAGTGTCCTCTGCGACGACGCCACGGTCTCTCCCTGCGCCGCCGGGCCTACGCGGGGCTGTAACGGCAGTCACACAGATTTTCAAGAAATCCAGGGAACCTACAACGCGCCCTATTTTCAAGCGGGCACCCGTCCCTATTCGACCGCAGCAATGGGCGGGGAATTTGTGCTCGACAACGATGGTGTGCCTATCGTTCAAGGATCCGAAACCATGTGCTTCTCCTTGGCGGTGCCCACCAGTGCCGCGCCATTGGAAGGCTTTCCCGTGATCATCTACGGACATGGAACCGGAGGCACATACCGTAGTTACATCGACGAGTCTCTGGGAAGCACGACATTGACGGCTGCTCTCACTGGGTTGGGATTCGCAGTTCTCGGATTCGACAACGTCATGCACGGTCCAAGACAGCAACCGCCAGGTACACCGGCGGCACCCGAGACGTGGCAAGACCCCGGCAGGCTCTTCTTCAACCTCGCCAATCCCCGAGCCGCACGTGACAACGTCTTGCAGGGAGCGGCTGACCTCTTCCATCTCGTGCGGTTGCTGCAGAACCCCAGCACGACTCTCCCCAGGTCTGACGACCCAATAATACATTTCAACGCAGACGCCGTCTTCTACCTTGGACATTCCCAGGGCACCGTCATTGCCCCAGGATTCCTCGCGGCCGAACCCGGGTTGCAGGCGGCAGTCCTATCCGGTGCAGGAGCGGAACTGGCACTCTCCATCCTCAACAAGAAGAAACCATCGGACATGGGCCAGATTGCCAGCGCATTCTTCTCCGACGAAGGCCTCTCCCGCGTGCACCCCATGATGGGACTCCTGTCAATGATGTTCGGCCCAGCCGATTCCGTGAGTTACGCCCACACTTGGATCCGCGCCCCCCTGGGTGCGCCGCTGCCGCTTCTGCAGTTCTCAGGCGTCGGCGACTCCTACACCCCCGACGTCGCCCAACACGCACAGATTCTGGCGACGGGATTGCCACTGGTTGGCACGGTTACAGTACCGATTGATGGGGTACCCGAAGTCTCATCGCCACAGCAGAACAATCTCAATGGCGTAACCGCCGGAGCTGTCCAACTGCCAACCGACGGCACCTACGATGGGCACTTCGTTATGTTCAATAACCCTGAGGCTCCCGCAGTTTTGACTCATTTCTTCGACACCGCCCGTACCGGCCAAGCGGAGATTCAACGATGAAAAGCATACAAATCACCGCGGTCCTTCTTGCAACGTCAGTTCTCGTCGCCTGTGGCGGCGGCGTTCCGGTGAAGCTACGCATCGATGAGTTTTCATTTGCCCTGAGTCTCGATGAAATCATGCTGGGGGCTACGTCGGAGTTGGCCAAGGCGCACCTCTTGCCACCGGGCACCCAGAGGCTCCCTGAGGTCTGGCCCGAGAGCCTCCCTGACATCCAATACCAATTGAAGTTTGACACCGACCCCGTACCCATCGATCTGACTCCGCCACCGGGATCGGAAGAGGCCGACAAGTATTCACAGATCAACGATGCCAAACAGGCTGTGCGGCGCATCGAGATCAACCGCTTGGTGTTGCGGGTCGAACAAAGCAATATCAGCGTGGCTTTGCCTGAGCTGACCTTGCAGGTCGCCGATGAGTCCGATGCCAATCCCCTCGACCGTCATGCCTGGTTCTCCATTGGACGGATGGCACCTGCCGAGCCTGGGTTCATTGGCGACATCGAGCTCGAATGGTTCACCGGTGGCGAGTCTTTTCTCAACGCCCAGTTCGGCGACGACCTCAAGGAACTCGCGATTCGCACTGTGGGCGAGGTCTCGCTCGACACCGAAGAGAATCGTAATCTCCCTCGGGGAGTCGGATCACTTCGGTTGATTGTTGTCGCAACCTTTTTCGTCGAGCCGCTCGAAGCCCTATAGGAAGGGCAAATCAGCCCACTCCCGTCCCAAACGCTGCCGACGACACTCCCACCATTCTGCAGACGAGATCGCATTTCATGAGACGCGCACCCGTCTCAATGTTCGCAACACTCGCAGCCGTGTTCGTGCTCTTCGTCGGGATCACTCACCGAGCCGCGCTCGAGCTCCACTGCCGTAGGTTCACGCACGCCAACGATCTCGAGTTCGTAATGCAACGTCTCACCAGCGAGGGGATGGTTGAAATCGAGAAACACGGTGTCCTTTTCAATGGCACCGACAAAGGCGGGAACGAGCTCGCCGTCGTCCGTTTCCGCGACGATCTCCTGGCCGACCTCAAGCTCTGCATCGTCGGGCAAATCGCTGGTGGGCACCTCATCAATGAGGCTCTCATCATACTCACCAAACGCATCCGCTGGGGCAACGATCACTTTGAGCTTCTCGCCCACGTCGTGACCTTCCAGCGCGGCGTGTAATCCATCAATGATCTCGTCGCTCCCATGCAGATAGGCGAGCGGTTGATCACCCGTTTCATCGGCCACCGTGCCATCTTCGAGACGCAGGATGTATGCAATCTCGACAACCTTCCCTTTAACGACATCTCCCACGTGCATCTCCTCAATTGTGCAACAAACGACTGCCCATCACGGGCCGCGCTCGTTTCATCTCAATAATTCTGACTGGCTCCACATGCTTGCCCAACCACTACAAATGACCAGCCATCCCATACAAGGTGGGTCGCCAAATATCCAGGCGCAACACCTCGAACGTCGAAAACTGTTTTCTCCTCCTCAAGGCTTGCCGGACCTCAGGTTGGACGACCGCTGAAGAAACCCTCGAGGCGAACACCGTCGGCCTCGGCGTCAGCGTCCTCTGAGGTCTGCGGTAACGGCTCGATGAAATTGAGACCCTTGGCCCTTTCGACCTTGTACACCAACAACCTATTTACCTGGATGTTCAAGAACTCCATATCTCCGACCAAGGGCACGCACAGCGCCGCTCGCATGTCGTCTTGGTGTGGCCAGTACATGAACTCCGCAATTGCCACGCAGTCGTACATCTCTTCCGCCTGCCGCAGAAGCTCCGCAAGCTCACCCTCTAGGCGTGCCTGCTCGGTTTCTGCGACCATACTGTCTTCTGTTCTGTCCGATTGCCCGCCTCCGGCAAGACGTTCCTGAGCGGCCCGCAGGCGGCGCCCAAGGAAACCATACTCGATCCGGGCCATATTGGCGCGAAATGTCGTTGACCAAGCATTTTCGACAATCTTCCACATCTCGTCTCGAAGCTTTGTTTCTCGCTCGAACCACTCTTGGCCCTGGGCCACCTTCTGCGCCAGGTCGCTGACCTCTCGTTCCTTGACCTTGAGCTCGCTCTCGATATGAAGAGCGTCGGCGTTTGCATTCGACTCTTTCTTCATCGCGGACAGTCGCGTCCGTAGGTCTGATGCATCTTGCCGGGCGTTGGCCAAACGATATTCCAAACTGGTCAGTGCCTCCCAAGCACCGGAGGTGATTGTACGCTGCTGCTCGAAGGCGCTCAGGGTCTCAAAGGAGCCGTCGAGACTGGCGTAGGTCGCCTCAGCCTGGTGGGTCAGATCCTCGTACTCCCCGGCTCGCAATATTGTGTGCGTAAGAATATCGGGATCGGCCAACCGGACTGCACGCAACTCGGCGGAGACGGTGTCGTACTGTTCGTACCAACGCACAAACTCGCTTGACCGCAAGATCTCCCTGACGTCTTGAACACGCTTTGCTTTGATCACCAGCACCTCCACCAATTGGTGGCCCTCCGAGCTGCAGCCGCAACAAGGATAGACGAGAGCCGTGCCGGCAGCAACTGCCAAGCCGCATTCGCTTAGCGATGGTTATCGAGGGATCCGGGAAAAACGGCTGCCTGTCGACGGGAGCTGCTCGACCTCAGGCCGCGCTAGGCATCTGCTTCGGAAACATCTTCGTCAGTGTTTGGTCGATTTCCTCAGCGGTGCAGTGCTCAGCGCAGGAAAGCTCCGAGATGAGAAGACTTCGGGCTGTGTCGAGAAGCTTGCGCTCACCGAATGACAACTCCTTGTTGTCACCAATTCTGCACAGATCGCGAAAAACCTTGGCGACTTCAAAGATCGAACCCGTCTTGAGTTTTTCTACGTACTCACGATGCCGTCGGTTCCAAGTGCCAGATTCCACACTCATTCCCTTCTCTTTGAGGACATCAAACACTTTGCCTACCTGTTCATGGTTGATAACCTCACGCAGGCCAACTTGTCGGATCGCATTGGTAGGCACCAACACCATCATCTCATTGGCAATGATACGCAACACATAGAAGTTCTGTTCGAACCCCGCAATATTGCGCATCTCGATGCCGGTCACCTCCCCAACCCCATGTGCCGGATATACTGCTTTGTCACCAATCTTGAGGCTGGAATCCATTGAGCAAACTCCTTCATGCCACGTTGTCTCGCGGCAAGTTTGATGGCGGTACGACTAGTTATCGCCAATTCGGTCTGTGGGTTGCGAGAAAAATGTCCTTATTTTCTGGCAGATTAGCCCAACTGGCCAACCAGCGTTTCAAGGGTCGATTGTGATACGTCCATCGACTTCACCATTCGTCGCCGATTCACCACGACGAGGGATGGTATTTTGACCGGTGCCCAGCCTGTCGTCAACGGAAAACGACTGTCTCGCGCAAGAATATGCAGCATGAGGCCACCACGTGTTCGCAAAATCGCCCAACTCATCGTATTAACAGCACAAACCGTCAGCGCCACAATCTCATGTCGCTCCTTTGGGTTGGCGAACAGCCGAGCACAGGATACAACGAAGTATGGACCGAATCGCGATCACAATCTGCCTGCTTGCGCTCGTCTCTTGCGGCGACGCTATTGATTGTAGGGTCGAAGACCAATCCTACCGCTTTGCTGACTGTGAAGAGCTAACCGGAGCCATCGAGAGCGCCAACACCCAGGTCAGTCGCAATGCCCTCATCGACTGCCACAACCGCGAATGCTCTGATTGAGGAAATTCTTCATCGGTTTGCCTGATCCCCAACGGACCCAGTCCCAGAAAAGAAACTGAATGCAAGGAACGCTGCGATCAAACCCGTGAACCACGGATTGGCAAGAATGCCTCAGCTGAATCCGCAGCCGATAAAGGTACTGAAAGCGAATCCACCGGCGAAGCCTGCTACCGCCGCAATCCACCTCCAGCCCTGCCATTTCTTATTCATCATGTCTGCCAATATGGTCTTTCGGCTCTCAGGCAGCAACTGCAACATTCGATGAGCTCACCTCGACGGTGAACTGCGGCGGACTCTGCAGCGCCTTCTTGACGGCGCACATGTCTGCCGCTCTTTTGATGGCACTGTGGTATTTCTCTGGAACCGAGGATGGCACCTCGATGTCGAGGGTCACTCCTTGGAGGGTGTGATCGCTCGGATTGAAGTCGAGTCTCTGGTGTATCTTCAGCCCCTCTGCGCTGAGACCTCGTGACTGCAGAAAACCAAGAACATAGATGCCAGCGCAGGTACCCATCGACGCAAGGAACAGCGCAAATGGTTCGGGTGCAGAACCGTCGCCGCCAGCGCGCGGCGATTGATCTGTTGCAATGGTGCGACCGAAGTAGTCCGCGTTCACTTTCTTCCCACCTGGGAAGGTAATGAGAATTTCCGGTTGTCCTGTCATGGTCAATGCCTCCTGTGTCTGCATAGAGACGCCACCGATGCAGAAGATTCAATCAAAGTGGGCGAAAATTTGCTCGATCGGGGATCTCGGGGGATCCTTCGATCCATGTCCAACGACTCAGATAAAAGCATTTCTCGTCTGGCAGACGCGCTCTTGGTGGCAGAGGCAGCCTACCAGAAAGCCCGCGATCACCACGAACACGAGCGCAGCGTCATGTCTCAGCGTCTGCTCATCGAGGCGCGGCACCGCCTCGAATATCTCGAAGGCTGCGCCTTTGAAATTTCGACCCATGTCGAGCGAGCACCAGTGAACGACAACTGCCCACAATGCGGCGGCGAACTCATCATTGAAAGATGGAGCGCTCTGGCCAAAACAGCACACGCAGTCGAGGTAGACGGTCAGCAAGTCACCATGGTTCGTGCCATCCCCGAATGGGCGGTGGAGCACGCCATGCAGGGTACCGCCATTGTCAGCCGTCAGTCCTGCCGCTCCTGTGGCACAGAACATGGGATCTCAACTGGCGTGGTCGATTGATCGTTTGTTTGACGGCGACTGCCAGGCCGTCGCCTCCAGCACACAAGCGCGCCCCACACCGCAAGCGACGCCAGAGCTGACGTCAATGGGTGGCCGGCGCTCTGGCAGCCACTGTTGGATTCCTCGGACTCCGTCGGATGCATGACGCGAAGCGCATACGTCAGCGCACTGGGGTCCCATCCGGACCCGTTGGGTCCAGGTACATACGTTCCGTCCCCAACGTTCTGTACGGCGACGACAAGCGTCGAATAGTCGTCAACTCCCACTGTGACGGCAGTCTGCCCACTTGCATCGACTTGGAGGTCGCTCTCGTCGGGCGCTCTGCCGGATTTGAGCCGCAGGGTTTCGAGTCGCCATCGTGTCGCTGGATCTCCAAAAACCGAAATGGAAATCGCATCATCGGCGTTGAGCCCAACAAGCGAGAGCCGGAGATAAACGGTGCCGTACGGCATCGGCCCTTGACGGCTGAGGATGGAATCATTCACCGGCAGGTTCTCTGATTTCAAGTCGGCAGCGAGAGCCACCGAGGTGAGATCTTGATCGTAGCCAGCAATGGTCCAATTTGCCAGGTCCTCGAAATGGAAGCCATCGTCCTCGGGGCCAACGAAATAGCGCCAGCGGCTGAATTTCGCAGCGGCGCTATCGAAATCGACCAACTCCGAGAGGGCATCGCTGTAGGTGAGTGTGTCAGACACCCCCAAAAGATCCCACATGCTTTTATAGATGGCGAGGGTCTTGGGGTCGCCGTACACTTCGTCCAAAAAAATGAAAAAGAGTGCTGCACCGTATGGATAGTAGTCTCCGAGAGCGCCCTGCCAGTCGAGCGATCGCTCCGGATGTTCCTGAAAAGCGTTGATGCCCAAGCTGTAACTCAGAATGTAAGCTTCGTCAGGACGGTGCATGCCTGATACATAGACGGCGCCACCTTCCATGACATTGTCTCCCATGGGTCGAATACCGGCCTGAACAGCATGGTGGAACTCGTGCGATAGCACGAGGCCCAACGCCCAAACCGGGATTTGGATAGGGTCAACGATCATGCTCGAGGTGAATCCGTACGGTCGATCCGCGGCCGGTGCCTCTCTGTGGCACCTAGAACCGTACGGATCCTCCGCGACGAAAACGTCGTATCGGTCACTTCCATAGAGTCCGCTGTCCGCGGGTGGGGCAGGAAAACCCATTTCGTCGACCTGAAAGCTCCACGCATCTTCCACGGCGCTGAGCACGCTCCTGGCGTAGACTGCCTGAGCCTCCTCTTCGTAATGTACGGTGAGGGGATATAGCGAAGAATCGAGTGTCGAAGCCGAAGCAGCAAAGCCCAAGGTCAACACGACGAAACTCGAGAGCCAGGATGCCGCTATTGGGTGTTGCATCTTCTCCTCCGAGTCATTCTGATATCGATACGGCGGCACTCTAGACTCGAAGCGTCCTTCTGTCTTGGGAGAAATTGATCTTTTGAGCTTGACCCCCTGTATTGACAGTTTCATCTTCGCATCAAGGTAACGATGCCATGAAGGTCCGGCCCGCCAAGGACGACGTTCGCCTGAAACGGCTTGTCACGGTCAACAACCGTCTCAAATTGCGTTGGGTTGTGGCCGGCGAGATCTCGGTGCGGGCATATACCCAACTGCGGAGCCAGTCGAGCGATCGCTGTGTGTCGACACGATCGAGCGAGCTCGTGTTTGTCGTGGCCGGAGAGCATCATGTCGAGTTTGGACCCACACGGCAACAAGTGTGCCTGAGTCCGGGGGACTGCTTCCTCATTCATCGCGGCACCCCCCACGTGGCCCGCTCGCGGCAACGCACAAGGCTTCTGGTGATTGACCTTCTGAAACCGAGCGTGGCCGAGCTCGGCGTGACTCTGTGTCGTCCGTGTAATCCCCGCATTTCAAAGCTGGGTGTGACTCTGTGGAACACCAGTACGAAGCTCGGGGCGGCCGCCTTGGTCAAAATGGCGAGACGTTTCGTGGCCGGCATGACAGATTTCCGAACCATCGCGCTCGAGCCCTGCCACAACACGGCACGCATGCTTCACGCCAAGCGCGCGCTGGAGGAGCGTTTCCTGTCGCCCGTGAATGTCGCGGCGCTGGCGCGAGAGATGGGACTGGACCGCTACTATCTCTTGCGCGCCTTCAAACACAACTTCGGGATGACTCCGGTGCAGTATGTTCAGTTCCTTCGTCTGGAGCACTTCCTGTGGACGCAGCTGGAAAGCTCGGACGGGGCGAGCCTCACGTCAGCGGCACTCAACGCGGGGTTTGGTGACTATTCCACTTTCTGTCGCCGCATTCGCCGCGTCGTTGGCAGAGCGCCATCACGCTTGGTCCCTTGACCGGTACACTGCCGCTGCCTGAGTTTCCCACCCATCCCTCATGCTGCAGCCAAACTTTCAGGAGATCATCGAGCACTTGTTGACGGCTCGAACTTTCGAAATGACCCCTCTTGTCGACCTGGGTGGCGATGAAGGTTGCCAGAAAGCTCAACGCCGCCGCTGGCGTGAATTCTTGCGTTTGGCCCGTGAGAGAGTCGGTGTTGGTTCGGCCGGGACAGATAAACGCGAAATCTGGCGCTTGCTGGAATAGGGTTGTAGGCTGTAGGGCCATACTGGACGAAATGTCCGAGATAAGATCTTTTGATAACTATGTGGCCGGTGGCTCATGGTGTTCATGTCATCTACGAGCCCCGGGAGAAAGTGTTATCTGTGGCGTATGACTCCGAATTCTCGGGACATCCGAGGCGTTCCGGTATACTTACTGCCGCCCATGAGTTCCATCGCGCTGTTCTTGGTGGCACTCGTGACCGTGGCCTCGGGCGTCGCGTTCGGGAAGACCCCAACATCCTGCGACGCGCTTCGTGCCATTGAGTCCGGCGACAACGCGAAGCTCCATCAGTTGATCAAAGCCGGCCTCGACGTGGACGGCACAGGCGGCCAATTCAACGAATCGTTCTTGAACAACGCCGTCCTGTTGGGCAAGCCCGCGGCCGCGGCCATTCTCATTGCGGCGGGCGCCGACATTGAAGCCATCACTGGCACGGCAGGTGGGCTCACGCCTCTGGCGCGTGCAGCAAACGTCTGTGATCTCAAAACCGTGGAACTACTTGTGGCCCGAGGCGCCAACGTCAATGCACGAACCGGCGGCGTGCTTTCGTCGACCCCGCTCTTGCTCGCGTTGAGCGACACGTTCGTGACGTTTGGAGATTGCTTTTCCGTGGTCCAGTTCCTGCTCGAAGAGGGCGCCGATGTGAACGCGGCCAAAGGTTGGTTTGGCGGGGAAAAGGGGCACAACACGGTGATGCTCGCCACCTACCGAGCAGACAGTCGTTTCATGCAAGCGCTCCTTGCGCGCGGCGCCAATCCCAACAGCAGTTGGTCCGGCAAGAGTGCGCTCCAAAGCGCCGTCGAGACCTTTTTGGTCATCTCCAATTTCGACAAGAAGCGTGACGAGAAATCCGCACGCGAAGGCCTCGCGGTCATTCGAGCCCTGGTTGAAGCCGGCGCCAAGTTGGACGTTCGCACAAGAACCGGAAAGTCTCTCGTCGATCTCGTGGAAGAGAAGTTCAGGAGCGTGTGCGAGCCTGTCTCGTTGGCCGATCCCAAGCAGACCGTCGTCGTGGAATCGAGCATGAAGCCGGCAAGATCCTCGGGCAAACCCAACGAAGCCCGAGCGTTTTACGAGGGCATCAAGAAGGAGATCTTGAAGCTGGTCACGCAAGAACTGGAGTGACCCCAAACAGGCTCGCAGGAAAGTAACCAGTGGTTTGACGGGCCCCGAGATCGGCGGTCGCCAACTTCGCGAGAAACCGCCGAACTCGTCAGCAAATGTGATGGCAGGTTACGCGCACATTGCCGAGACATTTGTCGGTGAGAACCGCATGTCGTCACAGTCACTCCTGGAGAACTAGCCTTTCTGATTTGTCATTTCTTCCAACCACCCGTGTGGGTGGAGGAGCGCTGCAAAATTTTGCGCCCAGGTCCTAACTTGTGGCACTGACCGTCGAGGGAGCATCGGTTGCCAGAGCACCAATCAACTCCGACTCTTGTGCAGCCTGCTGTGCTGCCCACGCGCGTAGCGTGTAGTGCTCGGGGTGCTCGGCAACTTCATTGGGGTCTGCCCGCATTACATCGATGAGATACGCTTGGGCGGGTACCCCGGCGGCAACAGCAGTTTGCAGGATTGTCCGCAGGACATCCAAAACTGCACGGCCCTCTATCGTTCGCCTGAACATCGACGACTCCTCTATCAACTTCTCTGTTCGCAACATTCGCTCCCGCAGGTTATTGCTCGCTTCGATGTTGGGATTATGAAGGTAGGCGGTTGCTTCTTCTACGCATCAATGCAACAGGTGCGAGCGCGTTTGTGCACAGTGAATGTTGCCCCCTCAAGCAGAAGCGATAGTCCGGCTGTCGAGATCGACTCCGCCGATGGCTGTTCAGCAAAACTCAAAAGTGAGTGAGCGTAGACGAGAAGAGTAGCCAGGTATGTTACTTGCAAAATGTCTGACACAAAACATTTCGTGAACTCCGGTGCCGGTGGCTCATGGTGTTCATGTCACCTACGAGCACGCGCTACACCGTAGACCTGCTTCTGAAGGAAGGAGCGCGAAAGATCGGACAAAAACAACTGCAAGGCGATTGTGGTTGCTAGCTTGAGGAGAGTACCAGGTGGGAACTCGGAGCCCGTCCGCAGCTCTCTGAAAGAATAGATTTTCGGACGCCGAGATTGTGGGGGGTCCGACCCTCAGCCTCTCAGCCTTAGTAAACGCCCTTGTCGATCAACGCTTCGGCGAGCTGGCGTGGGGTTGAGTAGACGCCCTTGATCTCGTCACAGACGATGCCGTTCAACGTAATGGACCAATCAAACGACTCCACATAACGACCGTTGATCTTGATGGAGTTGCCGGCCTCGTCAGACTCGAGTTCGACGGACTTTCCCTTGTATTCGTACGCCGCCTTCCAGACGTTGTCCTCGGCCGACCCCTTACTGTCGACAAACAGCTCTCTCGCTCCCTGGTACAGCTCCTTACGATTGAGGTACCCATCAGGTGCCCTCTGGTACTCGTCACGATCGAGGTACCCGTCAGGTGCCCTCGACATGACGAATCCATCAAAGTCCTTTGCCGCAACGGCAATGTCCTCAGGATTGGATGTCCCTGCGATTCCAACCTCTTTCGCCACCTCCGCGGCAACCTTCTCCGAAAACCGATAGCCGTCGATCTTCTTTATCATGCGCAATCTCCCTCGCTGGAACGGGTGTCAAAATGCCACGGGTTTGATTGTCGGCGGTCGACGGCAATACGTTGCGTAAAAGCTCCGCTCGAATTGACCCCGAATTGACCCGTAATTCAGGTTACCGAAGGCGGGAAATCTCGGATTCGTTGCCCCAAAATTGCAGGTTACCGAATCGGCTCCCATAGCCCATAGGAGTCTTGCGGGCGAGCGGAAATTCCGTTTGACCATCGTGCGGACCTCTCCACGTGGCTCCCGCCCCCAGCGACGAAATCCGCTGTAGACACGAGGCCTGGCCCGAGTTCGTCCAAGTTCAAAAAGTGGTCGAATGACAGAGTTATCGAAACTTCGACCGAAACACCGCATGAGGTGCCCGCGAGGAACTCGGGTAGCCACGTCGGCTCGGTGCGTTCGATCGTAGTTGTGCATTGCGTCACAATTTGCTTGTCTCCGTCACGCGCTTGATAATGGAGCAGATGTCCCAACATGGCACACAGGATAAGCTACAAACTGATCATGACGACAGCGGTCGTCTCAATCGCGATCATCGGTGTTTTTTCCTACTACATCCTAACCTCTCAGCGCGAAGCCTTGATTTACCACGTCAAGGACCACGCCCATCAACTGAGCGAAACGATCAAGAGTAGTACCAACTACGACATGCTGCTCAATCAGAGAGACCGGGTCCATCGAACGATCGACATGATCGCTCAACAGGATGGAATTAAGAAGGTCCGTGTTTTCAACAAAGAAGGGACGATCATCTACTCCTCCGACAAGGCGGTGATTGGCACGATGGTCGACACTCAAGCAGAGGCCTGTTTCGCCTGTCATGCCGCGGACTCGCCTCTCGAAAAGCTCGCGACAACCGATCGTACCCGCATTTTCGAGTCTAAATCGGGCACAAAGAACCTCGGCATCATTAACCCGATTTACAACGAGCCGAGTTGTTGGACAGCAGAATGTCATGCTCACAGCCGCGATCAGAAGGTGCTAGGTGTTCTCGATGTGACGATGTCTCTCGATGAGGTTGAGCGTCAGATGAGTGCTGACCGCACGCGGTTTCTTCTTTTTGCTCTCATTGCCGTGTTTGCGATTAGCCTTCTCATCTGGATCATTTTCGAGAATCTTGTCGGCAAACCTGTCGGCAGGCTGATGGTGGCAACCAATCAGATCGCCAAGGGCGATCTCGCCTACAAGATCGAAGTGAAAAGAAACGACGAGCTCGGACATTTGGGCAACTCGTTTAACGAGATGATGCACAAACTAGCCGAAGCACAAAAGCAGCTGGTGCAATCGGACAAGCTGGCGTCTCTGGGTAGGCTCGCCGCTGGCGTCGCCCATGAAATCAACAACCCGCTTACGGGAGTTCTCACCTACAGTAGCCTCCTTCTGCGGCGGTGTACCGATGATGCCGAAACCAAAGAAGATCTCGAAGTCATTGTTCGTGAGACCAAGCGCTGTCGCGAGATCGTCAAACAACTCCTGGACTTCTCCCGCCAGGCGCCGACAAAAAAGGTCGAAGTTGGAATTGTGGGCGTCATCGAGAACGCTTTGAGTATTGTCGGGCACCGTTTGAGCTTGAACAACATCGTCGTCGTTCGAGAAATTGAGTCGGGATTGCCGACCGTCGACGGTGATCCGAACCAGATCCTGCAGGTCTTCATCAATGTGTTGGTGAATGCGGCTGATAGTATCGGTGTTGACGGCAAGATCACTATTAGTGCTAGGATTTGTCAGCCTATTGAGCAATGTGGTGTCGAAGTGGTGATCCGCGACACCGGATGTGGAATTCCCAGGGAGGCGGTTGGCAAAGTGTTTGAGCCGTTCTTCACAACCAAGGAAAACAGCGGCACGGGACTCGGGCTCGCTGTGGTATGGGGGATCATCGATCGGCATGGAGGAGAGATTGACCTCGCGAGTGAGGTCGGTGAGGGGACCGCTGTGAGAATTCGCTTGCCAGCAACCAACAAAACCTCAGAATCGACGACCCCAGTACCTCATGCATAATGGGGCAGACCTATTGGTTGTTGATGACGAGCCGATTGTCATCGCTTCGGTAGCCAAGACAGTCGCTGGCGAGCGTCTGAGCATTGATTCTGCAGCCGACACAAAAGCAGCTGGCGACAGACTCAAGACGAACTCATACCGTGCGATCCTGTGTGACCTCATGCTTCCTGGGGGGTCGGGACTCGACGTGTTGGCAATCGCTCAAATGAACCAGCCAGGCATACCGGTTGTCATCATGACCGGCTATGCCACGTTGGAGAACGCCGTGACGCCGTTCAGGCTGGGTGCATTTGATTGTCTGCCTAAGCCGTTTGACGTAGGTGAGCTGTTGGGGGTTGTTCAATGCGCGTTGCGGTATTCCGACGCAGAGCACAAACCCCCGTTGGCAGTCTGTGGCGAATCCGCAGATCGCGCGTCAATCATTGAGAGCAAGAACACGCTGTACGGACTTGGGATCAACACCTGGGCGTTGGTAAGTGCGCCCTCCAAGCTCGTGAGGGTGGGCATGGCGCACGCTTTTGCGGACAGTATTCGCTACTTCGACAGGCTCAAGTTGCCTGCCGTTGGTGAGGAAGTGACCCAGGGCAAACCATGCGCCGAAGTCAGTACCCGTGACGGTGCATCCTGTCGCGTTTGGTCGCCCTTGTCCGGGAGAGTGGTGGATATCAATGCCCGCGTTGGTGAAGACCCGCAGGCTGTGAATATCGACCCGGAGGGGGAAGGTTGGCTGTTCGACCTCGAACCCAGCCACCTCGATTCTGAGGTCGCTAGCTTGGTTTGCCGAGACCGTTGGGGAGATGGAAAGAGGAGTTGAGATGTTTGTTGTTATCGTTATTGCGGCCGTGGTTTTGATTGTGGTGGTGGATTTGGCGATGCGAACGGTCTTAGGACGCCTTGCTCAAACCCGTCGCCGCCGACAACGGCAGGAGGCACTCGATCTTGGTTTGAAGCTGACCATCAGTGACGATACGCCGAGCCTCACGCGAGTGGAAGTCGCAGATCCGAAAGCGCGTATTCTCGCCATTGACGACGAGCGCATCGTTCTGGACTCCTTCCGCAAAACACTGGTGTTAGAAGGGTTTGCTGTCGACACGGTAGAGACGGGAGCAGAGGGTCTCAACCTGCTCGCAAAACGAGAGTACGACTTCGTTTTTACCGACTTGAAAATGCCCAACATGGACGGCCTTGACGTCACCAAGGCGGTCAAGCATGTCCGACCAGATGTCGATGTCATTTTGATCACCGGACACGCCACCGTCGAATCGGCGGTAGACGCCATGAAGTATGGTGCTCTCGACTATGTGCAAAAACCCTTTTCGGCCGACGAGCTGGTTGATTTTGTGAGCAAGTCGTTGTTTCGACGACAAGATCGCATTGAAAAACAACAGACTCCCCAGATCCATTTGGTCACTGTTGCTTCCTCCGAACAGGAATCGAACCGCGTTTTCAACGTGCCAGCCGGAGTGTTTGTTTCATCTTCGCACGCGTGGGCGAAGATTGAGGTGACCGGAGAAGTCCGGATTGGTCTCGACGATCTCGTGCGCAAAACCTTGGGAGAAATCGACGCCATCATTCTACCGAAAGTGGGCAGCACGCTGAGTATCGGTGGACGTCTGTTTACCGTCAAACGTGGAGAGCACAGCATCGCTTTCCCCAGTCCTGTTGCCGGCCGTGTTACCCGAGTCAACGATGACCTCGAGGATCGAGTGGAGTTGTTGCGGATCAATCCGCTCGGAGTGGGGTGGATATGCAAAGTCCATCCGAACAATATCACCGCCGATCTGAGCAGCCTGCGAATCGGCGCCGACGCGATCTCGTGGTACGAAAGTGAGGCTAAGAAGGTCGTCGAAATGCATGCTCGCATCCACCGAGGGGAAGACCATAACGGAACGGCCGAGGTTCGTCAGGCGACCTCGACGATCGATGCTGCGGCAGCTGATGCCATTTGGAAGGCATTCCCCGGGGTTTTCCTTCAGACAACCCCTTGAGCTATTTCACCGCTGTAAGTCTTTGATTTTAGAGGATTGACGCACGTATGGCGCGTCAATCCATTTTGGTCCCATTGCTCGAGGCGTTATCACAACGGTTTACACTGAGCGTGATGAGGATGTGATTCGCATCATTAGTGCTCGGATTGCAACGTCCAACGAGAACAGCATGATCGCGCGACAACTTCTGCGCACTCTGTATCGGCGCTTTCGCAGCACTGTTTTCCACGGGGGGAGATTTGAGGGGGGAAGGGGGCTACTCTTGCCCGCAGGGTCATTCTTCGGAAATGGGCTCGCCGGGCGAGAGACCCATGCCCATTTTGTAACCCAGTTCACAAGCGGCCAATACTGAATTTGGCACGGCCACTACGGTGTGAACCTCAAAGTAACTGCGATTATCCTCGTCGAAAACGATTTCCATGGTCGACCCGGTCGACCAAGCAATCCTGTTGGCAAAACAGAAACGACCAGGGATTCACCTCTCGCGACCGCAGAAAGCGCTCATCGAAAAGATCGCCCGAGAATTGAGAATTCTGGCGCACCGAACACTTGTTTGAACCGGCGATGGGACCACCAGTTTCTTTCTATCCAGGCCCACCAGGTGGAGAGCCCATCTGCGCCAACGCCCAGACCGCAAGTCTCCGCGTT
>MGST01000366.1:25145-28316 GCA_001798605.1 Deltaproteobacteria bacterium RIFOXYA12_FULL_58_15 | reverse complement strand
ACCAAAAACTCAATGGGATCTTCGATGGTCAGAATGTGGGTCGTGCGCTGGGTGTTGATGTGATCGATCATCGCCGCGAGGGTGGTCGATTTGCCCGATCCCGTGGTGCCCGTGACGAGAATGAGTCCGCGTGGCTCGAGGGCGATTGTCTCAAGGATTTTCGGTAGACCGAGCTGTTCAATGCTCTGAATCTTTAGGGGAATGACGCGAAAGACCCCCCCAATGGTGCCCCGCTGTTGGAACACGTTGACACGAAAACGACCGAGGCCCGGCACACCGTAGGAGAGATCGATCTCATTGGTCTGGCGAAATTTTCCTTTCTGGACGTCGTTCATGATCGAGAACGCCATCCGGGAGATCTCCTCGGGGGGCAATCGGGGTGCGTCCTTTAAGGGCACCAAAGCGCCATTGAGGCGGAACATCGGCGGCAGGCCTGCCTTGAGGTGAATGTCTGAGGCACCGCCGCGCAATGCGACTGCGAGTATGTCGTTGAGCTCCATCAGTTTGCTCCTCGCATCAGGCTAACACAGCCTTTGGGTGCAACATAGATACTATGTGGCCACTCGCGCTCGTCCGCCCGCAGGGGTTTGTCACACCGGATCGGAGCAAAAGGTGATCGATGATTCGACCTCGCCGGCCAGTTGGTGCTAATCTTGTCGAAGCTTGGAAGAAGAAACATAGATGCTGAGCAAGGCTGGCCCAACGAGGGCAGCCGCAAGATGATTAGATGAGTTACCCTGCGACATTTGGCAAATACCTGCTTCTTGAGCGGGTCAACGTTGGCGGCATGGCCGAGGTGTTCAAGGCGAAGGCCTTTGGGGTCGAGGGGTTCGAGCGAATCATTGCCATCAAACGGATTCTGCCGAACATGGCTGATGACGATGAGTTCATCAACATGTTTGTCGACGAAGCCCGGATTGCCGTTCAGCTCAGCCATGCCAACATTGTGCAGATTTATGAGTTGGGCAAGTTCGAGGGGCAGTACTACATCGCCATGGAGTACGTCTCTGGCAAGGATTTGCGCCAGATCCTCGATTTTTACCGCAAGCGGGATGAGCTTTTGCCACTACCCGCCGCTGCCTATCTGGCTTCGAAGATCTGTGACGGGTTGGATTATGCCCACAGCAAGGTAGACCCAACCGGTAAACCGATGAACGTCATTCATCGTGACGTCAGCCCACAGAACATCTTGGTGAGCTTTGAAGGGGCAGTAAAGATCACCGACTTCGGGATTGCCAAAGCCGAGGATCGCGCCTCCAAGACGCAAGCGGGAGTTCTCAAGGGCAAGTTTGGTTACATGTCGCCGGAGCAGGTTCGCGGTTTGGATATCGACCACCGCTCGGACATCTTCGCTCTCGGTATTCTCATGTACGAGATGCTCACGGGCAAGCGTCTCTTCTTAGGGGAGAGCGACTTCTCGACCTTGGAAAAAGTGCGCAACGCCGAGGTTGTGCCTCCAAGTGAGCACAACCCAGATATTCCACCGGCCTTCGAGGCCGTGTTGTTGAAGACATTGGCGAGAGAGCGCGACCAGCGCTACCAGGCCGCCAGTGATCTGCACGATGATCTGCAACAGTTCCTGATTGAGGACAATACCATATTCAACACCAAGCGCCTTGCTGGGTTGTTGCAGAGTCAATTCAGTGACTCCATCGAAGCAGAAATGCAAAAGATGGAGGAGTTTGCGCGAATGGCACCTTTGCCATCCAAAGCCAATGCGTTCGACAACGAACGGTCTGCAGGAAGTTTTAGTGGGGGCAGTGACGAAAACACGATGGTCTTCGAGTCGGGGTTTCGCAGTTCCGATGATCACGGAGAAGTGTCCACCCAGGTTCATTCGCCGGGCAAAGGTAATGGGTGGGGTGAAAACTCGAAGGCCGGGCCCGCTCCGCTGGAGCCCACCGGTTCTGTTGTCGATGCGCAGCCGCAGCGCCATAGCCTTCAACCGCAACCATCGCTGAGCGGTGGCGAACTTATTCGATCCGTCGGTATTCGGCACACGGGGGCGATCCTGATCGCGGTTGCCGCATTCGTATCGCTCTTGATTCTGCTGCTCGTGCTTTTGACCGGAACCAGCAGCAACTATGGCACCATCGTCATCACATCCTCACCCACCACGGTTGTGGACGTCTATCTCGATAACCAACTGATTGGCAGTAGGACTCCCATTACCAAGAGCGATGTCTCCGTTGGTGAACACATCCTGACAACCAAGTCGACGGGGTTTGCGGATCGCGCTTACCGATTTGAACTGGCAGCCGGCAACCCCGCCACCATCCACGTGGAGCTCGCGCCTCCTGCGTTGGCGCAATCTGTTGGACCGAAGTTGAACATCGGCTCCGAGCCTCCTGGAGCCACAGTGTATCAACAAGGCAAAGCGCTAGGGGTTACACCTTTCACCCTCACCCACGCGGGTGACTCGGAGAAGATTTCTTTTGAGCTGCGAAAGCACGGTTATGAGACGGTAACTCGGGTGGTTGCCCTGCAGCCTGACCAGATGAGTGCAACGATTGATGTGACATTGCGGCCGACGCATAGCGGGGGGAGAATCGTTGTGCGGTCGAGTCCATCTCAGGCAACCGCCTCTTTGGGGGGAAGCAATCAGTGTGTGACGCCCTGTGAGCTCAATGGAGTTGATACGACCCGCAATCACACGGTCGAGATCGTCAAAGAGGGATTCCAGTCCGCCAAGGTCCCTGTGGCTTTCAACGAGACAATGGAAGTCATCGTGGATGAAACGCTGTCGCCCCAGAGCGCTCCAAGGGTGATCAAGGATCGTCCACGACAGCCGAAGCCGGTCAAGAAGGGCAAGCCCAGCGGCCGCAACGGCGGCACGGGTAGCTGTGGCGGCTCAGAGGGCAAGCTCAGTGTCATGACCATCGGCAAGGCGGATTGCAAGGTGACGGTTGGCAAGAGCAACCTTGGGCCTGCGCCGTTCTTCAAGAAGGCCTCCCCTGTCGGCAGGTGCGAAGTCTCAATCGCCTGTCCCGACGGCAAGAACTATCGCACCACCAAAACGATCAAAGAGGGTGGTGATGAGCGGGTCGTCGTCAAACCTGAGGATTGGCAGTAGCCTCACCCGTTTCGGGTACTAAACAGCGACGCATTGGAAAAGAGACACGAGCGAGACGAGGCGGAGCCGAGGAGCCCGCGCAGTGTACGTTGTGGTAC
>MGST01000366.1:11931-25134 GCA_001798605.1 Deltaproteobacteria bacterium RIFOXYA12_FULL_58_15 | reverse complement strand
AAAGAGACACGAGCGAGACGAGGCGGAGCCGAGGAGCCCGCGCAGTGTACGTTGTGGTACATGAGCAGGCACCGGAGGCGACAACGAAGTATCGCGACGTGGATCTTTTTCAAGGCGTTGCTGTTTATTTCTTGCTCCACAGGCTTCGGACTAGGCCTTTGAGACCAGAGCTCGGCTCAGGCGGCACGACTCCCGGTCCTCGGCGCTCCTCCAGCGAGTCATCGTTGGTTGGGCGTTCCACAGTGGTGAGGGTGATCTTCTTAGGGGCCCCTGACTGGTTGTTGGATGCGGTGATGCTCAACATGCCCTCGGCGTCGAGAAGCATCTCTATGTTCACCTTGACCGTTGTGGCCGGGGCAGGTGGGATGTCCGCGTAAATGAGAGTGCCGAGATACTCTGCCGATTGAACGGGGATCTCGGATTCGCCCTGGTACACGTCGAGCTCGAGCACCGTTTGGTTGTCTGTCTGCGTGGCGATGTCCATGGATGCCTTGTGGGGCAGTCGCACGTTTCTGTCGATGAGGACTTTCAGTTTGCCATTCCGATCAGAGACACCGAGAGGGACGCTGAGGGTGTCCAGCAACGTCACGGCGTCGATCTTGGCCAACGAGTCACCAAGCAGGGCCGCGCCGAGGGCGACGCATTCATCAGGGTGAATGCCCTTACGTGGGGATCTGTTGAAATGCGAGGTGATGGCGTCGACGACCAGTGGCATGCGCGTTTGGCCACCGACGGGAATGACCTCCTCGATTTCATGTTTGCCGATGTGGCAGTCCTCGAGAAGCCTGTCGATGACACTGATGGTACGGCCGACCAGGTCCTCTGTGAGAGAATTGAGAGTGTCACGGTCGAGAACCATGTTGACATCAATCGACTTGCCCCGCCGTTCCACGAGCGCAGGGAGTCGGATTTCAGTATTGGCTAGAAGTGACAGCTCGATCTTGGCGCGCTCTGCCGCGCTGCGCACCCGCTGCAAAGCAGCAGGGTCGTCGTCGAGCTCAACCTTGTATTGTTTGCGCAGCATGTCGAGTATCCAGTCTTGAATCCGCGCGTCGAAATCAGAGCCGCCGAGGAACATGTCGCCACCGCTCGCGACGACCTGGAAAACGTTCCCGGTGATCTCGAGAATAGAGACATCGAAAGTTCCGCCCCCCAAGTCATAGATGAGGATCTTCTGGTCGAAACCACGGTTGAAGCCATAGGCCAGGGCGGCCGCTGTTGGCTCATTGACGATGCGCTTGACGTTCCAGCCAGCGAGACTTCCCGCACGTTTCACCAGCGCTCGTTGTTGGTCGCTGTAGTAGGCAGGGACCGCAATGACGACATCGGGTATGTCTTCGCCGAGATTGATTTCAGCGTATCGTCTGATTTGTTTGAGAATGTGTGACTGGATCTCGTCACAGGTGTGGATCTTTCCGCCCACCTCGACGGCTGCGAGACCCTTCTCGCCGGTGACGATCTTGTAGCTGAAGTAGCCGCGCAACTCTTGCACGGTTCGAGAGCTGCCTTGCCGCCCCAACAGGCGTTTGATGCCATGCAGGGTGCGCTCCGGGTAGGTGAGCATCTGCTCCTTGGCGGCCTGCCCAACCAACACGGTGCCATCTGGATGGAAGGTGACCACCGACGGCATCGTATTGAAACCGCTCTCCGTTGGTATGACCCGAGGGATTTTGTTCGACACAAACGCCGTGCAGGTGTTTGTTGTTCCAAGATCGATCCCGATGATGCGGCTCATGTCACCACGACAAAAATTTGAGTTCCCGCTAGTCTAGGTGCCGTGCGGTGTCTGAGTCAAGGAACAGGACTTGGAGACTTGGAGAACTTGGAGATGGCGCACGAATCACGTTTCCAACGGACTAATAGCGGGCGCTGATGCGGAGAAACAGGTCGTTCATGAAGTAGTCGAATTGGGGGCTATCAGCGCCAGCGCTGTAGTCAGACGAGCGCGAGTCGGCTCGTTCCGTGAGTGACACCGTCAGCCACTCAGTGGCGCGATAGGCCAAGGAGAGCTCAGCCTGGAAATTTCCATCGTTGCGGTCACTGGTTGGTCCAGAAACGGCGGTGGCGAAAATCATGTAGTCGTACGAGAGCTTGGCACCGACCTGGAATGCGCCAAAGGTCTGATCGTAGCCCACATAACCGCGCACCAAGTCGAAGTACTTAAACAGGGGAGTGGCCTTGACGGTACGCAACGCGCCTGCACGAAAACGCATGGTCTCGGAGGCGAGGTAGTTAAACTCTGCCTGACCGACTACCGAGTTGAAGTTGGCGTCGGCACCGAGGTTGTCAGCGGAAATGAAGGTGCCGCCGTAGCCCGCCTTGAGCAAGAGAGCGATCTTCTGAGTGACGCTGCCAGCCGCACCCACCTGAGCCAAAAAGATGTTGGTGTCAACGTTGGTATCAACTGCGGCATTTGGATAAACGGTCAATTGACCTTCGGCCTCCACAAAAAGAGCAGTCTTTGGCAAGAACTTCCAGGACGCCCGCAGCTTGGGTAGATGCGTCATGCTGTCGAGGTTCTCTGGATCTTGCAGATAGGTGCCTGGATCCGCCTCGGATTCGGGACGATCGTAGCGTTCGTAGATGAAGTTGTAGCTGGGGCTAAACACCAACGCCCCACCGCCGGGACGAAGGTCAATGCCGAGCCCCGCATCATTGGTGACCCTTAGAAGTCGGGCAGTTACGGTTTGATTGCCAGGATCGGCGGTGCGTTGGAACCGCTCATGCAGCCCAAAGCCCACGGCACCTTGTTTGTTGATCTGCGCATCGAGGGCGGCTTGCCCCATGAGGGTGGATAACTTGCTCGTGTCCTCGTCGCCCACATTCATGTACTGGCGCCACTCGACATCGCCATTGAGCTTGAAGTCGAGGGCATCAGAGGGCAAGACAAAATCGAGCCCGGGCCTGGCTACCAACACAACATCGTTGGTTCCGCCGCCGGACTGCCGTCCTGGGTTGGCAACGAAACGACTGTCCACCTGCAGGTAGGGGTGCAGACGACCGTCCCCAACCTTGAACCCCGTGGCGTCATTGGGCAGATCTTGGGCTTTCGCCTGTGCAGCGAACAACGTCAACAGCAAAACTGTCGACGAAATGGTCTTCAAGAACAGCATTCGCAATATAGACCCACTCGGGCTTCCCATGTTTTGTGGAAGCTCCCCTCTCGAATTGCAATCAAAGTTGGAGACCCTTTGGGGTGACCAAACGCTGAGAGTAGAGCTTTTAGTCTCCACTTCGATTGATGTCAAATCACTTGTCTCCCCGTGGGAACTCTGTGGAACACAAAAATCGCGCCCAATCAAGGTCCAATTTGCTGTCAACGTCCACAGACCGCCCATCGGGCATGACGAGGGCAATGGACTTGTTTGGCACGAAAAACTGCCGATGTTTGTTCAACCACGCGGGTGTCGCAATATAAATGGCACCGTTGAGTTGGTAGCGATCGGGGCTCACTTGTCTACGATCAATGCGGTGGTTCTGGGCGGTGGCTGTGAGTCGTCCCCCCTCCAGGCCAAAGCGCCAGGGGTCCGGGATCTTGCTCTTGGTTACAGAGATGACTGCATCGCCCTGCCGTCGGTGCATGCGGATGGCTTTGCGAAGGTCCCGGATGGCAGTGAGGGGGGTGGCAGCGGAGAGCATGGCGACGGCGTCGTAGGTATGGCCGCGGCGCTCCTGCCACTCGAGCGTGTAAAGGACGACGTCGATGAGGCGGGCACCACTCGAGGACAAACGTTTGGGGCGGAGCCACGGTACGTCGGCACCCGCTTTCTTGGCGAGGTCAGCGTAGGCGCGCGAGTCGGTGCTGACCATCACATGCCAGCTTTCCCCCCGTCGTTGGCTTTGCAGGGCCAAGGATACAGCTCTTTGCAGCATGGGGATGCCGCCCACCTTCTGAACGTTCTTGTGCCGAAGGCCGCGGGAGCCTGAGCGAGCGGGAATGAGCGCAAGGATGCGAAAAGCCATGAATGTGAACTTAGCCGAGAGTCGCATAGAGGCGAAGCTCAATCGAGCTTGTCGCCATCGACAAGGCCATCCCATATGGCTCTTGCCGTCTTCTCGCCCACCACCGCTGCCACCTCGGCAAGTGCGGTTTGACGGATTTTCGCAACGGAGCCAAACGTCCGGAGCAACGCCGCCCTTTTTTTGGGTCCAACTCCAGAAATGTCATCGAGCTCAGAATGGCTCATTCTTCTGCCTCGAGCCTTTCGTTGAAAACCCACGGCAAAGCGGTGGGCCTCGTCACGGGCACGTGTCAGCAGAAAGAGCTCGGCAGAATCTTGTCGCAACACCACAGGGTTTTTTTGACCGAGAACGAACACCCGCTCTGCTGAATACTCCTGTTGTGCGATCGTCGACTTTGGGCCGAGAGGGCGCGCCTTGGCCAACCCAATCAAGTCGACATCGTCGATGCCGTGATCTTCGAGTGCGGCCCGCGCCGCGTTGAGCTGGCCTTTGCCACCATCGATGACAATCAGATGGGGGAGGTCTCCCTCCTCGAGGCCACGTCGAGCTCGACGGCTGAGGATCTCGTACATGGCAGCGAAGTCATCCTGCCCTTCGAGCGAGCGAACCTTATAATAGCGATATCCGTCTTTGCGGGGCTCGCCCTGCTCGAAGCGCACCGCTGAAGCAACGATATCCGTTCCGCCCAAGTGGGAAATATCAAAACATTCGAGGATCTCTGGGGCCTGACGAAGGTGTAACCGGCGCTGTAGACGAAGCACTGCGCCCTGCGCCGCTATGGCCCTGCGCCGACTGCTGGCAAAGGTTTGTTCCGCGTTTCTCGCGGCGAGCACGGCCATTGTCCTCTTCTCTCCCCTTTGGGGAATCGCCACCCGCACCTTCCTCCCGGCTTTTTCGCTCAGCACTTGGGCGAGCACATCGTGCCAATGGATGTCAGTGGAGAAGAGGATCTCAGTAGGAATCTCCGCGATGTCACCATAATACTGCATCGCAAAGTCGGTGAGGAGCTCGGAGGTCGGTGCCTCCATCTGTGTTAGGGCGTAGCGATGGGCGTCAACGGGTTTGCCATCCCGTGTCCGCATCACGTGAATTTCGAGCTCCGAACCCTCACGATGGATCCCAATGACGTCGCGGTTGATCGCCTGGGGACTCACCAGTCCCTGTCTCTCCAACGAGCGGCGCACGGCTTTGATCTGGTCGCGTACTTTTGCAGCCTGCTCGAAGAGGAGATCGGCGGCCAAACGACGCATCTTTGCCTCGAGAGTGTCGATGAGCTGCGATTGCCTACCTTCGAGAAAAGCGACGACGTCAAGGACGGTGTCCCCATAGCTGCCGTTTGACAAGTCGAAGACACAAGGGGCCGGGCAACGTTTGATTTGATGTTGCAAACACGGCTTATGACGGCTGCGCATGACGCGGTCGGAACAGGTGCGCAGGCCAAAGTGACGGTTAACAATTCGCAGGGTCTCGCGGATAGCGTGCGCCGAGTGGTACGGGCCGAAATATCGAGCGCCATCGCGTGAGAAGCGACGGACGACTCGCAAGCGAGGGTAGGTCTCACGGGGGTCGAGCCGCAAGCGGAGAAAACGCTTGTCGTCCACCAACTTGACGTTGAAGCGCGGTTGGTGCCGTTTGACCAGCTGATCTTCGAGGAGAAGGGCCTCCTTCTCATTGTTGGTCAACACGATCTCGACATCGTCGAGGAGCGTATCGAGCAGCGCCACGAACGCACGGGTGTCGACGCCATTGAGATAGCTCTTGACTCGAGCCCTGAGATCTTTGGCCTTGCCGATGTAGAAGATCTCGCCGTCCGTCGACTTCATGAGATAGACGCCGGGCGCCCTAGGGAATTGCAAGAGTCTATCCCGAAGGTCGTCGCGCATGACTCAGCCCAGATCCAGGTGCAGTTGCTCGAGTTCGAATATTTGGTCGCGCAGTTCGGCTGCCCGTTCGAATGCCAGTGCATCGGCGGCGTCGCGCATTTGTCGGCGGAGATCGGCGACGCGTTGTGGCATTTTTGCTACGGGCAAATCATTCATCGACTCGAGGACCGTTCTCTTGGCCTCCATTCGCATGCCTGGGGCAATGTCGCGGATGGCCTTTTCAATACTCTTGGGTGTGATGCCATTCTCCAGGTTGTGAGCCAACTGTATCTCGCGACGGCGATGGGTCTCATTGAGGGCGGCTTGTATCGAGCCGGTGAGGTTGTCGGCATACAGGATCGCCTTGCCATCGATGTGTCGGGCAGCGCGTCCGATAGTCTGAATGAGCGAACGTTCCGAGCGCAAGAATCCTTCCTTGTCAGCGTCGAGTATGGCCACGAGGGAGACCTCTGGCAAATCGAGGCCCTCGCGCAAGAGGTTGATACCAACGAGCACGTCGAACGCACCTCGACGAAGGTCACTGAGGATCTCGATGCGGTCGAGAGTGTCTATGTCCGAGTGGAGATAGCGTACGCGCACGCCGGCTTCTCCGAGAAACTCGGTCAGATCCTCTGCCATTCTTTTGGTCAACGTCGTCACAAGGACTCGCTCGCCCTTGCACGTTCGTGCGCGGATTTGCGCGAGCAAGTCGTCGACCTGGGTCTTGGCAGGGCGAACCTCGACCTCGGGGTCGATGAGTCCCGTCGGTCGGATGATTTGCTCGACCACGACACCGCGCGACTGCACAAGCTCGTAGTCGCCGGGTGTGGCGCTGACGAAGAGGAGCCGGTCGACGCGGCTCTCGAACTCGTCAAAGCGCAAGGGTCGGTTGTCGAGGGCCGATGGCAGGCGGAAACCAAAATCCACAAGAGTCTCCTTCCTCGAACGATCGCCGCGGTACATGGCACCGATTTGGGGGACTGTTTGGTGGCTCTCGTCGATGACCATGAGGAAGTCACTGGGAAAGTAATCGAGAAGGGTGGGCGGCGGCTGTCCCGGGGCGCGACCCGAAAGGTGCCGTGAGTAATTCTCGATACCGTTGCAGTACCCCATCTGCTCGATCATCTCGAGATCAAAGAGGGTGCGCTGTTCGAGGCGCTGCGCCTCGAGCAACTTGTCACTTTTGCGCAGGGAAACGAGTCTCTCCTCCAGCTCGGAGCGGATCTGTTCGAGGGCGCGGCGACGAGACTCGGGGGTGACGACGTAGTGGGTGGATGGGTAGATGGCGATCTTTTCGAGGTCGGCGATCTTTTTTCCCCGCAAGGGATCGACGTGTTGAATCGCCTCGATCTCGTCTCCGAACCATTCGATCCGCACCGCGACGTCGAGCTCGTGGGCAGGAAACACCTCGAGGACATCCCCTCGCACCCGGAAGGTGCCACGATGGAAATCGATGTCGTTGCGTTCGTACTGGATATCGGTCAGCTTGCGCAGCACGACATCTCGGTCGATGGTGTCACCCGTCTGCAAAAATACCAGCATGTCGTAGTAGGCCTCAGCTGAACCGAGGCCATAGATGCAGGAGACGCTCGCGACAATGATGACATCGTTGCGCTCAAAAAGGGATCGTGTGGCAGCGTGGCGCATGCGATCGATGGCGTCGTTGATGGTCGCATCCTTGTCTATATAGGTGTCTGACGACGGAACGTAGGCTTCAGGCTGGTAGTAGTCATAGTAGGAAACAAAATAGTCAACGGCACTTTCGGGGAAGAGATCGCGGAATTCGCCGTAGAGTTGTGCGGCAAGGGTTTTGTTGTGAGCAACTACCAAGGTTGGCAATTGCAGCGCATCAATGACTTTGGCGGCCGTGAAAGTTTTTCCGGAGCCAGTCACGCCGAGGAGTGTCTGGCGGTTTTGTCCGTTCTCGAACCCGTTGATCAGCTCGGCAATGGCTCGCGGTTGGTCGCCACACGGAGAAAGGTTGGTGCGAAGGGAGAAACGGTGCTGCTTGTCGGTCATCACTTGCCTTCGAGAGTCGTTCGGGGCCCTTGCGAAAGGACCGACGTAGTGAAGAAAAACCGTTGACACTTTGAAATACCAAAACTAAGATTCACAAATCTGAACACCCTTATTGGAGGTTGGCAATGGCAGCAAAGAAGAAAGCAAAGAAGAAAGTGACGAAGAAGGCCGCGAAGAAAGTGGCCAAGAAGAAAGTAGCTAAGAAGAAGAAGTAAGCTTCTAGAGCAAGCAGTACAAAAGGGCAGCCGCTGGCTGCCCTTTTTTTTGTTTCCTTTCATCGTCGCACCACAAATCGTCATGGGTCCGATGTCCCACGTCACGGTTGCAAAATCGTCTGACACGACAACGTCCGTCGCGTTGCTAACTGTGCTGAGCGAGCGTGAGGGAACAGACGGCACGTACTTTTTGTGATCTTTTTTTTGGGGGGCGGAAGCAGCAGGTTGTTCCGGGTCGGAATCTAGAACCGAGCAGCCCGTGGATATCCCGTGATCGGATCGATCGGCTCACGCAGACGTTCACGACCATCGGTGGATGACAACACCAGCTCGTTGCGCAGAAGATCGAGGTCCTCGACGCCGGCGCCAGCACGCTCTGCCGTGGCGACGATGAGCTGCACCGCGCCCTCGAGGTCGCGGAGATCGATTTCCTCAGCGGCAACACCGCGGGGCCCCTGGTTGTGGTAACACAGGAGCGGCAACGCGATGCCTGCAGCGTCGAACCCGAAAACGGTGAACGCTGTGGCTTCGCAGCTGCCACCGGTCAACATCGCCTTCTGGAAGGTCAGCTTCTTTGTGTTCTCGGCTGCACCTCGCACAAGGGCACAGCTCTGCGGAGCAAATGGCCCGCTGCGATCGCCCAGACGAACGACAGGTCCTTTGCCGAGCTTGATGTTGTCGTTTGCTTCGCTGCACTCGACCGAGACGATCGTTGTGTCTCGTGGGATCTTGCCTTCGATGGCAAGGGCAATGCTGCCGTGAAAACCCACCTCCTCAGCACGGGTGAACATGGCGGTGACATCAACTGGATTGCTGCCCTTGCTGAGATCTGCCAGGCCGCCAACGATCGCCGCAACACCGGCCAGGTCGTCGGCGGCGCGCATCTTGAGACGATTGCCGGCGCGTTTCAACGCGGGAATAGAGAAGACGCCAAACTCGCCAATCTTCGGCGGTGGGACACGTGCACCGATGCGAACGGTTGCAACATCGGTTCGCGGCCGGTCGCCACCTTTGGTCTTCACGGAGTCGATCGTTCCCAACACCGGACCCTCTGCTGTTTTCGGGAAGACCACCTTCGCGCCACGCACGCCACGGGCGGGAACCCCCCCTTCGGCGCGGCAGGTGACGAGTGGCCCCTTCACGGACATGACCCTGAAGGCAGGATGATCGAGATGGGCCACGAAGGCAACTTGTCGCCGTGGGTGTCCGTGTCGAATGCGAACCAGCGTGTTACCAAAACGATCGACCTCAAATGGGAACTTGAGCTCGGTCAGCCATTCAACCAGAGCATTGCGAGTTTCGAGTTCATCAAAAGGAGCTGATTCTGGAGCGGCCAGGCGTGTTAAGCCGGCGAGGAGCTTGTTTCGATTCATGGGCTGTCTTCCCGTTGGACGGCATCCTGGGTTGAGGTGATAGCGTCGTCGATCGGTGCAGCGGCTGCGATGTGCTGTCGCCGACGAAAGAACACGACCTCTTCGATGAGGCCGAGTGTTAGGTATCCCCAAGAAAACGCCAGCACCGCAAATGTGGGGCGTATGCGCGTCCAGATGACGGCGAACAGCACCATCAGGGTGAAAACCAGCGTCATGCTCTTGCGGGTGAGCTTGAGATCTTTGAAGGTGCGGTACCTCACATTGGAGATCATCAAGTAGGAAACAATGAGAACCAGAGCGACTATGCTGAGTGTGCGGCTGACGGGTGCGTCAAATGCGCGCTGATGAAACATCACGAGCGAAATGAGAACCCCGGCTGCCAATGGAATCGGAACGCCGATGAAATATTTCATGGTTCCTGGGGTCCGTTCAGCCAGCACATTGAACCGCGCGAGCCGAATGGCTCCGCAGCCGACGTAGATGAAGCCGATCAACGCTCCAGCCAGGCCCATCTCTGAGAGCCCCCAGTGGAAAACGATGAGGGCGGGCGCAACTCCGAATGTGACGAGGTCGGCGAGAGAGTCGAGTTGGACGCCAAACGCCGATTGTGTGCGTGTCAATCTCGCGACACGGCCATCGGCCATGTCAAAGAAAACACCAAAGCAAACCGCAAGGCAGGCTCGGTACAACTGTTGCGGGCTCTGGTCCTGTGATGTCAGTACGACCGCGTAGAAACCACAGAACACCGACGACAGGGTGAAGAGGTTGGGCAGGGCGAACATCGCCTTACGCAGATCAAACTTCAATGGAAGTCTTCGTCTGCGCGACTTCCGCTTCTTTTTCAGGGGTGTGGCCATGCGACGGCATTGCGTCTTAGCACGCTGCCGCTCCTCCCTCCACCCCTCAGTTGGTTGGGGCCAGAGATTCAGGGACTAGGCACTGACGTTCCAAAGTGCCCTCTTCCTCTTGGGCGAGGCCGCATGCGGCGAGATCACCCGCCGCAAGTCCGTCGCACGTGCAGCTTTCTCGGAGCTGCGCACAACATTCCTCCTCACCCCCAGTTGGCTCCGCCTCGAGGGCCACCGCTTCGACCCGTTGAATACATGCTTGTTGATCGTACTCCGTACGCTCACATCGGCAGATATCACGGGAGAGCTCTAGGCAGGGGTCATCGCAGGCCGGCACGGCTGCGGACGCAATTGCCACGAACAGAAGAATCTGTGTCCAACGTTGTGCTAACATGGCCATCGACTACGGCCCTGTAGCAGCACCGTGGCAGTGGTGCAAGACCTCTGGATGGAGCATCATGGCACAAAGACGGAAGATGAAGGTGAGATGGAGCTGAGCGAAGCATTCGCGTTGGGATTGCTCGCGGACCTCGAGGTGGATGTTCCGCGGATGCAGGCCGAGCTGCTGCAGGCGAAGGTGAGGGCAACAGCGGTCGACGCTGAGCTTTCGAGTCTCCTGCAGCGTGTCAATCACTCAAAAGCGGCGCAACTAGCGGCCGAAGCGGGGGCAGCCAAGGCTGCCACGGTTCTCACTGAGCACAACATGCGTATCGCGACGTTGCACCAGGAGATCGGCGGTCTGCGAAAACGCAGCGAGGATTTCAAAACCGAGATGGAGCGGGTGGGCCCCGGTGCCATTCAAAGGCGGTTGCGCCGGGACCGCGCCAAGTTGTCGATTCAGATTGAGGATCGTGAATCTGAGGTTCTGCGGCTGCGAGGTGAGGTTCAAGACGTGCGTGAGCAACTTGCCGAGCTCGAGCGCACGGCGGTGGCGGAGCGTGATCGAGGACGCGCCATTGTTCTTGAGCTCGACGACATACAGAGTCAGCTTCCCAGTCCAGATCTCTACGGTGGCCTCTTCGACCGTCTGGCGGCACGGGCGCACTGTCGTCTATTCATTGACCGCGACGAGGGGCCATGGAGAGATGACATTCTCCAGGGGATCGATCTCATGCTGGAATTGCATCGAGAGCTTCGCGCGGGAAAATATCGACTCGACAAGAACTCGGACATCATTGGCGGTCGGGCGATGGCCTCAGCAGAAGCGTTGTATGCGGCGGTGGCGCTCGGCGATTTACCGCTGGCAAACCGTTTGTTCGAGGTGGTGACAGATCCCGCTCTGTTTTTCCATCAAATATTCAACGTCTTTCGTGTTTGGTGTTTGGGACTCTACCTAACAGGTGAGATTCAACAGCTACGCGAGCTCTTGCGGATTCACCAATTCGCGCCCGGTTTGCGCGGCGGATATGCCCAGGCGTTTATCGGTCTCGTCACGGCGGATGCTGGGCGGGTGGGAATAGGATTGACCGCGATCGTCAAGCACGAGTGGGAGATGTGGCAGGATCCAAACTTGGTCCGCGGCGCCGGGGTGGTGAATCTAGGGGCGGTGGGGATCTGCCGACTGGCGCGGGAGCGCGGATTGCAAGTGAGTGTGAAGAGCGCAACTGTCCCGGCTGGTCTCGTCGCGCCGCCGCGCACCACAGCAGTGCGCAGCTGACGCAAGGAGCCGGGTTAGTCGCAGATACTGTTGTTGCTGTCGTCGATTGTCGAACAGTCGCTGGTGCCGCAGGAACCGATCCAGTTGCACCAGTCACACGATGTGGACGTCGCATCGGTGCAATCGGGATCGACGATGCCACATCCACAGTCGCAACCATCGTCGGTCCCATAGAAGTCGGGATCGCAGGTCCAAGCACAAACGCTGCTGTCGTCGGCTGCGATGTTGGAGCAATCGTCCATGCCGCAGGATCCTTCCCAGTCGCAGTAGACGCACGAAGCAGCCGTTGCATCGTTGCAATCGGGGTCGACGATGCCGCAACCGCAATCACAGCCGTCGTCGCTGCCGTAATAGCTCAAGGGGCACAGCCACTCCCCGGTGTCCTGCGCGCAGACGGCGTTGTTGGTGGGATTGATGTTGGAGCAGTCGAGCCTGCCGCATGATCCATCATTGCCGCAGAACCTGCATGAGTCGACGGTGGCATCAGCACAGTCGGGGTCGGCAACTCCGCACCCGCAATCGCAACCGTCGTCGGTTCCATAATAGTCGGAATTACACGCCCATTCGCCGTTAGAACAGGTGGACTCGTCGAAACCGTTGCAATCCTCTAGGCAAGTCGGGGTACCGCTCACGTAGCCGAGGTCCTGGCAGGTGATGCCAGAGAGGTCGGTGCCGTCGCAGATTTCACCACCTTCAGCGTTGTTGTCCCCACAGGTTGCCGAAGCACATGCTGTGAAGTCGGGCACACAGGTGCTGGTGCAGCTGAGGTTGCCACTGCCGAAGTAGAAATCGGTGCATGTGAGGTCGTCAATCTGGCCGGAGTCACAGATCTCGCCACCCTCGAGGATGTTATTGCCGCAAGTACCGCAGTCGGGGTCCTCGAGCCCAAGGTGGCCGCAGGTCCATACGTGGACACGGGCATCAAAATAGTTGGCGCAGGAACTGTCGGAGACCTCACACAAGTCGTAGCAGTCGGCATCGACGCTGCCGCCCATCAGCTCACAGGCATCGCAGAACCCATCCCCGTACCAGCCTTGAGCAGCGCAGAAGTCAGGCTCTGAGCAAGTGGTGAGGTCGAGGGTGCACGTCTCGGTGCAGCCGATGGTGCCTGTTCCGAGATCGAGGCCGGCGCAGGACGAATCGACCAACCAGTCGTCGCCGTCGCAGAACTCGAGACCGTTGGCGATGCCGTCACCGCAGGATGTGGCAATGGCACCAAAACAACCCGCGGTGTTGTATCCATCGCAGGAGCTGTCGCAAATCACA